>CAIVAS010000105.1 GCA_903903975.1 uncultured Burkholderiales bacterium
CTTCGCCAGCCAGGCGCATCATGGATGCGATGGCGGCAATCGCAAACGCGCCGTTGGCAGCACCGAGCGCAAAGACATTGGCTTTTAGCGGCCAGTCGCCGGCGAACACGCCTGCGGCCACCAGCCCTGCCAGGGCGATTGCCGAGGCGATGCAGCCGCCAATTGTCCAGCTGCGCAAGGAGCCGAACTGTCGACCGGCAAACTCGCTGCCGGCCAGTGCTGCGAGCACCATGCCGGCGAAGGCGCCACCGTGCTGAATGCCCGACAGCTGAGTCGAGGCGCCCGGCGCAAAGCCAAAGACAGCGCCGGCAAAGGGCTCAAGGATCAGGTCCTGAGCGCTGTAGGCCAGCATCGAGACGAAGACGAAGATCGTGAACTGGCGCGCCGCCGGCTCGGACCAGACTTCGCGCAGCGCCTGGACGAAGCCGGGCTTGGGCTCGCCGGCCGCGCCCTGATCGGCAGCGGCCGATTCACTGATTGGCGCACCTTCGAGCCGGTAGAGGGCCAGAAGCGTCACCGTGATCGCCATGGCAGCGACGGCTGCGGTGACGGCGATCAGGCGCTCGGAAGAATAAGGATCGAGCAGCTTGCCGGCAACGCCAGCGGTGATCGCGAATCCCATGATCATCATCAGCCAGACAATAGTCGCGGCGGCCGCACGACGCGGTGCCTCGACCCGCTTGGCCAGCAGGACCAGCAGATTGGTGCCGCAGGCACTGACACCGATGCCGATCACCGCAAAGGACAGCACCGCCGCCGCGATACCCAGCGGTGTATTGCTGGCCATCAACGCGATTGCTCCCGACGCGCCGACACCGCCGGTGGCCAGCACGGCCATGCCGCCGACGATCCATGGCGTGCTGCGTCCGCCAACATCCGAGCCGAAACCCATCCGTGGCCTCAGACCCTGCATGGCGTAATGCACGCCGACCAGCAGACCCGGCAGCAGTGCCGGCAGCGCCAGTTCGACCACCATCACGCGATTCAGGGTGGAGGTGGTCAGCACGACGATGGCGCCGAGTGCCATCTGGACCAGGCCCAGTCGGGCAATGCTCAACCATCCGAAGTGAGGTTTGGCCATGGTTTCAGCCGCCAATCAGGGAGCGAAGCGCGAAAGCACTGACCATCATGCCGGCCACGAAAAGCGGCACACCGAATCCGCTGTAATAGAGCGCACGCTTGCTCGGCTCGGCCACGAACCAGTTCATCATCACGCCCTGAATGACGAGCAGGCCGGCGATCACGGCGGCATGGCCCGGACAGCCCCAGTGACTGAGCAACCCGATCACCACGAGTTGCGGCACCGCCATGGTCCAGCTGGCCGATTTGGCAGCCGGCACGATGCCCAGCTGCACCGGCAGCGATCGCACGCCCATCTGGCGATCACCGTCGACCGCCTTGAAGTCATTCAGCGTCATGATGCCGTGAGCGCCCAGGCTGTAGAGGCCGGCTAGCGCCAGCGATCGGGCATCGGGGATCACGCCGCCGGCCATCACCGCCGCACCGGTCACCCAGGCCAGCCCTTCGTAGCACAGGCCGCAGGCCGCATTGCCATACCAGCCGTTGAGCTTCAGGCGCACTGGCGGGGCGCTGTAGGCCCAGGCCAGGATCAGGCCGATCACGGTTGCGCCAAAGCCCCAGGGTCCGAGCAGCAGTGCCACCAGCATTGACAGCACCGTCCAGCCGCAGGCGATGTACAGTCCCCATGTGCCGGGCATGCGGCCCGACGGAATCGGCCGGTCGGGTTCATTGATGGCATCGACATGCCGGTCATACCAGTCGTTCACAGCCTGGCTGGTCGCGCAGACCAGCGGGCCGGCCAGCAGAACACCCACGATGATCAGCGGCCAGCGGCCGGACGGCGATACGCCAGACGCCACGACACCGCATGAAAAGGCCCACATCGGCGGAAACCAGGTGATCGGTTTCAGCAGTTCGGTGACGGTCGAAAAGGTGGGTCGAGACAGCACGGCAGCCATCGAAGCAGTCTGCATCTGACACGCAAAAGCGTCAACTATGATTTACACTGGATCGATTAATTTGGAGCGCGTGCAATGAGGCCAGTCAAGCCCTACCTCTCTTTCGATGAAGTGCATGCTGGCGCGGAGCCGGTGCGCAAAGGCACATCGGGAGAGGCTGAAAAGCCGCATGCGGTCGTCATCGGCAGTGGTTTCGGCGGCCTGGCATCAGCCATCAGATTGGCAGCAAGCGGCTGGCGGGTGACGGTTCTGGAAAAGCTCGATGCACCCGGCGGACGCGCCTATGTCTACAAGCGCGACGGATTCACGTTTGACGCCGGCCCCACGATCGTCACCGCGCCCTTTCTGTTCGATGAGCTCTGGACCCTGTGCGGGCGTCGCCGTGAGGACGATGTCACCCTCAAGGCGATGGATCCCTTCTACCGGATCCGCTTCGACGACGGCACCTGGTTCGACTACACCGGCGACCCGGTGCGCATGCGGGCCGAGGTTGCCCGCTTTTCGCATGACGATGTCGCGGGTTACGAAAACTTCATGGTCGATGCCGAGAAGTGCTATCGGCTCGGTTTCGAAGGCATGGCCGACACCGCGTTCGACTCCTTTGGTGATCTGCTCGAAGCGATACCGTCGTTTACCCGCATGCGGGCCTGGAGCAGCATCTACACACTGGCTGCGTCGCACTTCAAGAATCCCAAGCTGCGGATCGTCTTCAGCTTTCATCCGCTGCTGATCGGTGGCAATCCCTTCTCGGTCACCTGCGCCTATGCGCTGATCGCCTCGCTCGAAAAGCGCCATGGCGTGCACTGGGCAATGGGCGGCACCGGCTCGCTGGTCAGGGGCCTGGTCGGTCTCATCACCGAACAGGGCTCGACCATCCGCTACAACGCTGAGGTCACCCGCATCACCGTGACCCAGGGTCGTGCGAGCGGTGTCGAGCTTGCCGATGGCGAAACCATCGCGGCCGACATCGTCGTCTCCAACGGCGATACCGCCTGGACCTACCGCAATCTGGTCGAGCCGCAGTATCGGCGTCACTGGACCGATGCCAGGCTTGATCGATCCCGTTACTCGATGAGCCTTTTCGTCTGGTATTTCGGCACTCGCAAGCAGTATCACGATGTGCCGCATCACATGATGGTGCTCGGGCCGCGATATAAGGAGCTGCTCGACGACATCTTCAAGCGCAAGCATCTGGCCGAGGATTTCAGCCTCTATCTGCATCGACCGACGGCGTCCGACCCATCGATGGCGCCTGCGGGCTGCGATTCGTTCTATGTGCTGTCGCCAGTGCCTCATCTCGAAAGTGGCACCGACTGGGCCAAGCATGCCGAGCCTTATCGCGAGGCGATCGCCGAGTCGCTCGAAAAAACCGTGCTGCCCGGCCTGCGCGACGAGATCGTCACGTCTTTTTATCTCACGCCCCAGGACTTCCAGGATCGTCTGTTGTCCTACAAGGGTGCCGCCTTCGGGATGGAGCCTTTGCTGCTGCAAAGCGCATGGTTCAGGCCGCATAACCGCAGCGAGGATCTCGAGGGCCTGTATGTTGTCGGTGCCGGCACGCATCCGGGTGCCGGCATGCCAGGTGTGCTGGCATCGGCCAAGGCGCTGATGTCGGTGCTGCCCGAGGCGGCAAGCGTGGTGCGCGCACGCCGCTGATCAGCGGCGATTCGTCGAGCCGGCGCGCCTGCCCGCGGGGGATTCAAGCGGCCGAGCTTGCGCCTTCTGCCTGCAAGAAGGGGCTCAAGCGGCCGAGCCCGCCCCGCCTGCAATCGTGATTTTCGACCGACGCCCCGTCGAGTTCAGATCGGCCATCAGCGTGGCTGCGGCCAGTCGTCCCGACATCGCGGCCATCGGCACGCCCGGCCCGGGATGCGCGCTGCCGCCCGCAAGCCACAGTCCGGGTATCGCGCTGCCGGATGCCGGGCGCGCGAACGCCGACATCCAGCCGTGCGACGCGCGCCCATAGAGCGCACCGCCAGTGGCCGGAAACAGCCGCTCGAAATCATGGGGGGTGGTGGTGACGCAATGGTCCTCGTGCTGATCGATCTCGAGACCACAGCGCTTCATCAGACCGAATGCCTGCTGCCGGCACGATTCGATCTCGTCGGCATCGAAGGGCCCCGAATCACCGCGGGCCGGTGCATTGACCAGGCACAGCAGCCGCTCGGGCCGGTCAAGCTCGGTCGTGTTATCGCGATCCTGCGCACACACGTAGATCGTGGGCTTGGCGGGCAGCCGACCGCGCCGAAAAATGTCGCTGAATTCACTCGCATAGTCGTCATCGAAAAAGACGTTGTGGCGCGTGAGCGCAAAGCCCCGCGTGCGCGCCCTGATCGACCAGGTCAATGCCGACAGCGACCGCGCGGCCTTTGGCACCACCGGTGTGGCGCGAGTGGTGGCTTCGCCGAGCCGCCCTGCGGCCAGCGCGCCGACATCGCCATTGAAGACCACCGAATCGGCATCGATCCGCTCGCCGCCGGTCAGAACCACGCCCCGGGCTCGACCGCCTTCGATGACGATGCTGTCGCAATGCGCGGCGCAACGGATGGTGGCGCCCAGTTGCTGCGCCAGCCGGGCGAGCGCGCGGGCCAGCTCGATCATGCCGCTTTCAACCGCCCAGACCCCCTGCATCTCGACCTGCGCGACCAGCATCAGCGTGGCCGGTGCCTCGAAAGGCGAGGATCCGCAGTAGGTGGCATAGCGCCCGAAGAGCTGCTGCAGACGAGGATCATGAAAGTGCCTGGCCAGCGCACGCCACAGGTCACGAAACGGCCCGAGTCGGGTCAGGGTGGCGATACCGCCAAGACCAAGGTCGCCCGACAGGCCCAGCACGTCTGGCCGAGTCGATCGGATGTAAGGACCTTCGAGCGCCTGGTAGACACGGCGTGCTTCGTCGCAGAATTGCGTAAAACGTCGTGCTTCATCAGGGCCGCTGAAGACACCGATCGCCTCGTGCGACTGCTGCGCATCGGCAAACAGGTCGAGCCGCCCGCCCGCCCCCCAGGCATGGCGGCCCAGCACCGAGAGTGGCGCCAGTCGAACTGCCTGATCGAAGTCGAGGCCGGCATCGGCAAAGAGCGCATCGAACACCCAGCGCATCGTGAAGACCGTCGGCCCACTGTCGATCGGTGCGCCATCGACCATCACCTGGCGCAGCTTGCCACCGGGCACGGCCGCCCGTTCGAGCACCGTGACCTTCAGACCCTGACGGGCCAGATCAATGGCGCTGACCAGCCCGGCGATGCCGGCGCCCACCACCACGACATGGTGATCAGGCAATCGATATTCCTTTCCATTTACCATGAATCTCATAAGGCACGAAACGCACGAACATCGATTCCGAGAAGAAGCCGCCGCGTGCAGCGGCCACGATCGCCTCCTGATGCGCGCCGCTGCGGGCATAACGGTCCATCGCGGCGACATCGTCCCAGACGGTGAAGGTCGCTTGACGCAGCAGGGGCGCTTCGCCCACGCCGATGGCAAGCCGACAGCCGGTGGCCTGCTCGAGTGATCGCTCGGCCGGTGGCTGCATCCGCCAGAAGGCGGCGGCCCGTGAAGGCTTGATTGACGCGCGAGTCAGCGAGACCACTGGCCCTGCCAGGGGCGTCGCGGCGGTGACCGCCAGACGCGACCCAGTCCAGCTGCCGCGGCATGAGTAGACCTGCATCTTGACGCAGAAGGATTCGCGCGAGCGCTCCCGCCAGCGACGCATCAACCCGTCGTCTGCCATGAAGGCCTCGGCGCTCGCCGCGTCCTGAAAGACACAGAACAGGCCCAGTATGGAGGCGCTCGGTTTCAGACCGAAGCCGCCTTCGACCCCGCTGCCGAGCACTTTGGCGAAACGAAGTCCGGTCGCGCCACGCAGGCCGGCGCGCCCGCGAACAAGTCGGGACCATCCCCACAGACGCGACGACGCAAGAATGTCGAAGGCCGCCATCACGACGACTTCGCCGGCGACGACTTCATTGGCGCCGGCTGCGTCGGAACTCATTCCACCAGCGCTCAGGTGTCAGTCAGTGTGCGTTTTCGGCGGGATGCTCGCCAAGCCCGTAGCGGCGCAGCTTCACATAGAGGCTCTGGCGTGACAGGCCCAGCATTTCGGCTGCAGCGGCACGATTGTCGCGAGTCAGCTGAAGCGCAGCCTCGATGCACATCTGTTCGATCAGGTCGGTCGTCTGGCCGACGATGTCCTTGAGCGGCACACGACCGACGAGCTCCGCGAGCTGCGCCACGGCGCGAGACAGGCCGGGATTGTCGCTGCCCCGCGGTTCGGTCTGCAGGCGTCGACCGACGTCGCGGATAGTGAATCCCAGGCAGGACTGCTTGCCGTTAGGAACGGATGCCGCTGAAATTTCGACCGAGGTCTCGGCGCCGAATCTGCCGCGGATGACGGTCGGGAACAATCTGACCGCGTCGTTCTGGCGCAGGTTGGCCATCAGCACACCCAGATCAACGCCTGATCTGCCAAGCCAGCGGTCGAGCGACTCGCCCACGACCTGCTCGCTGGTCTCGAATTGGGCCATCTCCGCGAAGCTGTGATTGGCATACAGCACGGTCCCGCTGGTGTCGGTGACCACGAGACCATCCGGGGCACGTTCGATGGCCGCAAGGAGCGACTGACGCGGTACGTCGTTGGTCGTTGCCGAAGCACTTGAAGGCAAGGATATGTTGACCAGCAACACGGTGTCGTTGTCGACCCGGAATGCCGAGACCGACAGTTCGACACTTCGCTGGTTGGCGGTCTTGACGCGGATCAGGCTGCTTTGCGTCTGTCTGGCACCTTTCAGAGCGTCGAGGGTTGCTTGCAGCTCATGACTGGCCGAGGGATCGAAGCAGTCGCCGATCGGCCGACCGAGCAGGCGTTTTGGCGGCTCAGCGAAGAGCTGTCCACTGGCGGGATTGGCTTCGATGACTTTCAATGTGCCGGCATCGACGATCAGGACCGGCTCGGAGATCGACTCGAAGAGCATGCGATAGCGCGTCTCGGTCTGCCGCAGCCTGACATAGTCGCGCTGCATCGATTGCTGCGCGGCCACCAGCCTTTGCTGGACCGCGGCAAACTGCCGCAGATCACGGCCGATCGCGACCACCTGTCCTTTGGGGCCCGCCTGGATGGTCGAATAGAGAATGGGTACCGCGGCGCCTTCGCTGAATGCCTGATTGATATGTCGCCACTGCGGCTCGTCCTTGCCGGTCGCGCCCTTCAACAGGGCCTCGACCTTGACCCGGCTCTCGGAGGTCACGGTTTCTGACCAGGGGCGACCGATCCAGTCGGTGTGTGCCAGACCGGCAAATTCCTGGCTGCCGATTGAGACATCGCGAATGACGCCGCGCGAGTCGACCAACAGCGCGACATCCGCTGCCGCTGCGATCAGGGAGGCGGTATCTGCCGGGCCAAACCCTGCAAAGGAGTTCTTGATTGGGGCGGCTCGATTCACTGGCGGCTGGTTGAGGTGTGTTGACCCGAGCCGGCTTTCGTCGGATGAGTGTTGTCTGTCATTACTTTTGTTTATTTGCAGTTGCAAAGGATTCGGCCAATTCGACCGCCTGACGCGCATCGCTTGCCGTGAAGTCGGCGCCGACCTCGCCAACCAGTGAAGCATTGTTGAGGAACAAGGGACCACCGACCATCACGCCGACCGAGGGGTTTCGTGAGGCGGACCGCAAATCGGAAATAAAGGTCTCGAGCGGTTCGAGTTGATCGTCGACGCTGGCCGACAGACCGATCACATCAAACCATCCATGACGGGCAAGCTCAGTCAGTTCGTGCGCATTGGCGCATGGCTCCGAATAGACATCCCAACCGGCCCGTCGAAAAAACTCGCACACCATTGTCAGGCCCAGGGTGTGTTGAGAACCCGGTGCTGCAACCAGCATTGCACGAAGCGGTGTCGTTCTGGTCGACGCAGACAAGTTCTCGGGCACTGAACTGCTCAACTCGTAAACCATCTTCTGGATTCGCCACAA
Organism: uncultured Burkholderiales bacterium; assembly: GCA_903903975.1. GTDB lineage: Bacteria > Pseudomonadota > Gammaproteobacteria > Burkholderiales > Burkholderiaceae_E > UBA4615. Next base: position 7,947 of record CAIVAS010000105.1, read on the forward strand.
GCCAAGCGTGACCTGCGTGAAATCACAAAGATCTTCGTTCCACAACTCGCCAAGGCGTCGAGCCGCCGGGGAGAACAGATCAAGGAAGATGCTCTCCATCGCGACCGGGCGATTTCGAAGCGAAGCAATGAAATCGTCGCAGCTCGCTTCGTCATCCTGAAGCAGCAGCGAAGTAAAGGTTTCGATGTCGGCCAAGCCGGGGGTTGACCCAAGGTCGCGGCTCGAGACGCCAGGAGAGATCGCTGCCAGGCGCTGCGCGAGCATCAGTCGGGGGATCACTTCGGTTTCGATGGTTCGTTGCAGCCACTGCTGGTAGCGGGCTGGCGAGGTTTTTCCGTCGGAATGATAAGCCGACGATTCGCCCCGCGAACTGGCGTCCTGGCTTGCGTCGAACTGCGAGCCGTTGTCGGATGAGCGCTCCATGAATCGTCTCCCTGACTGCTTATCGTCTTTCTGCGTCGACACCGCAAGCCGACTCCAGCCTGCCTGACGCAGTTGACGTAGTTCTGTATTGGGTAACGCAAATGCCCAATCGGCTTGGCCAAAGGACTGAATGCGGCGCTGATACAAATAGTTACCCCAGTGTCGGGCCCGCTCAGCCGGGTGTCAAGGTGACCGGCCGCTAAGCGGACGGGCTGTTGACGACCCTAGCGGGGTCGTGTTGTCGATGGCTGAATCCTAGTGTCAGTTGAAGATTACGTCAAGACAGGTTGACAGTCTTCGGTGACGCGGCTAGATTGAGTCCATGGGGACAAACCAATTCACCGCCGAGCAAGCCGCTGAGCGGCGGCCAAAAACCGGCCGTCCGCCGCTTTATACGGCAGAAGAACGCAAGCGTCGCGACGAGACGAAGTGGACCCTCGTCCAGGGTCTGCTTGCTCCTTTCCAGTTCCTGGTGTTCATCGTCAGCGTGGTTCTGGTGTGCCGCTATCTGCTGACTGGCGAGGGTGAAACCGCCGCGACCATCTCGATCGTCGTCAAGACCATCACGCTCTACACCATCATGGTGACCGGCTGTATCTGGGAGAAAGTGGTCTTCGGTAAGTACCTGTTTGCGCCCGCTTTTTTCTGGGAAGACGTGGTGAGCATGGGCGTGATCGCCCTGCATACCTACTACCTGTATGCCCTCCTGACCGGCGCGATCGACACCCGCCAGCAGATGTACGTCGCGCTGGCCGCTTATCTCATCTATGTCGTCAACGCGATTCAGTTCGTGCTCAAGCTGCGCGCCGCCCGGCTGGGCGCCGCAGCGCTTGATGCCGCCGCCCTCGAGCCGGCTGCCGGGGCGGGTGCGGCATGAGCGACGTCATCGCGATCCATCGTGAGTCCTCCGGCTGTCAGGATCAGCCGGTGCTGCGCGAACGCGGGCAGCGTGAAGTGTTCTGTGGCCTGACCGGGATCATCTGGCTGCACCGGAAGATCCAGGATGCTTTCTTTCTGGTGGTTGGCTCGCGCACCTGTGCGCATCTGATCCAGTCGGCCGCAGGGGTCATGATCTTTGCCGAGCCGCGATTTGCGACCGCCATCATCGATGAGCGCGACCTGGCCGGTCTGGCCGATGCGAATGTCGAGCTCGATCGGGTGGTCACGCGTCTGCTCGACCGTCGGCCCGATATCAAGCTGCTCTTTCTGGTGGGCTCCTGTCCGTCTGAAGTCATCAAGCTCGACCTCGGCCGTGCTGCGCAAAGACTGTCGCAGCAATTCTCGCCCTCGGTTCGAGTGCTGAATTATTCCGGCAGCGGCATCGAGACCACCTTTACCCAGGGTGAGGACGCCTGTCTGGCCGCGATGGTCCCGTCGCTGCCGGTCGCTGCCGAAAGCGAGACGCCTGGATCGCAGAAGTCGCTGGTCGTGGTGGGCGCGCTGGCCGATGTGGTCGAAGATCAATTCAAACGGCTGTTTGATCAATTGGGCATCGGTCCGGTGGCGTTTTTCCCGCCCAGGCGTGCCAATGCGATGCCTGAGATCGGACCCAACACCCGCTTTCTGCTGGCGCAGCCGTTTCTGGCTGATACCGCCCGTGCGCTCGAAGAGCGCGGTGCGACGCGACTCGATGCGCTGTTTCCGATCGGCGAAGAAGGCACGACCGAATGGTTGCGTGCCGCGGCCGATGCCTGGGGCGTGCCGTCTGAAAAATTCGACGCGGTGGTCGCACCTGGTCAGGCGCGGGCTCGCCGCGCAGTTGAAATGCACCAAGGTCTTCTGTCAGGTCGCAGCGTGTTCTTTTTTCCGGATTCGCAGCTGGAAATCCCGCTCGCGCGCTTTCTGTCGCGCGAGCTGAAGATGACCCTCACCGAAGTCGGCACGCCCTATCTGCACCGGCAGCATCTGTCACGTGAGCTGGCGCTGCTGCCGGATTCCACCGCCCTGTCCGAAGGGCAGCATGTCGAGCGCCAGCTTGATCGCTGCCGCGCCTTGCAGCCCGATCTGGTGGTCTGCGGGCTTGGTCTGGCCAATCCGCTCGAAGCCGAGGGCATGACCACCAAATGGTCGATCGAGCTGGTCTTTACGCCGATTCAGGGCTATGACCAGGCCGGCGATCTCGCCGAACTCTTCTCGCGTCCGCTGCATCGACGCACGAAGATCGCTGCCTGAGCGCGCCGCCATGCAACTCGCACTCTGGACGTATGAAGGCCCGCCGCATGTCGGTGCAATGCGCGTCGCCACAGCGATGCGGGGACTGCATTACGTCCTGCATGCGCCGCAGGGCGACACCTATGCCGATCTGCTGTTCACCATGATCGAGCGCCTGCCGCAGCGCCCGCCGGTGACCTACACCACCTTCCAGGCGCGCGATCTGGGTGGCGATACCGCCGAACTTTTCAAGACCGCCGCGCGCGAAGCCTACGAACGCTTCGCGCCGCAGGCGATGATCGTCGGTTCTTCATGCACTGCCGAGCTGATTCAGGATGATCCGGGCGGTCTGGCCAAGGCGCTCGATCTGCCGATCCCGGTGGTGGCGCTCGAGCTGCCCTCGTATCAGCGCAAGGAAAACTGGGGCGCCTCCGAGACCTTCTATCAGCTGGTGCGCCATCTGGTGGCGCCGGGCAAGCGTCCCGAGCGCCCGCAGGGCAAGCGACCGAGTTGCAATCTGCTCGGCCCGACTGCTTTGGGGTTCCGGCATCGCGACGACATCCGTGAAATCACCGGGCTGCTCGCGCAACTCGGTATCGATGTGAATGTCGTGGCGCCGATGGGCTCAACGCCGGCCGATATCGTCCGGCTTGGCGATGCCGACTTCAATGTCGTGCTCTATCCCGAGACCGCCGCACAGGCGGCTCAGTGGCTTGCCCGCAATCTGCAGCAACCGATGACCAAGTCTGTGCCCCTGGGCGTCGGCGCGACCTGCGACTTCATCCGCGAAGTGGCTGAACTGGCGGGTGTCGACCCCACTGTCGTGCTGGCCGGCGCACCGTCGCGCGCCACCTGGTATTCACGGTCGGTCGACTCGACCTACCTCACCGGCAAGCGGGTGTTCATTTTTGGTGATGCGACGCACGCGGTTGCTGCCGCGCGTGTCGCCACGCAGGAGCTGGGCTTTACCGTCGTCGGTCTGGGAACCTACAGCCGGGAATTCGCTCGCGAGATCCGTGAGGCCGCCAAGCTCTATGGCGTCGAGCCGCTGATCTCCGACGACTATCTCGAAGTCGAAGAAGCCGTGACGGCGGCGCAGCCCGAACTCGTGCTCGGCACCCAGATGGAACGCCACATCGCCAAGCGACTGGGTCTGCCCTGCGCAGTGATTTCGGCGCCGGTGCATGTCCAGGATTTCCCTGCGCGCTATGCGCCGCAGATGGGTTTCGAAGGCGCCAATGTGCTCTTCGACACCTGGGTTGCCCCCTTGATGATGGGTCTCGAAGAGCACCTGCTGGGCATGTTCCGCGGTGACTTCGAGTTTCATGAGAATGCGCCTGCCTCGCATCTTGGCCGCACGGGTGTGGCAACGGCGATTACGCCGCTGACCGAGACGCAGCAACACGACACCGCACTGCAGGTCAACGAGCCGCAGCCAGTCGACATGATTTCTCTGGAACCTGCGTCATCAGACAGCCAGGTGATGACAAGCACATCCAACGCCGCCGCTGTCTGGGACGGCGACGCCCGAGCCGAACTGCAAAAAATTCCTTTTTTTGTTCGTGGCAAAGCTCGAAAGAACACGGAGCGCTATGCACTCGAGCGCGGCGTGTCACTGATCACGGTTGAGACCCTCTATGATGCAAAATCGCACTTCGCACGTTGAACCGACACCGGTGAACGTCGTCATCGTGACGATGGACACTCACCTGTCGAGTGCAGTTGATCGCGCGCGCGCTTCCCTGAAGCAGCAGATCCCCGGACTCAATCTGACCCTGCATGCCGCGTCCGAGTGGAGCGGCAAAACCGACGGTCTTGAGCACTGTATTGAGGACATCGCCAAGGGCGATATCGTCATTGCGACGATGCTCTTCATGGAAGATCACTTTCTGCCGATTCTGCCGGCGCTCAAGGCCCGCCGCGATCATTGCGATGCCATGGTCTGCGCGATGTCGGCCAGCGAAGTCGTCAAGCTCACCAAGATCGGCAAGTTCGATATGGACAAGCCAGCCTCGGGGCCGCTGGCGCTGCTCAAGAAACTGCGTGGCAGCGGCAAGGACAAAGCGGCAACCGGTGGCGAAAAGCAGATGAAGATGCTGCGCCGGATTCCCCAGATGCTGAAGTTCATCCCGGGTACCGCGCAGGACGTCCGCAGTTATTTTCTCTCCTTGCAATACTGGCTCGGCGGTTCTCAGGAAAACATGTTCAACATGGTCCGCTTCCTGATCGACCGCTATGCCGATGGTCCGCGCAGATCCCTGCGGGGTTTGTCGAAGCCGGCTGCGCCGGTTGAGTACCCGGAACTGGGCGTCTATCACCCGCGCATGGCAGCGCGCATGTCCGAGCGCATGGAAGACTTGCCGCTGCCGGCTAATGTCGACGCGCCCCTGGGCACGGTCGGTGTGCTGATGTTGCGGTCGTACCTGCTGTCGGGCAACCACGGCCATTACGATGGCGTGATTGCCGCGCTCGAAGCGCGCGGCCTGCGAGTGATCCCGGCCTTTTCGGCAGGACTCGACTCCCGCCCGGCGATCGACAAGTTTTTCATGCATGACGGCAAGGCGACCATCGATGCGATGGTGTCGCTCTCAGGCTTCTCGCTGGTCGGCGGACCCGCCTACAACGATGCGAAAGCCGCTGAAGATGTGCTGGCTGCGCTTGATGTGCCTTATGTTGCTGCCCATCCGGCCGAGTTTCAGACGCTCGATCAGTGGGGAGGTTCCGACCGTGGACTGCTGCCGGTCGAGAGCACCATCATGGTGGCGATCCCCGAGCTCGACGGCGCGACCGGCCCGATGGTTTTCGGCGGCCGGCCGGGTGCAGAGGGCGTGACCTGCGACGGCTGTCATCACCACTGCACCTTCACCAAGTCTGATACCGCGCAGGACATGGCCTCCTGCCCGGAGCGCGCCATCATGCTGGCGGCACGTGTCACCAAGCTGATCGCCATGCGCCGCGCCGAACATGCCGAGCGCAAGGTCGCGATCGTGCTGTTCAACTTTCCGCCGAATGCCGGCAATATCGGCACCGCCGCCTATCTGGCAGTCTTCGAGTCGCTCTACAACACGCTTGCCGGCATGAAGGCGCAGGGCTACACCATCGACATGCCCGAAAGCGTCGATGACCTGCGCGAGTCGATGCTCAAGGGCAACGCAGAGCAGCACGGCGCTGATGCCAATGTGCATGTCCTGATCAAGGCCGACGACCATGTGCGTCGCGAGCGCTGGCTCAAGGAAATCGAGGCGCAGTGGGGTCCGGCGCCCGGCAAGCAACTGAGCAACGGCAACGCGATCTTCGTGCTGGGCAAGCAGTTCGGCAATGTGCTGGTCAGCGTGCAGCCGGCCTTCGGTTACGAGGGCGATCCGATGCGCCTGCTGTTTGAAAAAGGTCTGGCACCGACGCACGCCTTTTCGGCTTTCTATCGCTATCTTCGCGAAGACTTCAAGGCGCACGCGGTCCTGCATTTCGGCACCCATGGAGCGCTCGAGTTCATGCCCGGCAAGCAGGCCGGCATGTCGGGCACCTGCTGGCCCGACCGCATGATCGACGATCTGCCCAACCTCTACCTTTATGCCTCGAACAACCCGTCGGAAGGCGCGATTGCCAAGCGGCGCTCGGGTGCGACGCTGATCAGCTATCTCACCCCCCCGGTGGCGCAGGCAGGGCTTTACAGCGGACTGACCGAACTCAAGAGTTCGATCGATTCCTGGCGCGAGCTGGCACCTTCCGAGTCGCACAAGCGGGCCGATCTGGCGGTGCTGATCCAGTCGCAGGCCGCTGAGCTCGATCTGGTTGCCGCCGAGCCCTTGTGGTCGACCGACACCGACGCGCGCATCCTCGCGCTCGGCGAAGAAATCCTCGAACTCGAATACACCCTCATCCCGCATGGTCTGCATGTGGCGGGCCAGGCGTCGAGCGAGCCGGAGCGCATCGACATGCTGATGGCGATGGCCGAGTCGAGCCATCCGCTCGCAGCATCGCGTGAATCGATCGAGTCACTGGTGGCTGGTGATACAGCGGAGCGTGCTCTGTCGGTATCTGGCCTTGCGATCGACGATGCGTCGCGAAAGCTCTTCGACTCGCTTGCCGAATCGAACCGGCTCCTGTCGCAAGATCACGAGGTTGGCGCCATTCTTGCCGCGCTGGACGGCCGCTTCATCCGGCCGTCGCCGGGCGGAGACATCCTGCACACCCCCGACGTTTTGCCGACCGGGCGGAACATTCACGGCTTCGATCCTTTCCGCATTCCGAGCGCCTTTGCGATGCGCGATGGCGCAGCTCAAGCGCAGCGTCTGCTCGATACCTATGTCAAAGGTGGCAATTCGCTGCCCGAGACCATCGCGATGGTCCTGTGGGGCAGCGACAATCTGAAGTCGGAAGGCGGGCCGCTCGCTCAGGCCCTGGCCCTGATGGGCGCGATGCCGCGCTTCGACAGCTATGGCCGTATCGCAGGTGCTTCGCTTGTGCCGCTGGCCGACCTGGGTCGTCCGCGCATCGACGTGATGGTGACGATCTCGGGCATCTTCCGCGATCTGATGCCGCTGCAGATCAAGCTGCTGGCCGAAGCCTCCTTCATGGCCGCCGCTGCCGATGAAGCCCCGGAGATGAACTTCATCCGCAAGCACGCGCTGGCCTATCAGCTGGAGCATGGCTGCACGCTTGAAATCGCATCGCTGCGCGTCTACGGCAATGCAGAAGGTGCCTACGGCTCGAACGTCAACAATCTGGTCGAGAGCAGCCGCTGGGCCGACGAAGACGAGCTGGCTGAAACCTATTCGCGGCGCAAGGGTTTCGCCTATGGTCGTGGCGGCCGGGCGGTGCAGCAATCGGCGCTGCTGCAAAGCGTGCTGTCCGATGTGGCGCTCACCTATCAGAACCTCGATTCGGTCGAGCTCGGCGTCACCACCGTCGACAACTATTTCGATACGCTGGGCGGCATCACCGGTGCGGTCAAGCGGGCTCGCGGCGGCAAGGCCCCCCCGGTCTTCATCGGCGATCAGACCCGCGGCGAAGGCACGGTTCGCACACTCGAAGATCAGGTCGCGCTCGAAACCCGCACGCGCATGCTCAACCCGAAATGGTTCGAAGGCATGCTCAAGCATGGCTACGAGGGTGTGCGCCAGATCGAGGTTCATGTCACCAATACCATGGGCTGGTCGGCAACGACTGGACAGGTCCAGCCCTGGGTCTACAAGCAGCTATCCGAAACATTCATGCTCGATCCCGAGATGCGTGAACGGCTGGCCCAGCTCAATCCCACCGCGTCCGCGCGAGTGGCCAATCGGCTTCTCGAAGCTTCGGATCGTCAGTACTGGACGCCCGAGCCCGAGATGCTCGAGGCCTTGCGTAGAGCCAGCGAGGAACTCGAAGACCGGCTCGAAGGCGTTTACGAAGGTACCCCCGCATGACAACCGCAACCGTTCCTTTCTCCGATATCAAACGCCCATCACGGGGCCTTGATGGCGCCGGCAGTGTGCAGGTGCAGCTCGACCCCAACCTGAAGATCGGCAATGCCAAGGTCTTTGCGGTCTATGGCAAGGGCGGTATCGGCAAGAGCACCACCTCATCGAACCTGTCGGTGGCCTTCTCCATGCTCGGCAAGCGCGTGCTGCAGATCGGCTGCGACCCCAAGCATGATTCGACCTTTACCCTGACCAAAAAGCTGATGCCCACCGTCATCGACGTGCTCGAGTCGGTGGATTTTCATGCTGAAGAGCTGCGCCTCGAGGACTTCGTCTTCGAGGGCTACAACGGCGTGATGTGTGTCGAAGCGGGCGGCCCGCCTGCCGGCACCGGTTGCGGCGGCTATGTGGTCGGTCAGACCGTCAAACTGCTCAAGGAGCATCACCTCCTTGAGGACACCGACGTGGTGATCTTCGATGTGCTGGGCGATGTGGTGTGCGGCGGTTTTGCCGCGCCCCTGCAGCATGCCGACCGTGCGCTGATCGTGACCGCCAACGATTTCGATTCAATCTTCGCAATGAACCGGATCGTTCAGGCGATTGCGGCCAAGGCAAAGAACTACAACGTGCGCCTCGGCGGCGTCATTGCCAACCGCAGCAAGGACACCGATCAGATCGATAAATTCAATGATCGCGTCGGTTTGAAGCGGATGGCGCATTTCCCTGACCTCGACGTCATCCGGCGCAGCCGCCTGAAGAAGTCGACGCTCTTCGAGATGGAGTATTCGCCCGAGCTCGAGGCAGTTCAGAACGAATACATGCGGCTGGCCGCTGCCCTCTGGGCGGGCACCGACCCGCTGGCGCCCGAAGCATTGAAAGACCGCGATATTTTTGACCTGCTTGGATTCGATTGAAACCTGATCGTATGAACGACACCACCTACCTTGATCGCCGCGGCGAGATCGAGCACTACTTCGATCGCACCGCTGTGGAGGCCTGGGCCCGATTGACCTCGTCGGCGCCGGTCAGCGGCATTCGCGCGACGGTGCGCGCCGGTCGCGACAAGATGCGCGAAACCCTGCTCAACTGGCTGCCCGATGATCTGAGCGGCAAGCGGGTGCTTGATGCAGGCTGCGGCACCGGCGCGCTGGCGGTTGAGTGCGCCCGCATGGGTGCGAAGGTGGTGGCAATCGATCTGTCGCCCACGCTGGTCAATCTGGCGCGAGAGCGCCTGCCCGCCGACATCGATCCGTCTAGCATTGAATTCTGTGCCGGCGACATGCTTGATCCGGCGCTGGGCGAATTCGATCATGTGGTCGGCATGGACTCCCTGATTCATTACGAGCCCGATGATGTGCTTCGCGCACTGGCTGCCCTGGCGCCGCGTACCCGCGATTCGGTGCTCTTCACCTTTGCGCCTCGTACACCCTTGCTGGCGACCATGCGTGTCGTGGGTCGGGCATTTCCGCGCTCAAATCGCGCGCCGTGGATCGTCCCGGTCGCAGCCGGAAAGCTGGAGAAGAAGCTGTCTGCTTTGCCTCAGTTGCAGGGATGGGAGTCGGGCCGCACCTTTCGGGTGTCGACCGGCTTTTACACCTCGCAAGCAATCGAGTGGCGGCGCAAATGAGTGCGACGATGAAATCGAAGACCAAGGGTAAGCGCTTCACCAACTTCCTGAAGTCGATCGATGCCCGCTATCTGCCCTTCGCCGATGCGGCGAGTGCCGGTTTGCCGCTGGCGCGTCTGCTGCGTCTGTCGCTGTTTCAGGTCACGGTGGGCATGGCCACTGCGCTCATCGTCGGCACGCTGAATCGGGTCATGATCGTCGAACTGGGCGTACCCGCCTGGCTGGTCGCATTCATGGTTGCCTTGCCGCTGCTGGTGGCGCCATTTCGAGCCTTCACCGGCTACAAATCGGATACCCATCGCTCTGCCTTCGGATGGCGGCGTGTGCCCTTCATCTGGACCGGCACGATGCTGCAGTTCTTCGGTCTGGCGATCATGCCCTTCGCCTTGCTGGTGCTGTCGGGGCAAGGCGCGGTACTAACCCCACCCTGGGTCGGTCAGGCTGCAGCGGCGTTCGCGTTTCTGGTGGTGGGCATCGGCCTGCAGACCGCGCAGACCGCGGGCCTTGCGCTGGCGACCGACCTGGCCGACGAGGAAACGCGCCCGCGGGTGGTTGCCCTCATGTACGTCATGCTGCTGATCGGCATGGTCGGAAGCGGTACTTTCTTTGGCGTGGTGCTGGCTGACTTTGCGCCCAAAACCCTTGTTCAGGTGGTGCAGGGCTCGGCGCTCATCACGCTGGTGCTCAACAGCGTTGCACTCTGGAAGCAGGAGGCACGCAATCCCGAGCGCGCGGCGATGCTCAAGGCACAGGCCGAGCCATCCTTCCGGGATGCCTGGCGGCGCTTCATCGGTACCGGGCGTGCGCGCCGGTTTCTCTGGACGGTGGGCCTCGGCACGGCGGCCTTCAATATGCAGGACATCATCCTCGAGCCTTATGGCGGCGAAATCCTTCGCCTGAGCGTCGGTGCAACCAGTGCCCTGACCGCGATGATGGCCGCAGGTTCGCTGATCGGTTTTGCGCTGGCAGCCAGGGTGCTGGCGAGCGGAACCGATCCGTTGCGGGTCGCCGCTTATGGCGCGCTGGCAGGTCTGCCTGCCTTCCTCGCGGTGCTGTTCGCAGCACCGGCTGACTCACCCACGCTGTTTCGCATGGGTGCGGCCTGCGTCGGTTTTGGCGGCGGGCTCTTTGCGGTCGGCACCCTGACCGCCGCGATGAGGATGGAAGAGCGAGGCTTCGTCGGTCTGGCACTGGGCGCCTGGGGCGCGGTGCAGGCAACCGCTGCCGGGCTCTCGATCGCAGGCGGCGGGTTGATTCGCGATGTCTTTTCCGGGCTGGCCACCGCCGGAGCACTGGGCGAGGCGCTTGCGATGCCGGTCACCGGCTATGGTGTTGTGTATGCGTTCGAGTTGTTGCTGCTTTTTGTGACCCTCATTGCCATCGGACCGCTTGTTGGGCGCGGTACGGTGGTCCCCTTGTCGGAACGCAAGTTCGGGCTCGCCGAACTGCCCGGTTAATCAAATCCATTCAGAAGGAGAAATCATCATGCAAGTTGGAGCCATCACCGGCTACGTCGATCTCGCGCAATTACTGCTCTACGCGTTCTGGATTTTCTTTGCTGGCCTGATCTACTACCTCGCCCGCGAAAATCATCGCGAGGGCTATCCCATGGAGTCAGACAGCCTTGGACGCGCGGTGGTCAAGGGCTTTCCGGTTCCGGAACCGAAAGTCTTCAAGCTGGCCAACGGCCACGAAGTGGTGGTTCCCGATCTCAACCGGGGCGAGCCGCCGCGGGCCTTTGTGGCCACGAGCGAGCTTCCCGGCTCACCGATCGAGCCGACCGGCAATCCGATGCTCGACGGTGTCGGCCCCGGTGCCTATGCGATTCGTGCCGACGTTCCCGAGCTGAACATTCACGGCGAAGCGGTGATCCGTCCGCTGCGTGTGCTGGCCGGCTATGACGTTGCCAAGCAGGACGTCGATCCGCGCGGTCTGCCGGTCATGGGCGGCGATGGCAAGCAGGGTGGCATCGTGCGCGACGTCTGGCTCGATACATCAGAAATGCTCTTCCGCTATCTCGAGGTCGAGACCAATACCGCTGCCGGCTCACGCACGGTGCTGCTGCCGATGCCTTTTGCGCGAGTGCGGCGCAATGCGGTCGAAGTCAATTCGATCTATGGTCACCACTTCGGTGCCGTGCCCGGTCTGAAGCATGGCGATCAGATCACGCTGCTCGAAGAAGAGAAGATCATGGCCTATTACGGCGGCGGCACGCTTTACGCCGATCCCAAGCGTTCGGAGCCCCTTCTGTGAACGTGCAGCACACCGGTCACGAATTCGAGTTCGAGCCGCAGCACGGCTTGCCGGAAAGGCTCCCGGAAAACGAGCGCATCCTCTGGCAGGGTGCGCCCGATTTTCGCAAGCTGGCCCGAACCGCGTTTCATCTGCGCACGCTGGCGATCTATTTCGCGGTCATGCTGGCGTTTCGCGCCTACACGGTTCTGCCCGACGCAAGCTCGCTGCGAGACGCGGTGGTGCTGATGGCCCTGCCGACCGTGCTGGCGGTGCTCGCGCTCGGGACAATCGCTGTCCTGGCCTGGATGGCCTGCCGCACGACCGTCTACACCATCACCGATCGTCGCGTGGTGATGCGCGTGGGTGTGGTGCTCACGCTGAGTTTCAATCTGCCCCTGAAGAGCTTGCGTTCGGCTGACGTCAAGATGCTCAGCGACGGGTGCGGCGACATCGCGCTGACCTTGTCGGGCTCTGATCACATCGCCTATTTCCACCTGTGGCCGCATGTCCGCTCCTGGCGACTGGCGCATCCCGAGCCGACACTGCGTTCGGTGCCTGATGCGGCGAATGTCGCGGCGCTGCTGTCGCAGGCCTGGTCGCAGGTCAATGAGATGCCGGCGCAGCCGATGCCGATGACGGCTAGCGGGGCAGCAGCCAAGCCGGTCACACTGCAGCCGAGCATGAGCTGATGGGCGACGCCATGACCCAATCACTTGGTCCGGTCACGCCGAGGAAGGCGCCGGATAGCTTTCCCAGGTGGGTACTCTGGTGCGCCGGCGGCTTGATTGCGTTTTCGCTGGTCAGCGTCGGTCTGGTCCGGATCACCGGCAATGGCCCCGACCAGATTCGCCAGTCGATGCCCGATGTCACCGCGCAGCGTGCATTGCGCTTCGAAGACCGGCCCAATGGCGGCGTCGCCATCATCGATGGGGCCAATGGGCAGGTCATCGCCGAGCTCACCGGTGAGCAGGGCTTTTTGCGCGGCACGGTCCGAGCGCTGGCTCGCGAACGTCATGCACGCGGACTCGGCTCTGAAATGCCATTCGAGCTGATCGCCCATTCAAACGGCAGACTCACCCTGGTCGATCCGGCAACCGGTCAGCGCATCGATCTCGAATCATTCGGACCCTCGAATTCAGGTAAATTCGAGCAGTTCCTGACACCGTCGGCGAACGCCGCCAAATAACGCAGGACCCCAGATATGTCGACCATGGAAGCCGTCACCTCCTCTGAAGCTGCTGCCAGTAAAGCCAAGGAAGACACGCTGCTGAGCCCGAAGTTTTACACCACCGACTTCAAAGCCATGAACCGGCTTGATATCTCGTCGGTGCGGGCCGAATGGGACGTGATGATGGCCGAGTACGAGGGTGACAATAATCACGACCACTTCCAGCGCACGCCCGAATTTGTGGCCGAGGTCGAGGCGGTGTTCTCGCAGGTATCGCCCGAGCTGCGTCAGGAGTTCATCGACTTTCTGATCTCGTCGGTGACCTCCGAGTTTTCCGGTTGCATCCTCTACAACGAGATTCAGAAGAACGTCGAGAATCCCGATATCAAGGCGCTGATGCGCTTCATGGCGCGCGATGAGTCGCGCCATGCCAGCTTCATCAATCAGTCGCTCAAGGACCTCGGCATCGGGCTTGACCTGGGCAATCTGAAGCGCAACAAGGCCTATACCTACTTCAAACCGAAGTACATTTTTTACGCGACCTATCTGTCCGAGAAGATCGGTTATGCGCGTTACATCACGATCTTCCGTCAGCTTGAGCGCCATCCCGACAAGCGTTTTCACCCGATCTTCAAGTGGTTCCATCGCTGGTGCAATGACGAGTTCAGACATGGCGAGTCGTTTGCGCTGATCATGCGCGCCAACCCGCATCTGCTGCGCGGCGGCAATGTCTACTGGATCCGTTTCTTCCTGCTGGCGGTCTACGCCACCATGTACGTGCGTGATCACACCCGGCCCATGCTCCATCACGCGATGGGCTTCGAGTCGACCGACTACGACTACACGGTTTTCCGGATCACGTCAGAGATCTCGAAGCAGGTGTTCCCGATCACGCTCGATATCGACAACCCGGCGTTTCGCGCGGGCTTCGACAAGCTGCTCGCGGTTCAGACAGGCCTCACGGCGGCTAAGAAGCAGGGCGGTCTGGTGGGGCGTGTCAAGCAGGCTGCTTGGGCGGTCCGAGGCCTCGCTGCCTTTGCGCGGCTCTATTTCGTGCCCGTGGTTCACCACGAACTGCCTTCGAATGTCCGCGCCGTTCCGGCGTGGTGAGTCGAAGGCAACCTCAGCTGATTCATCAAGGCGATCGCTGACATGCTCTCCGTTCCTGCCGCAGTCGTCTTTGCGGTGATCATCTGGTGGGCGAGTACCGGGTTGATTCTGATACTCGATGGCCTGCCACGCGGCACCTTCCGCTGGAGCCTGGTCGTCTCGACACTGCTGGCGGTGGCAGCGCTTTTCGGACTCGCCCATACCGCCAATCAGACCTCAGTCTCGGGGGTTTATTGCGCCTTCACCTGTTCATTGCTGGTGTGGGGTTGGCACGAACTGACCTTTCTCACCGGTTGGATCACCGGGCCGCGCCGTATCGCCTCACCGCCCGGACTGACCGGATGGCCGCGGTTTTCCCAGGCGGTGCAGGCGATTCTCTGGCATGAGCTCGGCATTCTCGCTGCAGGCGCGGCCATCATTTCAATCACCTGGGACGCCCCCAACCAGATCGGCACCTGGACCTTCCTTGTGCTCTGGGTGATGCGAACCAGCGCCAAGCTCAATCTTTACTTCGGCGTGCGCAATCTCAGCGAAGAATTTCTGCCGCCGCACCTGACTTATCTGCAGAGCTTTTTCCGACGTCGTCCGATGAATGCGTTTTTCCCGTTTGCGGTGGGCATCGCGACGGTCGTGGTCGCACTGATCTTCATGAGCGCCTCCGATCCGGCAACCACCATCGACCAGTCGGTCGGGTTGGCGCTGGTCGGCACGATGCTGGGGCTGGCCATCCTCGAGCACTGGCTGCTGGTGCTGCCCTTGTCGTCGACCGCCTTGTGGCGCTGGGCAATCCGACATCGCGACGTTGCCAAAGCCGACACCGATACCTCGACGTCCCGCCGCAACGCAACGCCGGTGCTTGCTGCCGACGCTGCCTTGCCCGTCTTGCGCCCACCGGCGACCTGACTCACTTCGACATCAGCGAGCGATCATGCAGCTCTCGACCCCGCAGTTCACGACCCTGGCCGACAAACACCTCGCCCCGATGCAGTCTGGTGACACGGGTATGCCAATCGATGATGCCAAGGCCCTGCGCACCCTGATGCAGGGTGGATCCAAGACCTTCTTTGCCGCGTCCCTGCTGCTGCCGCTGAGGGTGCGGGCACCTGCCACGGCGCTCTATGCCTACTGTCGGCTGGCCGACGATGCGATCGATGACGGCATCGACAAGGCTGGCGCTTATCGTGATCTGCAGCGGCGCCTCGACGCGATCTATGCCGGGCGGCCAGAGGCGGTCGATGCCGATCGCGCCCTGTTGCCGGTGGTGCGTCAATACGGCATTCCGCGCGAATTGCTTGACGGCCTGCTCGAAGGTTTTTTCTGGGACGCCGAAGGCCGTCGCTACGAGACGCTCGCCGATGTGCAGGCTTATGGCGCCCGGGTTGCCGGGACGGTCGGTGCCATGATGGCGCTGATCATGGAGACGCGCTCGCCTGCTGCCCTGGCCCGCGCCTGCGAGCTTGGCGTAGCGATGCAACTCACCAACATTGCCCGCGACGTCGGTGAAGATGCCCGCGAAGGTCGACTTTATCTGCCGCTGCAGTGGCTGCGTGAGGCAGGCATCGATCCCGAAAGCTGGCTTCGTGATCCGGTCTTCAACGATGCCATTGCCAGCGTGATCGATCGTCTGCTCAAGGCGGCCGATGATCTCTACCATCGTTCCGAAGCGGGCATTGCGGCCTTGCCGCGTGATTGCCGACCGGCAATCCGTTCAGCGCAACTGGTCTATGCCGAGATCGGCGAAGAAGTGCGTCGGCATGGCTTCGATTCGATCAGCCGCAGAGCGGTGGTGTCCGGCCGCCGCAAGCTGATGCTGATTTCGCGCGCATCGTCGGTTTACCTGATCGCTCCGCGTGCAGCCAACCAGGCGACCGAGCCATTGCCCGCGATTGCGTTTCTGGTCGATGCGGCTGCCGATACCCTCAACGGACGGCAGTCCGCCCGCGTCGCCGGCAAAGCTCGCCGCCGCTCCTTCGACGAGAAAGTCGTCTGGGCGACCGATCTGTTCGAGCGACTGTCCGAGCAGGACCGCCTGGCCCGCTGACGCGGGCCTTGCGAAAGCTTCCCGGGACGCGATGGAGACGGCCTTCAAGCTGGTCGAGGTCGGCGTGATCGGCGCGGGTGTCGCGGCATTTTGCTGGTGGCAGTTTCGCGACCTCAGGATCGAGCGCGAGAAGTCGGCGGCACGCGCGGCGGCCTTGCCTGCCCAGAGCGCTGATCCAACCGCCAACGCGGGCGCAGAGCCTGGTGCCGAAGCGGGTGCCGATGTGGGAGCGGTCGCCATTGGCAGCCGGCCTGCTCCGGAGACGGGCCGCACCTTATGAGCGCGGCAGTCAAGACCATCCACATCGCCAGTGCCTGTCTCTTCCTTGGCAATGTGATCGTCAGCGGGACCTGGGCGGCGCTCGCCGAGCGCACGCGCGACCACAAGATCGTTAGCTTCAGCAATCGACTGGTGCTCATCACCGATCTCCTGTTCACCCTCAGCGGATCACTCGGTGTGGTCATTACCGGTTACCTGATGGCCGCGCCCATGGGCGGCGAAGCGGTCAATCCCTGGATCCGCTGGTCCTATTTGCTGCTCGGGCTCTCGGGGCTGATCTGGGCTTTCGTGCTGGTGCCGATCCAGCTCAAGCAGCGCAAGATTCTGGCGACGACCGACACGATCACGGACGAATATCTGCGTCTGTCGCGTCTGTGGCAGATCACCGGGGCGGTCGCGACCATCCTGCCGCTGCCGATCCTGTATTTCATGATCGCCAAGGTGCACTGAGTGGCTCGCGCATCAGTCGATCGGCGTTGCGATCAGTCCTCCCGTCATTGATGGGTCGCGTCCCGTCATTGGCAGGCAAGCTTGTCCTGATTACTGGAGCCGGTGCCGGCATCGGCGCAGCCGGTGCGCGTGAACTGCATCGACGCGGTGCCGTGCCGGTGCTGGTCGATTGCGATCGGCAGACCGTCGAAGCGGCTGCCGCGGCCATCGGTTCGCAGACCATGGCGCTGGTGGCTGATGTCACCTCGGCTGCCGATTGTGACGCGGCGGTGGCGGCGGTCATCGATCGCTATCAGCGCATCGACATCGTCTGGGCGAACGCAGGCGTTGCCGCCTTCGGTCAGCTCGCCCATATCGATCCGGTGGCCTGGAAGCGATGCTACGAGGTCAACGTCATGGGTGTTTTCAATACCGTGCGCGCTGCACTGCCCGAGCTGATTCGCTGCAAAGGCTTCATCGCGGTCTCGGCGTCGGTCTCGTCGTTTGCGGCGCCGCCGGCGATGTCGGCCTATGCGGCATCGAAAGCCGCAGTCGAGGCGATGTGCAATTCATGGCGCATCGAACTGGCCTCGCACGGCGTCGGCATCGGCGTGATCCACGCATCCTGGGTCAAGACCGCGCTGGTGACCGAGGGCGCTCTGCATCCCGGTTTCGTGCGACTGCGTCAGACCGTTCCGGGTCCGATGAATGTTGATATCGACCCCGAGGAGGCGGCGCGTCGAATGGTCGACGGCATCGCACGCCGTGACCGGCGGATCTGGGTGCCGGGCTGGGTTCGGCTGCTGCACTGGCTGCGCCCCTGGCTGCACACGCCGCTCTTCGAGCGCGATCTGCTGAAGGCCGCGCCGGATATCGAGCGTTTCTATCTCGAAGGTTTGGCGGCCGAAGGACGCCTGGCATCGTCTTTCGGGCCGCGCGAGCATCAGCGTGCCCTGGAGCGACTGCGACGCGGCGGTGAGTGACACCGGCTGAATGGCAGCGTGGTCAATTTTTCGCAATCTCAAAGACTTGGGTAGGATTCGCTCCAACCCGCCGCAACCC
>CAIVAS010000106.1 GCA_903903975.1 uncultured Burkholderiales bacterium
CTGGTGGTGCCTGAAAGCTCGGCCTGGAAGACGCTGCCCGAGTTCATCGACTATGCCAAGGCCAATCCCGGCAAGGTCAGCGTTGGTGCCAGCGGCACCGGCAGCTCGGGCCATGTGGCCACGGTCGTGCTGTCACAGAAGTCGGGTGCCGATCTCACCTTCGTGCCCTTCAAGGGCGGCTCCGAAGTGCTGGCGGCTTTCGTTGGCGGTCATATCAATTCGGTGATCGATGGCGGCTGGGCGCAGATCGAAAAGCAGGGCAAGGGGCGTGTGCTGGTGACCTTCCAGGAAAAGCGTATTCCCCGCCTGCCCAATGTGCCGACCGCGCGCGAAGCCGGCTACGACATGGTGGCCGCCAGTCCGATCGGTCTGGTCGGACCCAGGGGCATGGACCCGAAGGTGGTGAAGGTGCTGCACGATGCGTTCAAGGCGGCACTCAATGATCCGACCTACAAGCGCCATCTCGAGACCTATGACCTCGACGATGCCTACCTGAGCGGCGAGGACTACCAGAAACTCGCCGCCCGCCTGTGGGCCGATGAAAAACGCAATGTCGACATGCTCGGGATGAAGCCGCAGTAAGCGGCATGAGGACGGCGGATCGGTGCGCGCGTGTCGGATGCGCGCGGCGGCAGTCGATCAGGTGTTGACGATCAGCCGATCATCCGCCGCCGCTCACCGAGGCGGCGGGTGATGCCCGAGCGATCCAGGAATTCGAGTACCTCGATGGTCAGGTTGCGACCCAGACCGGAGGCGTCCCGATAACTTGCCGCATCAAAGCTGCCGTCGGCCGATGCATCGGCGAGCCGGGCCGCGATCGCGGCGAGTTCGCCAAGGCTTTCCGGTACGAAAAACCGGTTCGGCGCGATCGGCAGGAGATGGCCGCGCCGCGCCATGTCACGGGCAAAGGCGAGCAGTTCGGTGCGCTCGAGGCCGAGCAGCGCAGCGAGTTCCCCCACGATCGGCGGGCGAATGCCGGCGTCGCGAAGCGGCGCAATGACCCTGTCGAGCAGCACCTGCTCGCCGGGCGGCAGGACGGCGCGGTGCTCGGGCAGGCGCAGGCTCACCCCTTCCCGGACCACCTGCTGCTCATCGATCAGCGAGCGGATGGCGGCAGTGGCAATCATCTGCGCACGCCTTGGCTGCGCGCGGCCGGCCCTTGATTCGCCGCTCAGGCGAGTCGGGCTGCTCAGGGCGGGCAGGGCCGATGCCGCAGCGCGGGCAAGGCTTGAGGCAATCGGTCCGATCTGATCGGGCTCGGCCTGATGCGCCGTGGCGAGTGACGCAAGCACCGCGGCTTGCCAGGCTTGCCAGACCGGCAGCGCCAGGCCAATCGATCGGTCCGCATCGGACGCGGTGGCCAGCGCACCCGGCTGCAGGCGAGTGTCGATGATCTGCAAAGGCAGCGCGTCGCGCAGTTCGGCGACTTGGGTGGTGCTGAGCTTGCGAAGTCGCTCGAATCGCTCAAGGTCAACGCCCAAGGGGCTGAGCGCCAGCAAGGCCTGCAGCGCATCGCTGGCTGACTCGTGCGACAGCGCGGCGAGTTCATCCAGACGTGCCTGGCTGCGTCGACCCCGATCAGGCGCAAAGGCGTCGATGACCGATCCGCCACCGATGGTTCGCTGAGCGGCCGGATCGCGCAGCACGAAACGGTCACCGAAGAGTGCCGCGACCGGCTGCTCGAGCACCAGTTGCGCAAGCCCGCTCTCACCGGGCTGCATCTGATGCGATTGCAGCAGCGCAAGCCGCGCATTCACCGTGGCCGAGCCGATATGGACCTGAACCGGTGCCAGGTGCGCAATCGCACGCGGATGGTCCGGGAGCAGCGAAATCCGCGCATCGATGCGGGTTGCCGGCGCATGCGCGCTGGGCGACAGCAGCCATTGCCCGCGTCCGATATCCGCGTCGCGCAGATCGCTGCCGACGAGGTTGATCGCGCAGCGCTGGCCGGCTTGCGCCGACTCGGCCGCCCGGTTGTGGGCATGGATGCCGCGGACCCTGACCGAAATCCCCAGCGGTGACACCATGAGTGAATCGCCGATGGCCACCCGGCCCGACAAGGCTGCACCGGTCACGACCAGCCCTGCACCCGACACCGAAAAGGATCGGTCGATTGCCAGCCGGAACGGCCCGTCGCAAGCGCTTGCGGCAGTCTCCTGCTGAGCTTGAGCAAGATAGTGTCGCAAGGCGTCGATACCGATGGATTGCGGTGTCTCGACCTCGAAGCGCCTGGCCCCCTCAAAGCGGCTGTCCTCGAGCAGCGCATCGATGGCTGCGATCGCCTGCGTCTTTTGCGAGGCCGAAGCTGGACCGATTTTGGTGAGTACCACCGCCAGCCGTCGGGCACCGAGCAATTCGAGGATCGCCAGGTGTTCGCGCGTTTGCGGCATCGGGCCGTCGTCAGCGGCGATCACCAGCAGGGCCAGATCAATCGCACTGATGCCGGCCAGCATATTGCGCACGAAGCGCTCATGGCCTGGCACATCGACAAAGCCCATCAGTTCGGGGCCACCGAAATCGGCATAGGCAAAGCCCAGATCGATCGTCAGGCCGCGGCGCTTTTCCTCCTCCAGGCGATCGGTGTCTACACCGGTGAGCGCCCGGATCAGGCTGGTCTTGCCGTGATCGACATGGCCTGCGGTGGCAACGATCATGATGGGGCGGCGGACTCGAAGAGCCGGATGAAGGCGGCCTCGTCGTCGAGGCACCGCAGGTCGAGCCACAGCGCACCATCGCTCACCCGACCGATCACCGGTATCGGCAGACTGCGCAGTTCGGTGGCCAGCCGTCCGAGTGCCGAGCCGGCGGCGCGCTTTGTCGCAAGCGGCTCGATCCGCAGCCCGAAACTCGGCAGGGTGTCCAGTGGCAGCGAGCCGCTGCCGATCTGGCTGTACATCGAGGCTACGGTCACCTGTGCCCGCGTTTCGAGCCAGCGCGCCACGACCGGCGCGACCCGCTGCGCCAGCGCTTCGATCGGCGGGGCAGGGCGGGCCAGCTGGCGCAAGGCCGGGATGCGCTCGACCAGTCGCTCGGGGTTGCCATACAGGCGCAGGACGGCGGCGAGCGCAGCCAGCGTGAGCTTGTCGCAGCGCATCGCCCGCTTGAGCGGATTGCGCCGGATCCGGTCGATCAGATCGGTGCGTCCGACCAGCATGCCGGCCTGCGGTCCGCCGAGCAGCTTGTCGCCGCTGAACGTGACCAGGTCGGCACCGTTGGCCAGGGCTTGCTCGGGCGTCGGTTCGGCGGGCAGGCCGAAGCGGGTGAGGTCGGTGAGTGTGCCGCTGCCCAGATCGATCACGAAGGGAATGTCGTGCGATCGGGCCAGGGCTGCGAGTTCGCGCTCATCGGGCTCGGCAGTGAAGCCCTCGATGCGGTAGTTGCTGGCGTGCACTTTCATGATCAGTGCGGTCTGCGGCCCGATGGCCTCAGCGAAGTCACGCAGATGGGTGCGGTTGGTGGTGCCGACCTCACGCAGTCGACAGCCGGCCCGCGACATGATGTCGGGCAGGCGAAAAGAGCCGCCGAGTTCGATCAGCTCGCCGCGCGAAACAATCACTTCGCGGCGCAGCGCCAGGGCATTGAGCAGCAGCACCACCGCGGCCGCATTGTTGTTGACCACCGCTGCCGCCGGTGCGCCGGTCAGGCGACGCAGCCACTGGGCCACATGGTCGTCGCGCTCGCCGCGCCGGCCGGTCGCCAGATCGAATTCGAGGTTCGAGGCGCCGCTTGCCACCCGGGTGATCGCCTCGAGCGCCTCCGGCGGCAGGGGCGCGCGACCGAGATTGGTATGCAGGACAGTCCCGGTCAGGTTGAGGACCGGGCGCAGCGAATCGGCCATCAGGGTCTGCAGGCCTGCGGTGATCGCTTCGACGAGATCGATCGTCGGGTCGGCATCAGGCGTCGCGAACTGCGGGCGGCTTGCGGCAAGCACCTCGCGCACCACCGTCAGGACCAGGCTTCGGCCGTGTGCCGTGATCAGCGCTGCGATCTCGGGCCGTTTCATCAGCCGGTCGACCGAGGGCAGGCCGGCGCGAGCGTCACGCGGTGCGCTGGAGACCGGCGTCGTCCCCGGCGGCAAATCGGCCGCCTGATCGACGGGCGTGTCGCCGTTCACGCGCCCACCCCCTCGGGTCGGCGCGCGATCGGCTCAGCGGCCGCTGATCGAGCGGATGATCTGATCGACCGCCGAATCGGCGAGCGCGCGCAGTTCGGCGTCGCTGCGATCCTGGATCGGATGCTGCACGAACACCATGGCCGGATCGAAACCGAGCGAGCGCGACTGCATCTGCGCGGCGAGAACGAATTCAGTTGACGCAACCCCGACTCCCGGAATGCCGCGACCTTCGAGATCCGCAATGTCATGCATACAGCACGACGTGCAGGATCCTCAGTCGGCCAGCCCTTCGACGACCAGATCGCATTCGGCCGCGATGGTCTGGGTGAGTGAGGTCGGCGCCGGACGGGTGAAAGTCGGCTTGCGATAGCGTTTGACCGCAACACCGCGAGCCTGCAGCAGCTCGTCGACACGATCGAGGAACACGTTGCCGCGTGCCTTCGAGATATCGAGGATGCCGACGGTCAGACCGTCGAGTGCCGCCGGCCTTGCCAGCAGCGTGCGCGCCGCCGGCGAACGCTCGGCGGTCGGGTCGAGCAGGATGCCTGGATCATTCATGCAGTGATCTCCTGGGTGACAGGGGTTGAGCCGACCGCGCCGGAGGCGGCCCAGCCGGCGACAACCGCCGAGAAAAGGCCGGCGGTGCCGCCGGCCCGGACGATGAGGATGCCGCCGGGACGAAACTTGGAGACCGTGGTGCCGGCCATTGAGGGCGGCAAGCCTTCGGTGATGCCGCCCGCGCCCATGACCATGTCGTCGGCCGGCAGCTTGAGCAGGTCGACCAGCTCCTGGAGCAGGCGGGCCTTCGACCAGCCGGCATCGATGAAGACCCGGGCGTGTTCGGGCGAGACGATCAGCAGGGCATCGCCCGCCATCGCCAGCTTCGGATGGTCGACCACCCGCATGCAGGCCGCGAAGGTGCGCGCAAGCGACTCGGGGGTGCGCGACTTCTGGTCGACAATGCCCTGCACGCCTTCACCGGCAAAGAGCGTCACGGTGGAGGTGCCGGGCGCGAAGCCGCGCTCGACCGACAGAGGTGCCCAGTCGCTGTCTTCGGCTTCGGCAAAACAGAAGGTGTACTTGCCGGGTGTGCCGAGCGCCGACCGATCGATCTCGCCGGGTCGTCCACCGCCCACATTGCGGATCACCAACTGCAGGGCGCGCCCGATGCTGGCATTGGCGCGATTGCCCTGGCCCAGGGCATTGGTGCCGGAGTTCATGCCGATCGCCCGGCTGACCGGACCGTTGGCGATCACCACCGGCCCGCAGAACATGGTGGTGCACAGAATGCCGTGCATGCCGAACTCGTCGATCAGTGCAGCTTCGACCGCCGCCAGCACGATGGGCATGTACTCGGGTTTGCAGCCGGCCATGACCGCATTGATCGCCACTTTTTCGACCGTGCAGGGAGCGAGATCGGGCGGGATGCTGCCGAGGATTTCGTCGGGTGAGCGCGTCGTGCCGGCAAGCATTCGCAGCACGCGCTCGGGTGTGGGAGGCACGACCGGCAGGCCATCGGTCCAGCCGCGATCGAAGCACGCTTCGAGCGGGTCTTCGGCGTCGCCAAGCGCCACCTGACGCGAATGAAAGCGCGCCTTGCCGAAACGGATCGCCAGACGCTCGGCGATGCCGGGCTCCAGTGTCAGCGAACCGCAACCCGGGCGCAGTGCCGGCAGATCGGTACCAAGCCCGGCGATGCCGCTGACCCGCTGCCACTCGGCGCGATCCCATCCATAGGTTCGGGCAACTTCCTTGCCGCCTTCGACACGAATGAGGGTCGGGACGATCTCTACGTCCAGACGATAGGAGTGTTCGAGACTGAAGTCATGCACGCTGCCGGCAATGCCGGCGCCGTAGTCGGGGTCATCCTGGCTGAACAGCCTGAATGCGGCCGAGCCGGCTGCGAGCCGAGACAGCAGGGGCTCGACCAGCACGCAGGTCGGGCATTCGCGTTTGGCGACAAGGATCAGGCCGTCGGTCATGGCGCCGAAGGGATCGCTGGTCTGAATCGATGGGGTGCTCATTGGCGCATCCTCGAGTCCTGCATTGCCATGTGTTTCTGCCGTCTGTCTCCCAACCGAGTGTAACCTGTCCTCTATCTGCAGGATTTTGCCCGGTTGCTGACTCAGCGCCGGGACGCGACGCCTTTCAAACGGAGACAGTTCATGAGCATTGCCGATCGCAGCGCCATCGAGGCGACCATTCAGACTTATTTCGACGGCCTCTACGAAGGCGATGCCGACAAACTCGGCAGCATCTTTCATGAAGCCAGCGCGCTGACCTGGGAGCAGGACGGCAAGATCATGGTCATGTCCCGTGACGCCTGGTTGCAGGTGGTCCGCGATCGGCCGTCGTCGAAGTCGAAAGATCTGGCTCGTGACGATGCCATCCTGATGATCGACCAGTCGGGCCCGACCACCGCCTTCGTCAAGGTGAAGTGCCAGATCCCGCCGCGCTATTTCACCGATTACCTCAACCTGATCAAGGCCGAGGGGCGCTGGCAGATCGTGCAGAAGGTGTACGCCTTCGAGGTCAGGGGCTAGCCCGACAAGCTGGCCTGGCGTGCGTCAGGTTTCGCGTGAGGTGTGGGGCAGGGCTGTTGCCAACCCGTCTTGCCGTGACATGGTTGACGTGGCAATATTTGCCTATGCAAGCAAAAAAGATCCGGTTTTACGGCAACAACCGTGATCAGATTGTCGAGAGCGTCGGCTACAAGCTCTTGCAACTGGCGCTGGCAATGCGGCGTGAAACCGCCTCGAGGCTGTTGTCGCTCGGGCTGACCGAGGCCCAGTGGCGCCCGCTCTGGATGCTCAAGGCCGGTCGTGCCGACACCGCTCAGGTTCTGGCCCGATTGCTGGGTGTCGATGCCGGCGCCATGACGCGCATGCTCGACCGGCTTGAGGCCAAGGGCCTGATCGAACGCGTTCGCAGTCTCACCGACCGGCGTGTGACGCAACTGCGCCTGACCGCCACCGGCGAGGCGGCGACCGAGGGCATCCCTGAAGTGGTTGCCGGGGTCAACAACGACTATCTCCTCGGTTTCAGCCGGGATGAGTTCGAGCAGCTCAACAGCCTGCTGGCGCGCATGCGAGCCAATGGCCAGGCCCTGGAGCCGCTTGCGGGCGATGAGCCGCAGGCCGATCTGTGATGCAGCAATCGCGCAATCGCCAGCCATTGCCGGGGTCGTCCCCGGGGTCGTCCAGCTCGTTACCGGATACCGGCGCCGGCCCGGGCAGGTTCGGGCTGGTGATCATCACGCTGGGGCTGTTGCTGTCGGCCTGCGTCTCCCAGGGTGATTCGACGCAGCGGCTTGGCCTGCTGCAGGCCGATGCGGTCGGCGCGATCGCCTCGCCTGCCGACTGGCCTCCCGCCCGGTGGTGGGACGCCTGGCGCGATCCCGAACTGTCTGCGCTGATCGACCAGGCCCTGGCCGGATCGCCATCGATCAAGCGGGTCGAGGCTCGGCTTGATCAGTCGCGATCAGCCATGCAGACCGCGCAGGCTGGGCGTCTGCCCTCGGTCTCGCTGCGAGGCGAAGCGGCCGACACCCTCTACACCCAGAACGGGTTCTTTCCGCCGCCCTATGCCGGCAACCGCTACTGGAACAGTCACCTCGAATTTGCCGCGAGCTGGGAGCTCGATCTGTTTGGCCGCCAGCGCGCGGTGCTCGATTCGGCGATCGGTCAGTCGCGTGCTGCGCAGGCCGATGCCCAGGCTGCCTCGGTGCTGCTCGCGGTCAATGTGGCCACCGGCTACATCAATCTTGCGCGATTGCTGGAGGCGCGCGCACTGGCTGTGGCGACCGTCGAGCAGCGGCGCAAGATCAACCGGCTTGTGCTCGACCGCAAGGCCGCCGGTCTGGATACCGCGATCGAGTTGCGCCAGTCGGAGGGCACGCTTGCGCAGGCTCAGCTCGATGTTCAGGTGCTCGATGATCTGATTGCCAGGCAGCGTCATTCGCTTGCCGAATTATGCGGGCAGCGCCCCGATGCCCTCGCTGCGCTTTCACCGCGCCTGAGCGCACTGCCGGGTCTGGTGCTGCCTGATTTTCTGCCCGCCGATCTGCTGGGACGTCGTGCCGATCTGGTGGCGCAGCGATGGCGTGTCGAGTCGGCGCTGCGTGATGTCGATGTGGCGCGGGCGCAGTTCTATCCGAATGTGAATCTGATGGCCTTCGTCGGGCTGGCGAGTCTGGGCTACGCGAAGTTTTTCGATTCGACCTCGTTCACCTATGGCGCGGGTCCGGCCATTCATCTGCCGATCTTCGATGGTGGGCGACTGCGCGCCAATCTGCGATCCCAGGAAGCCGGTATTGATGGCGCGATTGCCGCTTACAACGAGGCCTTGCTGCGCGCAGCGCGCGAGGTCGCCGATGAGGTCGGCTCGGCGCAGGCGCTCAAAACTCAGGCTCGAACGCAGACCGAGGCGCTTGTGGCCGTCGAGTCGGCCTATGCGCTGGCGATGCAGCGATTCGGCGCGGGGCTGGTCAGTTACCTGACCGTGCTGTCGGCTGAATCAGCCGTGATTGCCCAGCGCCAGGCCAGTGTCGATCTGCGCGCGCGCCAGCTGAACACCGATATTGCGCTGGTACGCGCCCTGGGCGGCGGCTTCGTCGGCGCCGGGCCGGCCTCCGATCCTTCTCTTTCTGCAAGCCGACCATGAGTCAGACCGCCAATTCCGCTGAGCAGTACACATCGCGAGTCCGCAGCAATCGCACTGCCCTGATGGTGCTGGTGATCGGCGTGATGCTGGCGCTAGGTGCGGCCTGGGGCCTGTACTGGTTGAGCGCCTTGCGTGGCTTCGAGTCCACCGACAATGCCTATGTGCAGGCGCCGGTCGTGCAGATCACGCCGCAAGCGGCCGGTACCGTGATTGCTGTGCTGGCGGACGATACCGACGTCGTGAAGTCGGGGCAGGCGCTGGTGCGTCTGGACCCGGCCGATGCCCAGCTCGCGCTGTCGCGCGCCGAGGCGCAGCTCGGCCAGACGGTTCGCGAGGTCAGTACGCTCTTTGCCAACAATGCAGCGCTCGCTGCCAGTGTGTCGCTGCGCGTGTCCGATGAGGCGCGCCTGCAGGTCGAGCTCAGCCGCGCCCGAGATGACCTCGCCCGGCGCGCGCCGCTGGCCGCAAGCGGCGCGATCGGCACCGAAGACCTCAGGCATGCCGAATCGGCGGTCGAGTCGGCGCGCACCGCGCTGGCGGTGGCCCGCGCCGCCTTGCAGGTGGCCCGGGATCAGGCCTCGAGCAACCTCGCGCTCACGCAGGGCACCAGCGTGCAGGCGCATCCGAGTGTGGAGCGTGCGGCCACGGCGTATCGGGAAGCCTGGCTTGCCCTGCAGCGATGCGAGATTCCTGCCCCGCTCAGCGGGCAGGTTGCGCGGCGCACGGTGCAGGTCGGCCAGCGGATTGCGGCCGGAGCGCCACTGATGTCGATCGTGCCGCTCGAGCAGGTCTGGGTCGAGGCCAACTTCAAGGAAGGGCAGTTGCGCCAGATGCAAATCGGCCAGCCGGTCCGGTTGCAGGCCGATGTCTATGGCCGCAAGGTCGACTTCGACGGCAAGGTGCGCGGCCTGGGTGCGGGCACCGGTGCGGCCTTTGCGTTGTTGCCGGCTCAGAATGCCACCGGCAACTGGATCAAGGTTGTGCAGCGGGTGCCGGTGCGCATCGAGATCGATCCGGCGCAACTCGACAAGCATCCGCTGCGGGTCGGCCTGTCGATGCAGGTCGAGGTCGATGTGTCGAAGGCCGACGGACCACCGCTTGCGATGGTGGTCGTGCCCGAGCGCAGCAACTCGACCGGCGTATTCGTGGTCTCCAGCGCAAAGGCCGACGAACGCATCCGCCAGATCATTGCAAGCAATCTGGCTCCTTCGGGTGCGGGAGCGAGTGTGCAAGCGGTAAAGCAGTCCGAAGCCTCGCGTTCGGGCCGACGCGGCTCATGAGGCCGCCGGCCGCATTCGCACCGCTCACCGGTGGCGAGCGTGTGCTGGGTACGATCGCTCTGGCTTCGGCCACTTTCATGAACGTGCTCGACTCCTCGATCGCCAATGTCTCGATTCCGGCGATCGCCGGCGATCTCGGCGTGAGCCCCTCGCAGGGCACCTGGGTCATCACCTCATTCACCGTGGCCAATGCGATTTCTGTGCCGCTGACCGGTTGGCTGACGCAGCGATTCGGCCAGGTGCGCCTCTTCGTTGCCAGTGTCCTGCTGTTTGTCCTGACCTCGTGGTTATGCGGTTTTGCGCCGAACCTCGAGACGCTGATCGTGTTTCGGGTGATCCAGGGGCTGGTGGCCGGGCCGATGATCCCGCTGTCTCAGACCTTGCTGCTGGCCAGTTATCCGCCCGAGTTGGCTGGCGTAGCCTTGTCGCTGTGGTCGATGACAACGATGGTCGCGCCGGTGGTGGGGCCATTGCTGGGCGGCTGGATTACCGACAACCTCAGCTGGCCATGGATCTTCTATATCAATGTGCCGGTGGGGCTGATTGCCGCCTTGCTGACCTGGTCGGTTTATCACAAACGCGACGTCGGTCCTCGTCGCGTGCGGCTGGACGTCGTCGGTCTGGCGCTGGTCATCATCTGGGTCGGTGCCTTCCAGATGACGATTGATCTCGGCAAGGAGCTCGACTGGTTCGGTTCGACGCTGATCGTGGTTCTGGCGACCATCTCGGCGGTCGGCTTCGTGCTGTTTCTGGCCTGGGAGCTGACCGATCCTGCCCCGATCGTCAACCTGAAACTCTTCGGGCGACGAAACTTCCTGGCGGGTACGCTCGCGCTGTCGCTCTCCTATGGCCTGTTTTTCGGCAACCTGGTTCTGATGCCGCTGTGGTTGCAGCAATGGATGGGCTACACCGCAACCTGGGCCGGTCTGTCGCTCGCACCGGTCGGCATTTTTGCGCTGACGCTCTCGCCCCTGGTTGGCCGGCAGATCGGTCGCATCGACTCGCGACTGCTGGCGAGCATTGCCTTCCTGCTTTACGGTCTTGTCTGCTGGATGCGTTCTGATTTCACGACCCAGACGCCGTTCGAAGTGGTCCTGCTGCCGACGATCGTTCAGGGCATCGCAGTGGCCTTCTTCTTTGTGCCCCTGCAGGCCATTATCTATAACGGCCTGCAGCCGCACGAGATGCCGGGCGCGGCCGGCCTGAGCAATTTCGCCCGCATCAGCTCGGGCGCCTTCGTGACATCGATCTTCGGTACCGTCTGGGAAGACCGTGCGAACATGCACCATGCCAATCTGTCCGAGTCGATCAATCGCGGCAACACCGCGTTTGAGCAGTCCCGCGCCGATCTCACCGCGCAGGGCCTGAGCTCTGATCAGATCAATGCCATCATCAATCGGATGGTTGATACCCAGGCCTACACCCTGGCCGCCGATGACCTGTTCTACATCTCGTCCATTCTGTATGTGGCACTGATCGTGATCGTGTGGTTTGCCTCACCGAGAACCATGGTGCATCCACCCCAGGCATCGACGCCGGCGCGCACCGCCGGAGAAAACGGCCCAACCGATGCGAAAGTCTGAGCGCGGCGAGGCAACGCTTTCCTGGGTCAGGGGTCTGGCAGCCAGACCGCGACTCGTCTTCAGTGCGATCTTCGGTGTGTTGGTTGCCGTCGCGATGCCGGCAGATCTCGGCCTGCATCCGGTCACCCGGATCATCATCGGATGGAATGCTGGTGCCTGGGTCTATCTGATTCTGGCGCTGCTCCTGATGTTCCGATCGACGCATGCATCGATGCGCTCTCGGGCGATTGCGCAGGATGATGGCCGCACGCTGGTGCTGACGCTGGTGGTGCTGGCCGCAATCGTCTGTCTTGGGACGATCTTCGCGCAGCTGGCGGTGGCCAAGTCGCTGCCCGAGCCGGCGCGAACTGCGCACATCGCCCTGTCGGTGCTGACCGTGGTGTCGTCCTGGGCGTTCACGCAGGTGATGTTTGCCATGCATTACGCTCATGTCTTTTATGCTGCCGAGGCCGCCGGGCATCCGGGCGGTCTCGACTTTCCGGGCGAAGCGCGCCCTGACTATGCTGACTTTCTCTATTTCGCGGCGATTATCGGGACCTCGGCTCAAACTGCCGATGTCGGCCTGAGCAGTCGCACGATGCGTCGGGTGGGGCTGGTGCATTGCGTGCTGGCATTCTTTTTCAATGCCACCCTGCTGGCGCTCACGATCAATATTGTTTCGGGGCTGATTTGAACGGCGTCACGTCATCGACCGAGGTTTCTGTTTTGCGCTCGCCCCAGGTCTTCAGCGTCGCGCCGATGATGGACTGGACCGACAGGCATTGCCGCGTCTTCCATCGGCAATTGTCGCGCCACGCCCGTCTGTACACCGAGATGGTGACGACTGGCGCCGTGCTCCACGGTGATCGCATGCGCCTGCTTGGCTTCGATCCGAGCGAGCAGCCGGTGGC
Source organism: uncultured Burkholderiales bacterium (assembly GCA_903903975.1). Lineage (GTDB taxonomy): Bacteria > Pseudomonadota > Gammaproteobacteria > Burkholderiales > Burkholderiaceae_E > UBA4615. The sequence continues at coordinate 12,530 of CAIVAS010000106.1, forward strand.
GCTGCAGCTAGGCGGCAGCGAGCCCGACGATCTGGCGAGCAGCGCGCGCATCGGCGAGCAATTCGGCTACGACGAGATCAACCTCAACTGCGGCTGCCCGAGCGAGCGGGTGCAGCGCGGCGCTTTCGGCGCCTGCCTGATGCGTGAGCCGACACTGGTGGCCGATTGCGTGAAGGCGATGCAGGATGCGGTGTCGGTGCCGGTGACGGTCAAACATCGCATCGGACTGGGGCGCGAGGAGCCTTATGCCTTTGTGCGCGACTTCGTCGGTGCCCTGTATTCGGTCGGCATCCGGTTGTTCATCGTGCATGCCCGCAATGCCTGGCTCGAAGGGCTCAGCCCCAAGGACAATCGCGAGGTGCCGCCCCTGCGCTATGCGGTGGTCCATCAGCTCAAGGCCGATTTCCCTGATGCCCGATTCCTGCTCAATGGCGGGCTCGATTCAATCGACAGCGCCCTGCAGCACGGTGCCGGTCTGGATGGCGTGATGCTGGGCCGCTCGGCTTATCACGATCCCTGGCTGCTGGCCGAGGTCGATCGTCGATTCTATGGCGACGACACCCGGTCGTTTGATCGTGCCGCTGTGGTCGACGCCATGGCCGACTATGCGCAGCGTTGCATTGCGCAAGGCGTGCCGCTGCGCTCGATCGTGCGGCATATGCTGGGCCTGTATCACGGACGTCCGGGGGCGCGTGCCTGGCGCCGCACGCTGAGCGACTCGACGCTGCTTGCCGGAGCGGATGCCCGACTGCTGATGTCGGCCCTGAGGGAGGTCGAAAAGGCCGGTGTTCGCGCTGCCGATCAGCCGCCGGCGCGGCCTTCGGGCGCTGACGTTTCTGGTCCGGTTGTTTCTGCTCCGGTGCTTTCCTGATATTTTTCCTGATACCGATCCAGTCGCACGTCCATCACTGAGCGCCACAGCGGTGGCACCAGCGCGAGCATCACCATCGCCCCATAGCCCGCCGGCATCTGGGGAGCCGAACTGACGCTGCCCAAGCCGACATAAGGCTTTGCGCCATGCGCGTGATGATCGGAGTGGCGCTGCAGGTTCAGCAAAAACGCATTGACCAGGGCGGTATTCGCATTCCATGAATGGCGCGGCTCGACCGCCTCATAGCGCCCGTCGGCCTTGCGCTGGCGCTGCAGTCCGTAATGCTCGATGTAATTGATGATTTCGAGCTCCAGGATGGCAAAGGCCGATGCCAGGGCCCAGAACAAGATCGCTTCGATGCCCAGGGTCAGACCGATTGCCATGGCGAACAGCAGGCTGACCAGGATCCAGGCCAAGGCTTCATTGCCGGCCACGCGACGCCATGTCGAGCCGGCAGTGCTTGAGGGATACCGTCGCGTCAGTCGTTGCGATTCGAGCGTCCAGGCATGACCGAAGGTCGAGACGACCGATCGCGGCACGAAATGCCAGAGCCCTTCGCCGCGTGGCGCTGAGGCGCCGTCCTCGGGTGTCGCGACCCGAAGGTGGTGACCCCGGACATGCTCGACCTTGAAGACGCCATAGCCCACCGACGCCAACAGCAGTCCGCCGATCAGGCGCTGCAGCCGGGTCGGACGATGGATCAGTTCGTGACCAACATTGATCGCGACGATGCCGCCAGTCGCACCGGCCGATGCCGCCAGCGCCCACCATGTCGCGCCTCCGATCGCAAGACTCGCCTGCGTACTGGCAAGCAGAACCGCCAGCCAGGCGGGCAGACAGAGCATCGGCAGCACCGCATTCAGTGGATGCTGCGCACCGGCTTGCGCCGGGCTCGCGTCGTCACCGAACAGGGCGTCGAGCAGCGGCAGTGCCAGGTGAATCGACAGCAACGGCGTGAGTGCGATGAAGAAGGTCGGGCTGAGGTCAGCAGCACCCGAGATCGACCACGGTGACAACGACCATGCTGACAGTGACCACACGGTGAGCGCCAGGCCTGCGGGCAGTGCCAGCACCGCCAGGAAGCGCCATTGTGGCGATGCGCTCATGGCGTATCGGCCGCCCGCGCGGCCATGACATAGGCGATGATCGCCCCCCAGGTCAGGGTCGAAAGTGCGACCTCGGCCCAGCCCAGTGCTCGCCCGACCGACGAGACATCGGTCATGCCTCGCACGACGCCTTCGCACAGATAGACCAGGACCAGCATCGACCACCACTGATAGGCCCGCACATTGCCGCGCGCAAAAGCGGGCAGGGCGATGGCGAGGGGCAGCGCCTTGAGTGCGAGCATCGAGCCGCCCTCGCGAGCCGGCGCGAGCCAGAGTTCCCAGGCCAGCATGAGTGCAACCAGCGCGCCCGCGCTGGCGAGTGCCAAGCCCCTGAGTCGATCGGATCGGGTCATTGGTCGAAGGTATCATGGCCGGATGCATGAATTTGCCGCCAATCTGCGGACGCTGCTGAGGGCGATGCGGCGCCAGGCGGCCGACCTCAAACTGCAGCAGACGGCCAGCAGTCTGACGCTGCTGACGCTGGGCGCGATCGTGCCGATGGCCGCGGTCGGTCTCATGCTGATCACCGCTCTGCCAGCCTTCGAGTCGATGCGCCTCGACATCGAGCGATTTCTGGCAACCAACCTCTTTCTGCCCTCGTTCAGCGCGACCATCGTTCGCTACCTGAACCAGTTTCTGGCGGCCGCCGGCAAGCTTTCGGCCATCGGCACGGTGGCGTTTTGCGCGACCGCGATCACGTCGATGCTCACTATTGACAGGACGCTCAACCAGATCTGGCGTACCCCGCGTCCACGACCGCTCGCGCAGCGCATGACGCTTTACTGGACACTGCTGACGATCGGGCCGGTGCTGCTGGGCGGCGCACTGGCGATTCAGACCCAGTTGGCGGCACGCGTGCGGGCAGCCACCGGCATCACCGACGTGATGGGCGGCTGGCTGCCAGGGGTGCTGGGAATCGTTGCGCTGTCGATGCTTTACTGGCTTGCGCCCAATGATCGCGTTCGCTGGCGTCATGCCCTGGTTGGCGCACTGGTGGCCATCGGTCTGCTCGAGTTGCTCAATCTCTTGCTGGGGCTCTATTTCACGCGCTTTCCGAGCTACACCATCGTCTATGGCGCGTTTGCGGCCTTGCCGCTTTTTCTGCTGTGGCTCTTTGCCGCCTGGATGAGTGTGCTGATCGGCGCACTGGTGGCCGCCAATTTGCGCTTCTGGGGACTGCCGCTGGGTGATCCGCATGTCGCCACGCCCTCGGCCGAATTCGAACGAATCGTGAGAATCCTGGCCGCGCTGGTCCGGGCGTCGCCCATGCCGGTGCCGAGCGAGCGTTTTCGGGCCGAGTTCGACGGTGATGCCAGGGCGGCAGATCAGGTTGGCGCCTTGCTGGTCTCGCAGTCTTACCTGATGCGGGTCTGGCCGGTGCGGGCGGATGGCGGATCGGCCAGCGTCTGGGACGAATACTGGCTGCCCACGGCCGAGTTGCCCGACAAGACCCTGCGCGCACTGTTTGATCGGGTCTGGTCATTGCAGCCGGGGCGCGCCACCAGCGCTGACCGTCAGCCGCTGGCGTCGACGATTGATCCCGGAAGTCCGCTGCTCGAGCGGCCTTTGTCCGAGGTTCTGGCCCTGCCAGCAAGCGGCGATCGATCGACCGGATCGACCCCGGTTGACCCCGGTTGACCCCGGTTGACCCCGGTTGACCCCGGTTGACCCCGACTGATTCTGCGGATCAGGCGGACTTTGGCGACTGGTCGGCCGGCAGGCGGCTCATCCAGGCGGCCAGCGCGTCGCGGGTCTCATCGGGTGCTTCGGCCATGATCGCGTGTCCGCAACCCGGAATTCGCACGACGGTCGACGCCGGCATCGCGTCGATCAGTGCCTTGGCCGCTTTGGGCGGGGTCATGACATCGCGTTCACCCAGCACGAAGAGCGCCGGGCAGTCCAGCCGGCTTGCGCGATCGAGTCCGCGCTCGTAGGCATTGCAGGCGCTGAAGTCATTGAGCAGCACGCCGGGTGCCTGGCGCTGCATCAGTCGCAGGTTCTGGTTGTAAACCGAAAAACCCGGACCCGGCGTACCGGGTTGATGGTTCAGGCGGGCATGCGACCAGCGATTGATCATGTCGAAGGCGCTTTGCTCGTTCTGGTCTGCAGCCTGCAGCAAGGTATCCGAGACCTGCATCGGAAAGGCAGTGCCGATCAGCGCAATGCCGCTGACCGTCTGCGGCTGCTGGCCGGCGGCCTCCAACGCGATCAGCGAACCCATGCTGTGGCCGGCGATCACTGCTTTTTTCACGCCGCAGGCATCGAGCGCCCGCAGCACCCAGTGCGCCATCGATTCGATGTCGACCAGCGGCGCGCCCGTGCTGCGGCCATGTCCGGGCAGATCGAAGGCCAGCACCGACCAGCCGTGATGCGCCAGCCACCGGCTTTGCAGGATCCAGACGCTGTGGTCGTGCTGCGCGCCGTGCACAAAGGCGATGACCGGGCGCGCTGCATCGAACGCGTGTCCACCGGTATAGGCATAGCCGCTGCGGCCGTCGAGTTCGAATTTCATGGTGCTGGCTTTCCTCGGTCGCCCTCAGGCGCCTTTCTGTGCGGCACGAAGGCCGCGTTTGAGGTCGTCGATCAGATCATCGATATCTTCGAGTCCGATCGAAAGACGCAGCGTCGCCTCGCCGATGCCGGCTGACGCGAGTGCGGCGGCATCCATCCGGAAATGCGTGGTCGAGGCCGGATGGATCACCAGCGATTTGGCGTCGCCGACATTGGCCAGGTGCGAGAACAGTTCGAGGCTTTCGACAAAGCGCCGGCCAGCGGCGCGATCGCCCTTCAGATCGAAGCTGAAGACCGCGCCGCAGCCGCGCGGCAGCAGTTGTCGCGCCAGCGCCTGGTCGGGATGCGAGTCGAGTTCGGGCCAGCCGACATGAGCCACCATCGGATGCGCATTCAGGAATTCGACGACCTTGCGGGCATTGTCGACATGCCGGGCCATACGCAGCGGCAAGGTTTCGATACCCTGCAAAATCTGAAAGGCGTTCATCGGCGACAGGCTCGCGCCGAAATCACGCAGGCCCTCGCGGCGCGCACGCAGCAAAAAGGGCGCGACCGTCGATTCTTCTGCGAACACCATGCCGTGAAAGCCGGCGTAGGGCTCGGTCAGTTCAGGAAAGCGATTGGAGGCGACCCAGTCGAATTGCCCCGAATCGACCAGCACTCCGCCGATTACTGTGCCATGCCCGCATAAAAACTTGGTCGCGGAGTGATAGACCAGATCGGCGCCATGCTCGAACGGTCGCATCAGCCAGGGCGTGGTGAAGGTTGAGTCGACCAGCAGCGGCACCCGATGGCTGTGGGCGATCTCGGCCACGCGCGGAATGTCGAGCACATCCAGCCCCGGATTGCCGAGGGTTTCGCCGAAGAGCAGTCGGGTATTGGGGCGCAGTGCCGCGCGCCAGGCATCGATGTTGCGCGGTTCGACGAAGGTGGTCTCGATGCCGAATCTCGACATCGTGTAATGAAGCAGATTGTGCGAGCCGCCGTAAAGGGCGCTCGAGGCGACGATGTGCGAGCCGGCCCCTGCCAGGGTTGCCACCGCCAGATGCAGTGCAGCCTGGCCGCTTGCGGTGGCGATTGCTCCAACCCCCTGTTCGAGCGAGGTCATCCGTTCTTCGAGAACCGCGACAGTCGGATTGCTGATACGCGAATAGACATGACCCGATCGCTCCATGTTGAAGAGCGCTGCGGCATGGTCGGAGTCGGGAAAGACGAAGGCTGCACTGAGGTGGATCGGCGTGGCCCGAGCTCCGGTGGTCGGATCGGGAACGGCACCGGCATGAATGGCTGCAGTGGCCATGCCTTGGGGATCGCGTCGGGTCATGAGTTTGGGCGTAAGAGCAGACGGGTGCGGATGCCCCGCCATGTCCGTTTGATGCTAGCACGCAGCCCCGTGGCAGCTGACCCCCGAAAACAGAGGCGAATCGGCGGCTGCGCAGGCCGTTCAGAGGCTTGCCGCCGATGAGGGCCTGCCGGCCATTGGTCCGGTTGCAGGCCGTCAGCGTCGCGGTTGCCCGACACATGACTATCGGAGCGCACAATGTCAAGTCAGAATCGAGCCTGACGCGCGTCGACAGCACGTCGGCTAATGACCTACAGGCTTATGGCCCACCGGCTTATGACACACCGGCTTATGACAGACAGGCATGCCTCGGACGCCACCATGACTTCCAAGCCGCGATTTACCCTGGCCGTCACCGGCTTCGATCCGACTCAGCTGCGGATGATTGAAATTGTGTTTCGACACAGTCTGAACAACCGCTATACCTACCGATTGGCGGTGTCTGAACAACGCGCCGATATGGCGTTGCCGCATGTGGCGATCACCCGTGCCGCGATTGATTCGCGTGGGATCGACGCCGCAGACATCCTGCTTGCCGGGCGCGCCCAGCATGCCGATGCAGATCTGGCGGCTTGGCTGATTGCATTGCGAAAAGGCCTCCCGGTCATTTCTGCGCTCGATACCGATCAGACCGCCACAGGCCGGTACCAGATCGATCTGAGCTTTCTGGCAAGGGATCTCGTGCGAACGCTCAACGACGTCGTCGAGTCCGAGGGCCTGCACCGTCACCCGGCCGCCGGCGCCTGCCTGACCCCGAATCTGAGGGCTGCTGATGCCGGTGAGGTCACCGAGCCCAGCGAAATGATCGACGCTGCCACGGCGCGTCCGCGCGTCCTGGTGATCGATGCCAACGCCAATTTTCGCCATGAACTCTCGGGCCTCTTTGCATCGATGGGCGTGCAGGTCGAGGCGGTGTCGAGTGGCGCGCAAGCGCTGGAGCGGCTGGTTCGCGGTCGGGTCGACCTTGCCACGATCGATATCGGGCTGCCCGACACCGACGGTTTGGCGCTCGCGAGGCAAATTCGCAATCAGCCGCAGTGGCGAGGTTTGCCGATCCTGGCGCTGACTGATCGAGTCTCCGCGCTCGAGGTTATCCGGGGCGCGGTTGCCGGTTGCAGCGCCTATCTGGCCAAGCCGCTCGAGCCTCGCGCATTGCGCACTGCGGTCGCTCGCGAACTTGAGCGGACCATGCCGCGCGCGTCATTGCCGCCCCAGTTGCGTACGATTCAGACGCACTGACGGCCGGATCGCGGCTTGCCAGCATGCGGGTGACTCGATAGCATCGGTTGGCCCGTTGTGCGAGGAGACTGCGATGCAAGTCAGCGAAATACTGAAAATCAAGGGTCATACGCTCTTTACCGTTACGCCTGAGGAGATGCTGTCCGACGCGGTCATCGTGATGTCCGAGCACGACATCGGATCCCTGGTCGTCATGGAGCGGGGCCGCCTTGCCGGGATGCTCACTTTTCGCGAAGTCATCCGGGTGCTTGCGCGCAGACAGCAGGAACATCGCCACGGTCCGACGCCGCCAGTCGCCGAGATCATCGTGCGCGAGGTCATGAACCCTTCTCCGGCAGTGGCCTCGCCCGAGATGGAAGTCAATGAGTTGCGCTGGTTGATGCTTGAACATCATCAGCGATATCTGCCGGTGATGGATGGCGGCCTGCTGATGGGCGTTGTCTCCTTTCACGACGTCGCCAAGGCGGTGCTCGAAGAGCAGGGCTTCGAAAACCGGATGCTCAAGGCCTATATCCGCGACTGGCCTACCGACGCCTGATTCACTTCGAGCGTTGCTTATTCCCCGGTGTTGCCAGGCTGACCAGCAGGCGGCAGCCAAAACTCGACATTGTGTTCACCCAGAAGCGGGGCGCGGTGACGCATCGGCGGGCGCAAGCCGTCAATCGAGATCGGCAATCCGATCACTTTCAGGTTGAGTCCGGGAAGCTGCTGAAAGATTCTGATCGCCTCGGTCTGGGACTGCTCGCTGACCTGCGCAAGATCATTGATCGGCGCGCAGGGCACGCCGATGGCTTCGAGTCGCTCGATCCATTCGTCTGAAGGGGCACGCCTCATGATCGCCGCGACCAGCCCGACCAGTTCGGCGCGGTGCTCCACGCGCTTGGCATTGCTCGCATAGCGCGGACCGGTGGCCTATCGCGGCTGCTCCAGTTCCCTGGCCAGCTTGGCAAACAGGCGGTCATTGGCGGCAGCCACGGCCACTTCGCCCTCGCTCGTGTCAAAGCAGCGTTGCTGCATCAAGGCCCGGCGCGTCCATCGTGCCCGGGCGCAGGTTTTGCACCAGCACATCGGCGTTCACGAGATGATCCTTGAGCCAGGCGATTGCCGAAGGGTCCTTCAGATCGAAGGTGATGCCGCGCTTGTCGCGCGGAGGTTGCGCGGTGGTGTCCTGGCGTTTCGGGCTAACATCCGAGGCCGATCGAAGAAGATCGGCTGTACCGCGTCGACAGCACCACATCGACGCTTTTGCTTGCCGCAATGTCCCACTCGCCCGAACCGCCAACACTCATGCGCATCCTCATCAGCAACGACGACGGTTATTTCGCCCCCGGGCTCGCGGCCCTTGCGCGCGAACTGCAGGCCTTTGCCCAGATCACAGTGGTGGCGCCTGAGCGTGATCGATCCGGTGCCTCCAACTCGCTCACCCTCGATCGACCGCTGTCGGTCCGCACCGCACCCAGTGGTTTTCACTATGTCAACGGCACCCCGACCGACTGCGTCCATATCGCGATCACCGGCATGCTCGACCATCGCCCGGATCTGGTTGTTTCGGGCATCAACGACGGTGCCAACATGGGGGACGACACGATCTATTCCGGCACGGTCGCCGCGGCCATGGAAGGCTTTCTGCTCGGCGTACCGGCAATCGCCTTTTCGCTGAGTCACCGGGGTCATGAACATCTCGACAGCGCTGCACGAGTGGCCCGCGAGGTGGTACAGCGCTTCATCGACAATCCCTATCCGGCGCCAGGTCCGGTGCTTCTGAATGTCAACATTCCCAACCGACCCTATGATCAGATCGGACCGCGGGTCGCGACCCGTCTCGGCAAGCGTCACCACGCCGAAGAAGTCATCAAGGCCCGTAATCCGCGCGGTGACCTGATCTACTGGATCGGGCCGGCGGGCAGCGCGAAAGATGCCGGCCCCGGGACTGATTTTCATGCGGTCGCAACCGGGCAGGTGTCTGTCACGCCGCTGCATATCGACCTGACCGCGATTTCGCTCGCCGACGCGACCCGCAATTGGCTGGCGTCTTAGGCACCCCCTCGGGCGGCGGACTGACCTCCGACCGGGCGCGAGCCCGGATGGTCGAGGCCTTGCGCGCGCAGGGTGTCCGAAGCGATCTGGTGCTGGCCGCGATGGGCAAGGTCCCGCGACATGCCTTTATCGAATCGGGGCTGGCCAGCCGGGCCTATGAAGATATGGCTTTGCCGATCGGGCAGGGCCAGACCATCTCGAAGCCGACCACGGTGGCACGGATGATCGAACTGCTCGCTCGCGATCGGTCGGCGGTCGAGCTGCGAGCCGCAAAGGTGCTGGAGGTTGGCACCGGATGCGGTTATCAGGCGGCAGTCCTCGCCCATGTTTTTGGCGAAGTGGTCTCGATCGAACGGCTGCGATGGTTGCATGAAGCGGCGCGGACCCACATCCGCCCATTGCGACTGCCGAACCTGCGTCTGGTGTTTGGCGACGGCTGGCAGGGTGTCGAGGTGGCTGCGCCCTACGATTCGATCATCCTGGCGGCAGCCGGGGACGCCATTCCCGAGCCGCTGCTGCTGCAAATGGCCATTGGCGGTCGTCTGGTTGCGCCGGTGCAGACCGGCGCTGCCGGGACGCAGGCGCTGCATCAGGTCGACCGCACCGGTCGCGACGATTGGGCCCTGACAGTGCTCGACGCGGTACGATTCGTGCCGCTGCGACGCGGGACTCACTGAAAGCCCTCATAGCGCCGATAGCCCCCAAGCTCCGACAGACTGATTGACCCGATTTGATCCGACTTGATCCGATTTAACCCCGTTAGCCCAGAAGCCCTCTTGCGCCAAGACTCCATGCTGCTTTCGTCACGCCCCGGATTGCATGATCGTCATTGTCTGAGCCGCGCACTCGTCGCCGTGATGGTCAGCCTTCTTGCCGCTTGTGCGAGCGGGCCGCCGGCACCGATCGTTTCGCGCACGTCGCCCGGCTCCGCCACGGCTCCGCCCGCCGCGGGGAGCGCGTCGGCCCGTCCTGCGACGCCGGCTGCGCCCAATGCGTCCGCGCCGCGTCCTACCCCGGATGTCTCCGGCGCTCAGTCGGCGCCGGTTCGCAGCGGGTCGATCGATTCAAAGGCCATCGAGTCGCGTCCCCTTGGGTCGACACCGGCTTCGCCCGCAGCACCAGCGAGCGGCGCGACGGCGTCAGGCGCCGCAACGCCAGGCGCCTCGACTGCCACGCCTGCGCCAGTCAAACCGACCCCGCCGGTCGAGGCAGCCAGGACCGAGATCGAATGGGGCTGGCCGTCGGCCGGGCGTGTGGTCCAGACCTTCGACGATTCGAACAGCAAAGGCGTGTCCTTTTCGACCACCAGCGGTGAATCGGTACTGGCTGCGGCAGACGGTCGGGTGATCTTCAGTGGCGTCGGCCCGCGCGGTTACGGCAACCTGGTGATCGTCAAACACTCGAATGATCTGCTGTCGGTCTACGCGCACAATCGCTCGCTGCTCGTCAAGGAAGGTTCAACGGTCAAGCGCGGTCAGAAGATTGCCGAATCCGGTGACTCATCCGGCGGTACCCAGCGTCTGCATTTCGAGATTCGTCAGCAGGGCAAGCCGGTCGATCCGGCCAAATTCCTGCCCAAGCGCTGAGCGGGTTTCGGGATGGCCGCGACGCTGGTCTTCGATATTGAAACGATTCCCGATATCGCCGGGCTTAGAGTGGCATGGGGCCTGGAGGGCGACGATGATGCGGTCGCCCAGGCCGCCTTCGAGCGACGGCGCGAACAGACCAATGGCAGCGATTTCCTGCCGCTTCATCTGCATCAGATCATCGTCATCTCCATGCTGATGCGCGATGCCGATGGGTTGCGGGTCAAGTCGCTCCATGGCGGGCCGGGCGAGGAAGGCCGGCTGATCCAGGCGTTTTTCAGGACGGTCGAAAAGTATTCGCCCAATCTGGTCTCCTGGAACGGCAGCGGATTCGATCTGCAGGTGCTCCATTACCGCGGCCTGATCCACAAGGTTCAGGCGCCACGCTATTGGGACCAGGGCGATGACGACCGTGATTTTCGCTACAACAACTACATCAGCCGCTATCACTCCCGGCACACCGATCTGATGGATCTGATGGCCCTCTACAACGGTCGAGCCAATGCACCACTCGACCAGTTGGCCCGTCTGTGCGGATTTCCCGGCAAGCTCGGCATGGATGGCGCCCAAGTCTGGCCGGCATTTCGCGAGGGTCGGCTGGCCGAAATTCGCGACTACTGCGAAACCGACGTGGCCAACACCTGGTTGCTGTGGTGTCGCTTCCAGTTGATGCGGGGCGCGCTCGATCTGGCCCAATACGAGGCCGAAATTTCCCATACCCGCAGCACCCTCGAATCTCTGGAAGGAAAGCATTGGCGCGAGTTCATCACCCAGTGGCCCCGGTAATCCTGCGTCTCGAGATCGAATCGCTCGATCTTGATGCGAACGGCGTTGCCCGCGACGACGGCAAGGTGGTCTTCGTGCGCGGCGCCCTGACCGGCGAGACCGTCACCGCCCGGGTCGTCCGTCGCAAGCCCAAGTACGACGTCGCCGAGGTCGACACCATCGAGCGCGCCAGCGCACAGCGAGTGGTTCCACGGTGCCCGAATTTCGGCATCTGCGGAGGCTGTTCGATGCAGCATGTCGAGCCGCGCGCCCAGGTCTCGCTCAAGCAGCGAGTGCTCGAGGACACCCTTTGGCATATCGGCAAGGTCCGGGCTGAAACCATGCTTGCGCCAATCGTCGGGCCCGCCTACGGTTATCGCTATCGTGCGCGGCTGTCGGTTCGCCATGTGCCCAAGAAAGGCGGCGTTCTCGTCGGGTTTCACGAACGCGGATCGAGCTATGTCGCCGATATGCGCGAATGCCATGTCCTGCCGCCTGCGGCGTCGGCGCTGCTAGTGCCGCTGCGCGAACTGGTCGGAGCGCTGTCGATTCGCGATCGGATGCCTCAGGTCGAGTTGGCACATGGCGAGACCCACATCGAACTTGTCCTGCGGGTGTTGCAGTCACCGACTGATGCAGATCTGGTGCTGTTGCGCCAGTTTTCCGAGCGTCATGGCGTCGCCCTGTGGCTTCAGTCTTCGGGCCCGGATTCGATTGAATACCTGTGCGGCCCTGCCGGCGAGCAGTCCGCGCTTCACTATGCATTGCCCGACTTCGGCCTTGTGATGCCGTTTCGACCGACCGATTTCACGCAGGTCAATCACGCAATCAACGCGACGCTGGTCAGCCGGGCGTTGAGTCTGCTCGATGTTCAGGCCGACGAACGCGTCGCCGACCTGTTCTGTGGCCTGGGCAATTTCACTTTGCCCCTGGCCACCCAGGCGGCAGAGGTCCTCGGTATCGAGGGCAGCAAGACACTCGTCGAACGGGCATGCGCCAATGCGCTGGCCAATGGCTTGCAGCGCAAGGCGAGTTTTCGCGCCGCCAACCTCTTCCAGATCACCCCGCAGACCTGGCAATCACTCGGTGCCTTCGACCGTTTGCTGATCGACCCGCCGCGGGAGGGGGCTCATGCACTGGTGCAGGCGCTGATCGCACCGGGTTCGATCAGGCCCCGTCGGATTGTGTACGTCTCGTGCAATCCTGCCACGCTGGCACGTGACGCTGCCATTCTCATTCACGAAGGTGGTCTGGTGCTGCGAACCGCCGGGGTGATCAACATGTTTCCCCATACCTCGCACGTCGAATCAATCGCAGTCTTCGAGCAGGCCGACTGACAAAAAAACCGCCCCGAAGGGCGGTTTTGGGTGCAGCGGCAGCCGCAGGCTGCTGCCAGCGCCTCAGTCGCGATCGCCGCCGAAAATGCCAAGCAGCGCGAGCAGGTTCGAGAAAACGTTGTAGACGCTGAGGTAGACGCTGAGCGTTGCCGTCACATAGTTGGTCTCGCCGCCACGAATGACGCGCTGCAGATCGACCAGGATGAAGGCCGAAAAGATCCCGATCGCCAGCAGCGAGATGACCACCATCAGTGCGGGCATCTGCAGCCAGATGTTTGCCACGCCAGCCAGCAGGATCATGATCATTCCGATGAACAGGAACTTGCTCATGTTGCTGAAGTCGCGCTTGCTGACGGTGGCAATGGTCGCCATCGCGCCGAAGATGACCGCGGTACCTCCGAATGCGGTCATGATCAGCTGTGCACCGTTGCTGAACCCCAGCATGTGGCCGATCATGCGTGACAGCATCAGCCCCATGAAGAAGGTAAAGCCCAGCAGCAGTGCAACGCCGATGCCGCTGTTTTTGTAGCGCTCGATCGCGTAGAAAAAACCAAAGGCAATCGCCATGAAGGCCATGAAGCCAATCAGCGGGCTTTCCTGAAAGAACGAAAACCCGGTCGACACGCCGATCCAGGCGCCGAGCACTGTCGGTACCATCGACAGTCCGAGCAGTGCATAGGTATTGCGAAGCACCCGATTGCTCGAGGTGCCGACAAGGCCGCCATTGCTGCCATACGGCAGCGACGGGTTCGAATTGCGTTCGTAAGCCATGGTGACTCCGATCTCCAAAGATGAGGGCGCGCAAGGTGCGCGTGTGCGGAATGTAGGGGAGGGCAGGGCATCTTTCAACCCGGCTGGTCGTGGGGGTATCAAATATATTTTCCGGGGCGTCTCATCATGGCATGCGTCAACGGCAGCAATGACTGCCTATGGTAGACTCGTGAGTTAAGGTTTAATCGATAACCTGTACGCTAACTCACTCATTTACAAGCAATTTCCCGGAGCGACAATGGCTTTAGAACGAACCCTTTCCATCATCAAGCCCGACGCAGTCGCCAAAAACGTCATCGGCCAGATTTATTCCCGCTTCGAGTCTGCCGGGATGAAGGTCGTGGCGGCCCGCTTCACCCATCTGTCGCGTGGTGAGGCTGAGGCCTTCTATGGTGTGCATCGCGAGCGGCCGTTTTTCAAGGATCTGGTCGATTTCATGGTGTCGGGTCCGGTCATGATCACGGTGCTGGAAGGCGAAGCCGCCATTCAGAAAAACCGCGATCTGATGGGCGCCACCGACCCCAAGAAGGCGGCTGCGGGGACCATCCGTGCCGATTTCGCTGACAGCATCGATGCCAACGCGGTGCACGGTTCGGACGCAGTGGATACCGCATCGGCCGAGATCGCCTTTTTCTTTGCCGGGATGAACGTCTACAGCCGATGACAGAAGGCAGCGCCATCGATCGTATCGACCTGCTCGGGCTTGACCGCTCGGCGATGGTCGGGCTGTGTCGCGAGTGGGGTGAAAAACCCTTCCGCGGACAGCAGTTGATGCGCTGGCTGCACCGGCGTTTCGAGTCCGAGTTCGACTCGATGACTGATCTGGCGAAAGGTTTTCGCCAGACCTTGTCCGAGCGCGCGACAATCAGTGCGCCACCGGTCATCTCTGATCACCTGTCCGCCGATGGCACCCGGAAATGGCTGCTTGACGTCGGTCAGGGCAACGCGGTCGAGACAGTGTTTATTCCCGAATCCGGGCGTGGCACCTTGTGCGTCTCGACGCAGGCCGGCTGCGCGGTGAACTGTCTTTTTTGCTCAACCGGCAAGCAGGGTTTTGCCCGGAACCTTTCGGCAGGCGAAATTGTCGGGCAGTTGTGGCTCGCCAATCGCCTTGTCGGGGCTCGCAAAGCGGCGTTGGCGGATCCCGATGACGAGCAAGCTGACGAGCATGATCGGGCGGTCACCAATGTTGTCTTCATGGGAATGGGCGAGCCGCTGCTCAATTACGAGCCGACACTCGCGGCCATCCGGATCATGCTCGACGACCATGGCTACGGCCTGTCCCGTCGGCGCGTGACGGTGTCGACCTCGGGCGTGGTGCCCATGATGGATCGCCTTCGCGATGATCAGCCTGTCGCGCTGGCGGTGTCCTTGCACGCGCCGAACGACGGGCTGCGTGATCGGCTGGTGCCGCTCAATCGTAAATACCCGCTCGCCGAACTGATGGCGGCCTGTCGCCGCTACCTTGAGCGGGCGCCCCGCGACTTCATCACCTTCGAATACGTCATGCTCGACGGCGTCAATGATGGCGACGAGCACGCCAGGCAACTGCTTGATCTCGTGCGTGACGTCCCGTGCAAACTCAATCTGATCCCTTTCAATCCCTTTCCGGCAGCCGGTCTGGGGCGTTCGTCGCCCGAGCGGATTCGCGGTTTTGCCGCACGCCTGGCCGACGCTGGCATCGTGACCACCGTCCGGCGCACCCGTGGAGACGATATCGATGCGGCTTGCGGGCAGTTGGCGGGCGACATTCTCGACCGGACGCGGCTGGTGCAGCGCACCGAGCGCAGTCCGATCATGATGGAACGGGTCTGAGAGGGTCCGGGTGCGCACAGTGACCCAGCGTGATCCACGATCGCCGATGGGACGGCATGTCGCCGTGGTGTCGTTCTGGCGAGGCTTGGCGGCTGCATTTGTCCTGCTTTCCTGCGCGGGGATGACGGGCTGCACGACCGTTGAGCAGTCACGCAAAGTGGTTGACGACAACTCCTCGACCGTGACCGATACCCGGACGAATCGACGCGATGCCGCAGCGGCCCAGCGTGCAGAAGCCCGAGCTGCCGATCTGGTTCCCGGGGCGCCGAAAGTCGAAACCGACGTGTCGCGGCGAGCTCAGATCAGAATCGATCTGGCCGCTGGCTACTATCAGCAGCGCGCCTTTTCGCCAGCCCTCGAAGAACTGCGTGCTGCGCTGGCGATCGATGCCAACAGCGCGCAGGCCTACGGCATGCTGGGGTTGGTCTACATGGAGCTGGGTGAACAGGCGCGGGCCGAGGATGGGTTTCGACAGGCCCTGAAGATCGCGCCAGAAGATTCCGATCTCCTCAACAATTACGGCTGGTTTCTTTGCCAGACCGGGCGGGCTGATCAGGCGCTGCCGCAATTTCAGGCCGCCTTGAAAAATCCGCTCTATGCCACGCCGGCGCGACCCTTGCATAACGCCGGCATCTGTTCGTTGAGGATCGGCGATCAGGCCGGGGCCGAGTCCTATTTTCTGCGCTCGTTCCAGATTGATCCGCGAAATCCGGTCGCGATGTACAACCTCGC
>CAIVAS010000107.1 GCA_903903975.1 uncultured Burkholderiales bacterium
GACGACGAATTGGCAGGACGGGTTCGACAATGGTTTGAACAGAAACGTAGCGCCAAATGGATGCCGATCTGGAGCCGCGAGAACTGGCCGACCCTGCCACTTCAGCTGCTCTGTTTGCAGGAACGATCGCCCAATCGTCAAGCCCTGATGATCTACGGGTTCGAAGACCTGTGCTTGATTCCCGAGGGGATCACCGGGTGGCTCCTGCCCGATGGGGAGGACGACACCGACGTCGTGGTCGGCCTGTGGGAGGGGAAGACCTACTTCTTCACCATGACGAACACGCAAACCGGTGCGGTCGGGACGCTGCAATCGCGCATCGCCTGGGCACGTTCGTTTGAGGTGCCAGGCGGGCATAGCCCGAAATGAGCCGATTTTTGACTTGGCTTCTGGTCGGGAAGAAGCGTTCATAGGACCCGTCTCCAAACAAAGGACATTGCTATGAAAACTGAACCTTCCGTCGCCTCGCAGTTGGCGGCTCTGCCCAGTCTGCCGATGGCGGAATTGTGGAAATTGTGGGATGCGCATTTCCCGCGCCGACCAGGGACTTGGAACCGTGATTACGTGGCCTCGCGCATTGCCTACAAAATTCAAGAAATCGCCTTCGGCGGTATCGACCCTGACATCAAGCGCCGGCTGTTGCGAATCGGTGAATCCCAGTCGGCCCTCGGCAAACGTCGAGGAAAAGAGCGCCACCTGATGCCCGGAACGGTGCTGATGCGCGACTGGGACGAAAAAACCTATCGCGTCGTGGTGACACCGGCAGGGATGTACGAAACCGGGGGCAAGGTGTTCAAGAGCCTGACTGCGGCGGTGCGCCACATCACCGGAACGAAGTGGTCGGGGCCCCGCTTTTTTGGCCTCGATGACAAACCAAGAGAGAAGGGGGCGCGGGCGTGAGTAGCTCAACGAATATCGTGACGCGCAAACGGTGCGCAGTGTATTGCCGCGTGTCCTCCGACGAACGGCTGGACCAGTCATTCAATTCCATCGATGCGCAGAAGGAAGCAGGCCACGCATTCATCAAGAGCCAGAGCCATGAAGGGTGGACCGCGTTACCCGACGATTACGACGATCCAGGGTTCTCCGGTGGCAACATGGATCGACCGGCATTGAAACGGCTAATGGCCGACATCGAATCGGGCAGGGTCGACATCGTAGTCGTCTACAAGATTGACCGCCTTTCTCGCTCGCTGGCCGACTTCGCTCGCATGGTTGAGGTATTCGACCGTTACGGTACGAGCTTCAGTGCGGTCACGCAGCAAATCAATTCGGCAACCTCGATGGGTCGGTTGATGCTGAACGTGCTGCTGTCCTTCGCGCAATTCGAGCGTGAAGTCACCGGTGAGCGCATCCGGGACAAGTTGGCTGCAGCCAAGGCGAAGGGCATGTGGATGGGTGGCGTGCCGCCATTGGGCTATGACGTCATCAACCACACCCTGGTGATCAACGAACCGGAAGCAAAAGCGGTCCGTGCCATCTGGCAGCGATTCGTCGAGTTGCGCTCACCGAGCTTGCTGGTGCGGGAACTGGCGCGCGATGGCGTCAAAACAAAAACGTGGACGAACACCAATGGCGTGCTGCGCACCGGACGCCCGATCACGAAGCAAAATCTCTACAAGGCGTTTCGCAATCCGGTCTACATCGGCAAGATTCGCCACAAGGGCAAGATCCACGAGGGTCTTCACCAGGCGATCATCGATCAGCCTTTGTGGGATGCGGTGCAGGCGATTCTGGCCGAGGAGTCATCGGCCCGGATTTCGGCAACGATGACGCGCGACAGCCCACCGTGTTTGCTGCGCGGCCTGCTATTCGCCCCGAACGGCGACCGCATGATTCCGACCTTCACCCGCAAGAAGAAATCGGGCGGCAAGCATTACGGCTATTACATCTCGAGTTCGGACACCAAGTTTGGTCACGGCACCAATCCGGTCGGCACTATCCCGGCGCAGCCGATCGAGGCCCTGGTGGTCGAGCAGGTCATCGCCGCCTTGCAGTCACCGGAAACGATCCAGTCCGTGTGGGATGAAGTCAAACGGCGAGGCCTCGGCATCGATGAACCCGCCGTTGTCCTGGCAATGCGCAATCTCGCGGTGGTCTGGAATGAGTTGTTTCCGGCCGAGCAGGTGCGCCTGATTCGCCTGCTGATCGAGCGGGTGCAGATTCGCGACGATGGCCTGGACATCGAATGGCATGCGATGGGCTGGTCGGGGTTGGCCAGCGAACTGGCACCGAACAGCATCGGTGCGGAACTTCGGGATATGGAGGAGGCAGCGGCATGATGGAAGTGAAGAAGACCGGATTGGCCCGGTCCAAAAAGCGCGTGACCGACACCGGGGTGAAGGTGACCACCTTTGTGCCGATGCGCATCGTGCGGCACAAGACCAACCGCATCATCGTGCAGCCCGGGGCCAATGGCGAGAACACAACCCGGGCGACGGTTGACGCGACCTTGCTGAAAGCCTTGGCCCGGGGGCTGTACTGGCAACAGCTGCTCGATACGGGCCGTGTTGCGAACATCGCGGAACTGGCGGCGGTGGAAGGCCTCGAAAAGGTACGACTCCAAAAAACCTTGAAGCTCGCGCGCCTTGCGCCGGACATGGTCGAAGGTATCGCCAGCGGCAGGGACCCGGTGGGCCTGTCGTTCGAGTTTTTCATCCGTCGCGAGTTACCCGATGA
>CAIVAS010000108.1 GCA_903903975.1 uncultured Burkholderiales bacterium
ACCGGCGGGCGCCAGGCGGTGCACAACCATGCCAACTGCTTTGCCTGCGGCATTCTCTATCTGAGCGATGTGCACCCCTCGTCCTGGACCCTGTTTACCCGCAGCCTGGGCGGTCGTGATTTCGTGTTTGCCAACACCAATGCGCGAGCCGAGACCGGCGCGTTCAATGCCGACAAGTGGCGCAGCCCGCAGCCCGAGCCCGGTGACCTGCTGCTCTTTCCGAGCTATCTGCTGCATGAGGTCCCGCCCAACGAAGGCCCGCGACGCATCACGCTGGCCTTCAACGCCATCCCCGAGCGGCTCGACGCCTGGGGTTATCAATTGAGATTCAAAGCCCCAGGAGCATCGACATGACACCTCTCTACCGCTGGATCATGGCCGTGGCGCTTGCCTTCACCGGCCTGTCGAGCTCGGCCCACGAATACCAGACGCCGAATTTCACCGTCATTCATCCCTGGGCCGACGCCACGCCAGCCGGCCAGACCGATGCCAACATCTACTTCACGGTGTCTGGCCAGACTCAGGGCGATCAGCTGATCCGCGGCTTCAGTCCGATCGCAGAACGCGTCGAGATGCGATCGGGTCCGGCCGCCGACGGCACCGACCTGAAATCGATCCCGGTGAGCGTTAACCGCGCCGAGGTCTCGGCGCCCGCAGGACCCATCCTCGTGCTGCGTGGACTGAAAATGCCGCTGCAACAGGGATCGAGCTATCCAATGATGCTGGTCTTCGAGAAAGCCGGCATCGTGAACGTGATGATCTCGGTGGGCGCTCACTGATAACGCTGCACTGAGAACGCTGCACTGAGCAGCCCTCACCCCAGCCTAAATCACACCCTGCGTTGCCAGCAGCGACCTCATCCGCGCACAGGCCAGATCAGGATCACGCAGCAGCCCGGCGGCATCGGCCAGCCGGAAGACCTCGGCCAGATGGATCAGATGGCGGGCCGACTGCTGGCCACCGACCATCACGAAGTGATCCTGGTCGCCGTTGAGCCAGGCCAGCAGCACCACGCCGGTCGTGCCGTGTTGCGCGGGCGGGCTGTAAAGGTGACGCGCCAGCGTCTGCACCGGTTCGAGCATCCGGCGATAGGCCGGGGCGTCGCCACCGGCGAGTGCTGCGAGCGCATCGCAGGCAATCGGTGCCGCGACATCGAAGACCCCGAGCAGCGCATCGGCATGTCCGGTCGCATCGCCCTCGATGCGATCGACAAAATCGAATTCATCGCCGGTGTAAAGGCGGATGCCGGGTGCAAGACGCGCGCGCAAGGCCGTCTCGGTCGCCCGATCGGGCAATGACAGCCTGACGCCGTCGATGCGGGCGGCATTGCGGTTGAGCACGCCCAGCGCCACATCGAGGGCTTCGTCGAGATGATCGCAACCCCAGTAGCCGTTTTGCGCCGGATCGAAGAGCTCGCCCAGCCACTGGATGATGACCGGTTCGCGCACCTGCGACAGCAGCCGGTCGTAGACCAGGCCGTACTGATCGGGCGAGCGGGCGCAGTCGGCCAGCTCAACGCTGGCCATGATGATCAGGCTCCCGCCACACTGTTCGATGGCTTCGGCCTGCGCTTCGTAGGCTTCGAGCACCTCGGCCACGGTGACCCGCGGCAGGTCGCCGATCTGGTCGGTGCCGCAGCCGGCAAAGAGCCTCGCCTCGGGATAATCCTTCGAGGCCTCGATGGCGCGGCCGATCAGCTCGAGCGAGGTCGGCCAGTCGAGACCGAGTCCGCGCTGTGCCGCATCGATCGCCTCGGCCACGCCCAGGCCCTGCGCCCAGAGCTTGCGGCGGATGGCGATGGTCGCATCCCAGTCGAGGGCGCAGCCCGCCCAGGGATCGACGCTGGCCAGGGGCTGCGCGACCACATGCGGCGCGGCGAAGGCGATGCGACTGAAGCCCCGGCGCGGCGGCGGCGCCAGGGCACGAGGCGCGGCGGTTGTGAAGGGCATCAGCCGACCGTCGTGTTCAGGCAGCATCAGGGTCGGCATGGATCGGACTCCACAGGAATGGCTCAACACGGGAAAGGCTCAACGCAGTCATGGCGCAAACGAGTGAGCCCAAGGCGCTATCGTAGGCCACACCGTCTGCGTTGCCGCCAGCCGACAGGCTGCGAACCAACGGACAAGGCCCGTCGATGCCCGGTCGAATTGATGTCCGGATTGCAACTGCGGCAGGCAATCCTGCTATTTCCTGGCTTCGCTGGCGGCGGCGCGGCTCATCGTTCGCCTGCCCCCCCTGAAATGGCCCCTGATGTCCGCCTCTGTGTCCCTGTCGTCATTGCAGCACCTGCGTGCGCCGCCGCAAGGACCGCCCCAATCGCAGGCGGACGACTCAAACTTTGCGATCGACGATGCCTCGAGCCTGATGCTGCGAACGCTGGCATCGATGTCGAAACGCAGCATTCGCCCGGACGAGGCATCAGCAGCGCTCTGGCGCGACGCTGCCTGCATCGACAATCTCACTCTCGACACTGACCTCACCGCGCTGGTGGCGTCGATCAGGGACGATCGCGCCGACTTGCGCTTCGAGCTGCAGCACAAGGCCGCGCCGAACATCGGCGATGAGTCGTTCATCAAGGCGGGCAGTGG
>CAIVAS010000109.1 GCA_903903975.1 uncultured Burkholderiales bacterium
CGGTCACCATCTCCTTCCCGGTGGGCGCGCTGATCATGATCCGCGACGGCCAGCAGGTCGGCGTCGGTGACGTGCTTGCCCGGATTCCCCAGGAATCGCAAAAGAATCGCGACATTACCGGCGGTCTGCCGCGGGTGGCCGAGCTCTTCGAAGCGCGTGCTCCCAAAGATGCCGGCATGCTCGCCGACATCACCGGCACGGTGTCATTCGGCAAGGACACCAAGGGCAAGCAGCGCCTGGTCATCACCGACCTCGAGGGCAATCCCTTCGAGTTCCTGATCCCGAAAGAAAAGAACGTGCTGGTCCACGACGGTCAGGTGGTCAACAAGGGCGAACTGATCGTCGACGGCCCGGCCGATCCGCACGACATCCTCCGACTGCTGGGCATCGAGGCGCTGGCCCGCTACATCGTCGATGAGGTTCAGGACGTCTATCGTCTGCAGGGCGTGAAGATCAACGACAAGCACATCGAAGTCATCGTGCGTCAGATGCTGCGTCGGGTTCAGGTGGTGCAGCCGGGTGACACCGGTTTCATCGTCGGCGAACAGGTCGAACGCTCCGAGATCCTCGACGAGAACGACAAGGCGCATGCCAACGGCAAGCTCCCGGCGACCTACGACAACATCCTGCTGGGCATCACCAAGGCGTCGCTGTCGACCGACTCGTTCATCTCGGCGGCCTCCTTCCAGGAGACCACCCGGGTGCTGACCGAGGCCGCGATCATGGGCAAGCGTGACGATCTGCGGGGCCTGAAAGAGAACGTTATCGTGGGCCGTCTGATTCCTGCCGGCACCGGCCTGGCCTACCATCGCGCCCGCGCCGAGAAGGAGACCACTGAAGCTCAGGAACAGCAGGCACTCGCAGCCGCCGAGGCGATCTTCATGCAGCCTGGCGAACTGGCGCAGCAGCAGGCAGAGGCAGAAGCTGAGGCAGCTGGCGCGAATGTGCCGGCCGAGGGTTCGCAGGACTGAGTCGCAAGGCTGGGTTTGCAGTCTGGATGCGGGCCGGATCACTCCGATCCGACCCGCAGTCAGGCCAGCCGATAAAACAAAAAAGCCGCCGGTTGGTAACGCCCGGCGGCTTTTTTCATGACCACGACCTCATGGTCCAGGCTTCATCGCCTCGATATGTCCGAGGCCCCGCGCTACTGCGCGACCACGCCGCTGACTCGCCAACTCACTCGGCCTTTGCACCCGAATCCTCGACCACCTTGGCCCACTTGACGATCTCGGTCTGCTGAAAGCGCGCGAGGTCATCAGGCCCGCCCAGCACGGTATCGAGCCCGAGCTTGAGCATCTTCTCCTGCACATCGGGCAGATTGAAAATACGCACGATCTCGGCATGCAGCTTGTCGACGATCGGGCGCGGCGTGCCGGCCGGCGCAAACACCGCAAACCAGGAGGTGGCTTCAAACCCCGGCAGACCCTGCTCGGCGATTGTCGGAATTTCGGGCGCCGAGGGCGAGCGCTTGGCGCTGGTCACACCGATGGCGCGCAGCTTGCCATCGCGCACCACTGGCAGGGCCGAGGGCATGTTGTCGAACATCATCGTGATGTTGCCCCCCAGCAGATCGGGGATGGCCATCTGGCGGCCTTTGTAGGGTACATGGATCATCTTCACGCCGGCCATGCTGTCGAAGAGTTCACCCGAGACATGGACCGAGGTCCCGATGCCGGGTGAGCCATAGGTGAGGGTGCCGGGCTTGGCCTTGGCCAGCGCGATCAGCTCCTTGACGTTTTTCACCGGGACATCGTTGTTGACCACCAGCAGGTTCGGGGTCGAGGCGATATAGGTGACCGGTGCAAAGTCCTTGACCATGTCGTAGGGCAGCTTTGAATAAAGGCCGCCGTTGATGGCATGCGTGCCGACCGTCCCCATGAGGATGGTGTAACCGTCATTGGGCGACCGAGCGACGAACTCGGCGCCGATGTTGCCGCCAGCGCCCGGCTTGTTGTCGACGATGACTGTCTGTCCCCAGGCCGGGTTGATCTTTTCCGAGATGGTGCGCGCCAGGATGTCGGGCGCGCCGCCGGTCGGGAAGGTCACAACCAGGCGGATCGGCTTGGTCGGAAAGGTTTGCGCCGTGGCGCCGGTCGCGCTTGCGGCAAGCAAGCCACCGAGCAGGATCGACAGAAGTTTCATCGTGATTCCTTGGTAAAGAGTGGGGCGCCCCGCGGGATGGATGCGCCAGTTGAAAGCACGGAATTGTGGCACGGCAGTGAAGTACGCCTGCGCCACCACAGCTTCGCGCACTCTCCGAGTTGACGGCCAGGAGCAATACGTCCTAGAATCGCAGGTTCTTCGGGATGCCTATCCCGGCGCTCTTTGCTGTTGGAGTTTTCCTGGCCGAGTGCGTCGATGCGTCAAGCACGACGGGCATCACAGCGGGGCACCTCGAGTTGCCCAGACTTCCAGGACTTTCATCCGATATGCCAACGATCAACCAGCTGGTCCGCAAGCCTCGCGAAATGGCTCAGGCCAAGAGCAAGAGCCCGGCGCTCCAGGACTCACCCCAGCGCCGCGGGGTTTGCACCCGTGTCTACACCACCACCCCCAAGAAGCCGAACTCGGCCCTTCGAAAGGTCGCCAAGGTGCGCCTGACGAATGGTTTCGAGGTGATCAGCTACATCGGTGGTGAGGGCCACAACCTTCAGGAGCACTCGGTGGTCCTGATTCGTGGCGGACGCGTCAAGGACCTCCCGGGTGTGCGCTACCACATCGTGCGCGGGTCGCTCGACCTGCAGGGCGTCAAAGACCGCAAGCAGTCGCGCTCCAAGTACGGTGCAAAGCGCCCGAAGAAGAAGTGATTTCAGGCTTTCCAGTTACTGCCGACTTGTGCGGCAGGAGCTGCGAACGCAGTTGTGGTCAAGCTGAGGCAGTTTTTTCCGGTTGAGGCGTTTGTGCCGCAACCCTCCGGCGACGATCGGGCGGCATGGCCGCGAGATCGTCGAGTAAGCGACCCGCTCGTGCCTTGCGGCTTGTAGTGGGTCACGGAAGGTCTCCTTCCAGCTGAATATTTTTGAGGTCAATTCATGTCACGTCGTCGCGAAATCCCCAAACGCCAGGTACTCCCCGATCCGATCTACGGCAGCGAGGATGTCACCAAGTTCATCAATGTCCTGATGCTTTCAGGCAAGAAGGCGGTCGCCGAGCGCATGCTCTACGGTGCCTTCGATGCCATCAAGACCCGCTCGGGCAAAGACCCGATCGAAGTCTTCGGCCTGGCGCTGACTAACGCCCGGCCGATGGTCGAGGTCAAGAGTCGCCGCGTCGGTGGTGCCAATTATCAGGTGCCGGTCGAGATTCGCCCGATCCGGCGCGTGGCGCTGGCCATGCGCTGGCTTCGTGAGGCCGCCAAAAAGCGTGGCGAAAAGTCGATGGGTCAACGTCTGGCCAACGAGCTGATGGAAGCCGCCGAGAACCGCGGTGGCGCGGTCAAGCGTCGCGATGAGGTGCACCGCATGGCCGAGGCCAACAAGGCCTTTGCGCATTTCCGTTTCTGATTTTTCCACTTTTTTGAACCGCGTGTCCCAACGACACCGAAGGACCGAAAATGGCCCGCAAGACCCCGATCGAGCGTTACCGAAACATCGGTATTTCTGCTCACATTGATGCCGGCAAGACCACGACGACCGAGCGCATCCTGTTCTACACCGGGGTGAACCACAAGATCGGCGAAGTGCATGATGGCGCTGCCACCATGGACTGGATGGAGCAGGAGCAGGAGCGCGGCATCACGATCACTTCGGCTGCGACCACCTGCTTCTGGAAGGGCATGGACAGTTCCCTGCCCGAGCATCGCATCAACATCATCGACACCCCAGGCCACGTCGACTTCACCATTGAAGTCGAGCGTTCGATGCGCGTGCTTGACGGCGCGTGCATGGTCTACTGCGCGGTGGGTGGCGTGCAGCCGCAGTCCGAGACGGTCTGGCGTCAGGCCAACAAGTACAAAGTGCCGCGCCTGGCCTTCGTCAACAAGATGGACCGCACCGGCGCCAACTTTTTCAAGGTCTACGATCAGATGCGTCTGCGTCTGAAGGCCAACCCGATTCCGATCCAGGTGCCGATCGGCGCCGAAGAAGGCTTCAAGGGCGTGGTTGACCTGGTCAAGATGAAGGCGATCTGGTGGGACGACAGCACCCAGGGCATGAAGTTCGAATACGGTGACATCCCGGCCGAACTCGTCGATGTCTGCGCGGAGTGGCACGAGAAAATGGTCGAGGCGGCCGCCGAAGCCAACGAGGAACTGATGAACAAGTACCTCGAAGAAGGCGGGCTGTCGGAGGCCGAGATCGTTGGCGGTCTGCGTCAGCGCACGCTGGCCTGCGAGATCCAGCCGATGCTGTGCGGGTCGGCTTTCAAGAACAAGGGCGTTCAGGCGATGCTCGACAAGGTGATCGAGCTGCTGCCCTCGCCGATCGACATTCCGCCGGTGCGCGGCACCGACGAAAACGATGGCGAAGTCTTTCGCAAGGCCGAAGACAACGAGAAGTTTTCTGCGCTCGCCTTCAAGCTCATGACCGACCCCTTCGTCGGCCAGCTGACCTTCATTCGCGTCTATTCCGGTGTGCTTAAATCGGGCGATACCGTCTTCAATGCCATCAAGGGCAAGAAAGATCGCGTTGGCCGTCTGCTGCAGATGCATGCCAACCAGCGTGAAGAGATCAGCGAAGTGCGCGCCGGCGACATCGCCGCCTGCGTCGGCCTGAAAGAGGTCATCACCGGTGAGACTCTGTGCGACCCGGAAGCCTCGATCATTCTCGAGCGCATGATCTTCCCGGAGCCGGTGATCCAGCAGGCGGTCGAACCCAAGACGAAGGCCGACCAGGAAAAAATGGGTATCGCGCTGCAGCGTCTTGCTCGCGAAGACCCTTCGTTCCGTGTCAAGACCGATGAAGAGTCGGGTCAGACCCTGATCGCCGGTATGGGCGAGCTGCACCTCGAGATCATTGTCGACCGTATGAAGCGCGAGTTCGGTGTCGAGGCCTCGGTCGGCAAGCCTCAAGTGGCTTATCGCGAGACCATCCGCAAGGAAGTCGCGGAGATCGAAGGCAAGTTCGTCAAGCAGTCGGGTGGCCGCGGCCAATACGGTCACGTCGTCATCAAGCTCGAGCCCTTGGCCCCGGGTGGTGCAGGCTTCGAATTCGTGGATGCGATCAAGGGCGGTGTCGTGCCGCGCGAATACATTCCTGCGGTTCAAAAAGGCATCGAAGATTCTCTGCCGGCCGGTGTGCTGGCCGGTTACCCGGTGGTCGATGTCAAGGCCACCCTGACCTTCGGCTCGTATCACGATGTCGACTCGAACGAAAATGCCTTTCGCATGGCCGGCTCAATGGCCTTCAAGGAAGGCATGCGTCGGGCCAGCCCGGTGCTGCTCGAGCCGATGATGTCGGTCGAGGTCGAGACGCCTGAAGACTATGCCGGCTCGGTGATGGGCGACCTGTCATCGCGTCGCGGCATGGTGCAAGGGATGGAAGACATGGCGGGCGGCGGCAAGGCCATCAAGGCCGAAGTGCCCCTGTCCGAAATGTTCGGCTATTCCACGTCGCTGCGTTCGCTCTCACAGGGCCGCGCGACCTACACCATGGAATTCAAGCAGTACGCGGAGGCGCCGCGTAACGTCGCCGAGGCGATAATCGCCGCCCGCACCAAGTAATCACTTTCATTTCAATCAGATCAGTCAACCCATATTCATCCGAATCGGAGCGACAGCAAAATGGCCAAGGGTAAGTTTGAGCGTAACAAGCCACACGTGAACGTGGGCACGATTGGTCACGTGGACCATGGCAAGACGACGTTGACGGCGGCGATCACGACGGTGTTGTCGTCGAAGTTTGGTGGCGA
>CAIVAS010000110.1 GCA_903903975.1 uncultured Burkholderiales bacterium
GACCATGCAGTCCTTCGTCGAGATCCAGAGCAAGTTCCAGGAACAATCCAAGGCCTTTTACGACGTCAAGGGATTGCCCTCGAACCCCGAGCTCTGGACGCAGTTCATGCAGGTCCAGACGCCGATGGTTCAGGGCATGATGAGCCACTACATCGAGCAGTCTAAAAATCTGTTCGTGCAGATGCAGGAACAGATGCAGCAACAGGCCCGGACCGTGTTTCCAGGGTTTCCCTTTCCCATGCCAACGGCCCAGAGCCCCAGACCTGATCCGGCAGGCGAAGGTACGGGGCCCGGCGAGCGCAGCAAATAAGGTCGATCTTGCCTTCCGTCAGCATCAAGCGCCCCAGGTTTTCAAAGCGGTCATCCCCCTCTTCGATCGACAAGGCTGACGCCCCGCCACGGGTGGGTTTCGTCTCGCTCGGCTGCCCCAAGGCGCTGGTCGACTCAGAACGCATCGTCACGCAATTGCGTTCCGAAGGCTATGTGATCTCGCCCACGTACCAGAAGTCGGATCTGGTGATCGTCAATACCTGCGGCTTCATCGATGAAGCGGTGCAGGAGTCGCTTGATGCGATCGGTGAGGCGCTGGCTGAAAACGGCAAGGTCATCGTCACCGGCTGCCTCGGCGCCAAGCCCGGTCAGGCCGGTGGCAATCTGGTCTCGCAGGTCCATCCGAGTGTGCTGGCGGTCACGGGTCCGCACGACCTCGAGGCGGTGATGGGCCATGTTCACACCCATTTGCCCCGTCCGCATGATCCCTTCACCGACCTGGTACCCGAGGCCGGCATCAAGCTCACGCCGCGCCATTATGCCTACCTGAAAATCTCGGAAGGCTGCAATCATCGCTGCAGCTTTTGCATCATTCCGTCGATGCGCGGCGACCTGGTCAGCCGGCCGATCGGCGAGGTGATGCGCGAGGCGCAGGCCCTGCTCAAGTCGGGCGCAAAAGAACTGCTGGTGATCTCGCAGGACACCAGTGCCTATGGCGTCGATCTCCGCTATCGCACCGACTTCGTCGAGGGCCGGCCGGTACGCACCCGTATGACCGAGCTGTGCCGTGAGCTAGGCGAACTTGCCCGCAGCCACGATGCCTGGGTGAGGCTGCACTATGTCTATCCCTATCCGCATGTCGACGAGATCCTGCCGCTGATGGCCGACGGCCTGATCCTGCCCTATCTGGATGTGCCGTTTCAGCATTCGCATCCGGATGTGCTCAAGCGCATGAAACGTCCGGCAAGCGGCGAGAAAAATCTTGATCGGGTGCTCGGATGGCGAGCGGCGGTGCCTCAGCTCACGGTTCGCAGCACCTTCATCGCCGGCTTTCCGGGCGAGACCGACGGCGAATTCGAGCATCTGCTCGATTTTTTGCGCGAAGCGCAGCTCGACCGGGTCGGCTGCTTTGCCTATTCGCCGGTGGAAGGCGCTGCCGCGAATGATCTGCCGGGTGCGGTGCCCGATGCGCTGCGCGAGGAGCGCCGTGGCCGGTTCATGGCGGTGCAGCAGGACATCAGCCGCGCGCGCCTGGCGCGCAAGGTCGGCAACACGCAAAGGGTGATCATCGATTCGGTCGGCCCCAAAGGCGCGGTGGGGCGCTCGTCAGCGGATGCGCCGCAGATCGACGGTGTCGTGAAGATCGCGCCTCATGCCTCGCTCAAGGTCGGGCAGTTTGCGACCGTCCTGATTTCGGGGTCGGACGATCACGACCTTCAGGCGAGTGTATTAGCGCCTGCGGTCTGATCCGAGAAGTAGTTCAGGATCGCGTCGAGTCCGCCGTGGTTCACTGCATGGTGAGTCTGACTGTGGACGATCGGTTTGGCGTGATAAGCCACCGACATCCCGGCAATCGACATCATCGCGAGGTCATTGGCACCATCGCCCACGACGATGGCCTGAGCCGGCGTGATGCCCAGCATTGCGCAGGTCTGCTCGACCACGCGACGCTTGCCCTGGGCGTTGATGATGGGCCCGACCAGACGCCCGGTCAGTTTGCCGTCGCTGACTTCAAGGACGTTGGAGCGAGCCAGATCGAGGCCCAGGCGCTGCTTGATGCGCTCGGTAAAGAAGGTGAACCCGCCTGAGACCACCAGCACGCGCACGCCGGCGCGTTTCATCGCGCCGATCAACTCGTCGGCGCCAGGCGACAGCTGTACCTTCTCGTTCCAGACCTGCTCCAGGGTGTCCTGCGGCAGGCCTTCGAGCAGTGCGACCCGTCGGCGCAGGCTCTCGTCGTAATCCGCAATTTCGCCGCGCATCGCCGCTTCGGTGATCGCGGCGACTTCGGCTTTGCGGCCGATGTAATCGGCGATCTCGTCGATGCATTCGATCGTGATCAGGGTCGAATCCATGTCGAAGGCCGCCAGACCGAAGTCGGTCAGGCGCAGGGTCGGGCTGACGATGTCCGCATCGACCTCAAGCGATCGGGCCAACTGATCGACCTGATCACCACTGAGCGCGACCGCGTCCCAGTCTGCCATGCAGGCGGTGCGGCGGAGCGGCGGCTTGCCGACCTCGCGCTCGACCGCAGCCACTGCTGCGTCGCTCAGGGTCGGATGCTGGACGACGAGTCGGGTCATGTCGAGAGTGCCTTCAGAATCTCGCGGATGCGCACGATGCGCTGGGCCGGTTCGGGTGTCTTGATGGTAAAGCGCAGGCGGTCGGGGCCGGCCAGCCGCGCATCCTTACGGGTCTGGATGAGACGGATGATGCGCTCTGGCGGGATCGGCGGGCTGGGCACGAACTGCAGCACGATGGTCTCGGCCGAGGCGTCGATGCGCGACACGCCGATCGGCAGCGACAGGATGCGCAGACGATGCGTGTCGATCAGGGCGCGAGCCGCATCCGGCAGCTTGCCAAAGCGATCGACCAGTTCTTCCTGCATCGATTCGAGCGCGTCCAGATCGCTGCAATTGGCCAGCCGCTTGTAGAGCGTCAGCCGTTCATTGACGTCGCCGCAGTACTCGCTGGGCAGCAGCGCTGGCACATGCAGATTGATTTCGGTGACTGCTTCGAGCGGCGCCGACAGATCGGGCTCACGGCCGGCCTTGAGCGCCCGCACTGCATGGTTGAGCATCTCGGCATACAGACCGAATCCGACCTCCTGCATATCGCCCGATTGTGAGTCGCCGAGCACCTCGCCCGCGCCGCGGATCTCGAGGTCGTGCATCGCCAGGAAAAAGCCCGAGCCGAGCTCTTCCATTGCCTGGATCGCCTCCAGACGCTTGGTGGCGTCTTTGGTGATCGCGCCTTCATCCGGGATCAGCAGATAGGCATAGGCCTGATGGTGGGATCGGCCGACGCGTCCGCGCAGCTGGTGCAGCTGCGCCAGACCGAAGCGGTCGGCGCGATGCATGATGATGGTGTTGGCGGTCGGCACGTCGATGCCGGTCTCGATGATGGTCGTGCACAGCAGCACATTGGCGCGTTGGGCATGAAATTCGCGCATCACCCGCTCGAGTTCGCGTTCATGCATCTGGCCGTGGGCGACCACGATGCGCGCTTCGGGCACGAGCTTTTCGAGCATCGCACGGCGGTTCTCGATGGTCTCGACCTCGTTATGCAGAAAATAGGCCTGACCGCCGCGGCGCAGCTCGCGCAGCAGCGCCTCGCGCATCGCGCCATCGGTTTCGCGCCGCACGAAGGTCTTGATCGCCAGTCGCTTTTGCGGCGCGGTGGCGATCACCGAGAAGTCGCGGATGCCTTCGAGGCTCATCGCGAGGGTGCGGGGAATCGGGGTGGCGGTCAGGGTCAGCACATCGACCTCGGCGCGCAGGGCCTTGAGGGCTTCTTTCTGGCGTACGCCGAATCGATGCTCCTCGTCGATGATGACCAGCCCGAGCCGCTTGAAGACGATGTCGCGGCTGAGCAGCTTGTGCGTGCCGATCACGATGTC
Organism: uncultured Burkholderiales bacterium; assembly: GCA_903903975.1. Taxonomy (GTDB): domain Bacteria; phylum Pseudomonadota; class Gammaproteobacteria; order Burkholderiales; family Burkholderiaceae_E; genus UBA4615. The sequence continues at coordinate 3,890 of CAIVAS010000110.1, forward strand.
GATGGTGCCATTGGCCATGCCGTCGAGCGCGGCCCGGATTTCCTTGGGCGAGCGAAACCGCGACAGCTCGGCCAGCCGCAGTGGCCAGTTCGAGAATCGGTCGGAGAAGGTTTCGAAGTGCTGTTCGGCCAGCAGCGTGGTCGGGCACAGGATCGCGACCTGCTTGCCGTCGGAGGCGGCGACGAAGGCCGCGCGCAGTGCCACCTCGGTCTTGCCGAAGCCGACATCGCCGCAGATCAGCCGGTCCATCGGGCGGCCGGAGACCAGGTCCTGCGTGACCGCATGGATGGCAGCGAGCTGGTCGGGTGTCTCGTCGAAACCGAAGCCTTCGGCAAAGGCTTCGTAGTCCTGGGCATTGAAGCCGAAGGCATGGCCTTCGCGCGCGGCGCGCCGGGCATAGAGATTGAGCAGTTCGGCAGCGGTATCGCGCGCGCGCTTTGCCGCGCGCTGGCGGGCCTTTTCCCACTGCCCCGATCCGAGGACATGCAGCGGCGCTTCTTCCGGCGAGGCGCCGGAATAGCGGCCGATCAGGTGCAGGGCGGCGACCGGCACATAGAGCGTGGCATCGCCGGCATAGGCCAGGTGGAGGAATTCGGTGGGTCCGTCGCCGAGGTCGAGATTCACCAGGCCGCGATAGCGCCCGATGCCGTGCTGGGCATGCACCACCGGATCGCCGATCGAGAGCTCTGACAGGTCGCGGATGATCGCATCGACATCGGTGGTGGCCTGACCCTGGCGGCGTCCACCGCGTCGCTTGAAGGTGCCGGAAAACAGCTCGGCTTCGGTAACGACCGCGACCGGCTGTTCGCCTGCCAGCAGGAAACCCTCGGACAGCGGGCCAACGCCCAGGGCTCGATGCACCGAGCCCTCGGCAAAGCCTCGCCAGTCGTCGATCTGCGGCAGGTCGATACCATGGTCGGTCAGCAGTTGGGTGAGGGTTTCGCGTCGGCCGGCCGATTCGGCGACCAGAAAGACCCGGGCATCGGTGGCGTCGAGCCAGGCCTGCAGGCGCGACAGCGGCACATCGGCGCGCCGCTCGACCATCAGCGGCGGCAGCGCCCGAGAATGGCTGCGCCGTGGGGTAGCGGCAGATTTGCGGTCGGACGTGCTGGCAGGCGAGTCCTCTGGTGTGCCGTGCGATGTGCTGTCGCTGATGATCGGCGCCGTGCTGTCGGATGTGGCCTGGTGTCCGCCGTCGGACAGGCCAGCCGATACATCACCCTCGCCGTGGTCGCGCAGCGCATACCGGCCAAAGCGCCTGACCTCGATAAAGAGCGATTCGATATCGATGAAGAGCTCATCGGGGCGCAGCAGCGGTCGCTGCGAGTCGTGCGCCAGAAAGTGATGGCGTTGCCCGGTCTCGAGCGCAAAGCGCCGCCCGGTGGCCTCGACATCGCCATGGGTGGCCACGACGGTGTTGGCAGGCAGGTAATCGAAGAGGGTGGCGGTCGACTCGAAAAAGAGCGGCAGCCAGTATTCGATGCCGGCACTCGCAATGCCGTTGCCGACGTCGCGATAGGGGCCTGCTTTGGACGGATCGCCCTCGAAGCGCTCGCGCCAGCGGCCGCGAAACGCTGTGCGGGCCGATTCGTCGAGCGGAAATTCGCGTCCCGGCAGGATGCGCACCGAGTCGACCGGAAAGAGGCTGCGCTGCGAGTCGGGGTCGAAAGCGCGGATGGATTCGATTTCGTCGTCGAACAGATCGAGGCGATAGGGCAGGGCCGAGCCCATCGGAAAGAGATCGATCAGGCCGCCGCGCACACAGTATTCGCCGGGTCGCACGACCTGGGTGACATGCTCATAGCCGGCGGTGGTGAGCTGGCTGCGCAGGGCCGCTTCATCCAGACGCTGCGACTTGGTGAAGGCGAAGGTGTGGCCGGCCACAAAGGCGGTCGGCGACAACCGGTGCAGGGCGGTGGTGGCTGCGACGATCAGCAGGTCGACCCGGTTCTGCTGCAATTCGAAAAGCGTCGACAGTCGTTCGGAGACCAGATCCTGGTGCGGCGAAAAGGCGTCGTAGGGCAGGGTTTCCCAGTCGGGCAGGGATTTGATCCGCAGTGTCGGCGCGAACCACCGGGTTTCTTCCTCGAGCCGTGCGGCGTCGAGTGCCGAGGCGGTGATCACCATCAGCAGGCACGACGTTTCGGCGTGACGCGCGGCGAGCGCCGCCAGCATCAGGGCGTCGCCGCTGCCGTGCGTGGCGGGCAGGGAAATGACCGCGCCGGCGCCGGGCTGCGGGATGCCGGCAGCAGGGTCGGTGACAGCGAAGGCTGGCGAAGTGCTCAGGCCTGTGGAGGTGGTGTTCAAGCGGGGACCGGATCCAAACCTATAATTGTAGCTTTCGCCATTGACCCACAGGCAATCGACCGACGCCATGTCCGATTCTCCGTTTGACAGCGCGGCCGATCCCGCCCTTCCCCGTCACTTTGCGATCGTGCCGGCAGCAGGCGTCGGCACCCGGCTGGGCGCCGATCGCCCCAAGCAATATCTCGACCTCGATGGCGTCACCATGCTCGATCGCACGGTGCAGGCGCTGCTTGCCTGTCCCTGGATCGAGCGGCTGATGGTGGTCGTCTCACCGGAAGACGAGGTGGCGCGTGGCCTGACAGGGCTGGCCGATGCCCGGGTTCGGATTGTCGCGCGCGGCGGCGCGACCCGCCGCGCCAGCGTCCTCGGTGGCCTGCTCGAACTGGCCGAGCAGTGCGGCGCCCGCGATCATGACTGGGTCTGGGTGCATGACGCTGCCCGCCCGGGTGTCGATGCCGCATCACTGCATCGCCTGCATGCGACCTTGGCTACCGAGCGGATCGGCGCGCTGCTGGCCTTGCCGGTGGCCGATACCGTCAAGCGCGGCGGCAATCAGCGCTCGTTGCAGACCATCGATCGCGAGGGGCTGTGGCTGGCGCAGACGCCCCAGGTCTTCGGGCTCGCTCGCCTGCGCGAGGCGCTGGAGCGGCATCACAGCGTGACCGACGAGGCCTCGGCGATCGAGGCCAATGGACTGTCGCCGGCGCTGGTCGTCGGCAATCTGCGTAATTTCAAGGTGACGACCATGGACGATCTGCAGGCGATGCGAGCGTCGCTCGCGCTCTCACGCGAAGCTGCTGCGGCGTCCTCAGCAGCCGTGGCTGGTGCGTCGGGTGCCACTGGCGCACGGTTTCGAATCGGACAGGGCTGGGACGTCCATGCGCTGGTGCCGGGACGCGCGCTGCTGATCGGCGGTGTCGCGATTCCTTTCGAGCGCGGTCTGCTCGGTCATTCGGATGCCGATGTGCTCCTGCATGCCATCACCGATGCGTTGCTTGGTGCGGCGGCGCTCGGCGACATTGGCCGGCATTTTCCGGATACTGACGCCCGCTTTGCCGGGGCCGACAGCCGGGTGCTGCTGCGTGAAGCGCTTGCACGGGTGCGCGACGCCGGTTGGGTGCCGGGCAATGTCGACTGCACGGTGGTGGCTCAGGCGCCGAAGCTGGCCAGCCATATTCCTGCGATGGTGGCCGCGATCGCGGCCGATCTGGGCATCGAGCCCACGCAGGTCAACGTCAAGGCCAAGACCGCCGAGAAACTCGGTTTCGCAGGCCGTGGCGAGGGCATCGAAGCCCACGCCACGGTTTTGCTTGTGGCAGCGGCTTAGGATTAGGCCAGATCGGCGGTGAGCGAGGCGCGGCCCTCGTCGTTCAGCGGCGAGACGCTTGCCTGATAGTTGGGATGATCGACGCCCATCGCCAGCGACACGCCGTATTTCAGCGCCGCGGCCATCTCATCGGTCAGCTCCCAGCGCAGGAAATGCACCGCCGAGGTCTTTTCCTCGTTTTCGCGCTCGAGGTCTTCGTCGGCGATCGGCCAGACTTTCGGTGAACCTTCGACCTGCAGCCACACGCGCTGCTCGACGCCCTTGAGACGGCCGAGCGAGGCGCGCCGAGTGCTGGCGTCTTCATACTCGATCAGCATGGTCGCCTTGAGGTTGCGGCCGGTGGGGATCAGCGGGTTGTACGACTCCAGCTCATGGGCGATGCCTTCTTCCTCGAAAATCTTTTCGATTCGCAGCATCTCCTGGACCTGATAGCGCACGGTCAGCTCGTCTTCAAAGAGCAGGGTGACATGGTCGCCCAGCGCAATGCTGCGGCGCTTCTTATGGGCGATGACATTGCGGCGGAATTCGGGGCGGGCCTTGGCATAGGCCTCGAGCGTCATGAGTGATTCGCGGGCGATGGCGGGCATGGTGACTCCTGTCATGGTCGTGTGTCGGGGTGGTGAGGCTTAGTCGAACAAGGCTCAGGCGGGCAGACCGTAAGCCATTCTGAGCAGGGTGAGCGGATGGGCGACCTTGCCGTCGGCCTTGCCCTGCATCCCCTGCTCGATGTGGTGGGCGGCGAGTTGGCAGTCGGAGGCCACCCAGTCGGGTTCGCCATCGGGATGCTCGGCCATCTGCCGGAACACCGGACGACCGATCTTCATGGCGGTTTCATGGAACTCTTTCTTGACGCCCCAGGTGCCGGCATGACCCGAGCAGCGCTCGACGGTGTTGACCGAAGTCTGCGGAATCATCGACAGCATTTCGCGAGTCTTCTGGCCGACGTTCTGGACCCGCAGGTGGCAGGCGACGTGATACGACACTTTGCCAAGCGGATCCTTGAAATCGGTCTCGAGCAGGCCGTCCTTGTGGCGGGCGACCAGGTATTCGAAGGGATCGAACATCGCGCCGCGAACCGCCTGCACATCGGCGTCCTCAGGGAACATCAGCGGCAGTTCCTGCTTGAACATCAGCCCGCATGACGGGATCGGCGCCAGGATGGCATATCCCTCGCGGGCCAGTGCCGCGAGCTTCGGGATGTTCTTGTCCTTCAGTTGCGCCACACCGTCGAGGTCGCCGAGTTCGAGCTTGGGCATGCCGCAGCAGGCTTCCTTCTGAACCAGGACATAGGGAATCCGGTTGTGCTCAAGCACCTTGAGCAGGTCGTGGCCGATGCCGGGTTCGTTGTAATTGACATAGCAGGTGGCAAACACCGCCACCTTGCCCGGCGTTTTGGTGCCGTTGCGCACCGGATGCGCGGTCGAGGCTTGAGCGGTTTTGCTGAACTGCTTCGAGGTGAACTCGGGCAGCCAGGCGTCCTTGTGGATGCCGATCTGGCTGTCGAGCATCGAGCGCACTGCCGGCGAATGCGCCAGTGCGTTGACGGCATTGACCACCACCGGGATGCCGGCGAGTTTGCCGTTGCGGTCGGTCGATGCGAGCGAGGTGTCGCGAAATTTGGTGGGCGTGCCTTCCTTGAACTGGATCGCCTTGGCGCGCAGCATCAGGTGCGGGAAGTCGAGGTTCCAGGGGTGCGGCGGCACATAGGGACACTTCGTCATGTAGCAGACGTCGCACAAATAGCACTGGTCGACGACCTTCCAGTAGTCATCGCGATCGACGCCGTCGACTTCCATGGTCTTGCTCTCGTCGACCAGATCGAAGAGCGTCGGAAAAGCGTTGCACAGGCTGACGCAGCGACGGCAGCCATGGCAGATGTCAAACACCCGCTCCATTTCGTCGAGGGCGGCATCGCGGTCGAAGAACGCTGGGTTGCGCCAGTCGATCGGGTGGCGGGTGGGCGCTTCGAGAGATCCTTCACGTACGGTCATGGCGGCAGTCGGTGAGGTGGTTGGGCAGATGCAAACTGAATGGAAGGCGGCGTGCTCTGAATAAAAAGGGGAGCCCTAAAGCTCCCCCCATCGACCTGCGCCGGCCGGTGGACCCGGCCTGGCGTGGCGCGATCTCAGGCGGCGAGAGTTTCGAGCGCCTTGGCGAACTTGTTGGCGTGCGAACGCTCGGCCTTGGCCAGCGTCTCGAACCAGTCGGCGATTTCGTCGAAGCCTTCGTCGCGAGCGGTCTTGGCCATGCCCGGGTACATGTCGGTGTACTCGTGGGTCTCGCCGGCGACTGCCGCCTTCAGGTTGTTCGACGACGAGCCGATCGGCATGTCGGTGGCCGGATCGCCCACTTCAGCCAGATAGTCGAGGTGGCCGTGTGCATGGCCGGTCTCGCCTTCAGCGGTCGAGCGGAACAGGGTCGCGACTTCGGTCTGGCCTTCGACGTCAGCCTTGTTTGCGAAATAAAGGTAGCGGCGGTTAGCCTGGCTCTCGCCCGCAAAAGCGGCCTTGAGGTTGTCATGGGTCTTGGTGCCATTGAGTTTGGGCATCGTGATCTCCGGATAGGGGGCTGGCAACGCGGGGTGCGCGCAAGGTGATCGCCGAAAGAAGCGAACTCGTCGATTCTATCGACCGCTGATGACAGCCGCCAATTGAACGTCGATATGTTGTCGATATGCGCAGTCTATCGATATTCAAAAAGAGATCGATTTGCTCTAGCTGCTTGCCGATGAATCATGGCGGGATCGGGCCTCATCGGCGGCTGCCCGGGGGGCATGGTCGAGCCGCACACGGGCAAGCAGTCCGCCGTCTGCTGGCAGTTCAAGCCGCAGGTCGCCACCATATCGGCGTGCCAAGCGAGCCACGATCGACAAGCCCAGGCCCGAGCCGCCGTTGCGATGACGTTCAGGATCGAGTCGGGTAAATGGCCGGATCAGACGCTCAAGCTGATCGGGGGGTACCCCGAGTCCGTGGTCTCTGACTGTCAGCTCGATGCCGTTGGCACGCCGTTGCGCGGCGATCTCGATGCCGGATATCCCTGTCGCATCCTTGCCGTAGTGATGTGCATTGTCGATCAGGTTCGACAGGATCCGGGTGAGCACCGTCTGGCTGCCTCGCCAGACAATCGACTGATCGACGGCTTCAATGAATGAAAGTTCGCCGGCATCCGGGCCATGCCGATAGCCGTCCAGGACCGAGTTGACCGCATCTGCGATCGTGATGTCGAGTGCAGGCTCGCTGTCAAGCGGACGAGCAAATTCGACGAACTGTCGGACGATGGCATCGATGCGGTCGATTTCTTCGGCCATCGAGTCGCGGGTGGCCGGGTCGGCTGACGACATTTCGATTTCGAGTCGCAGGCGGGTCAGGGGCGTGCGGATATCGTGAGAGATGCCAGCCAGCGCCTCGGCCCGGTCGGCATCGAGCGCGGCGAGTTCGGCCGCCATCCCATTGAAGCGGCGGTTCACCAGGGCCAGTTCGGTCGGGCCGTTTTCGCCAAGCGTCGGCGGTGTTTCGCCGCGGGAGACGCGATCGATGGCACCTGCGAGGGTCGCGAGCGGCCGGTTGATCACGCGGCTGATTGCCAGCGAGGCGCCCAGTGCCAGGCCCAGCGCAATGCCGAACCAGCCGATCCAGTTGCGATTGGCCTGCCGTTGCAGTCGCTCCGGGTCGAGCAGCATCCAGTAGGGTTCGTCTTGCATCTCGAAGCGGATCCAGAGCCCGTCGATGTCGTTGACCCGCCCGGCCAGGCGGGTCTCGTCACCGAGCAACTCCATCAATTTCGCTTCCATCAGGCCGCCGAATTCAGGGTCGTGCCAGGCGGCGATGCGGTCCTTGTAGTCGGCCGGGCGAATTCGGATGTTCTCGGACGTGCCCAGTGCATTGAGCAGTTCGTTTCGCTGCGCGCCGAGCGTGTTCGTCAGTCCGGCGCGGGTCACGTTGACCACCGCGGCGATCTCCCAGGCGAAGCGCTCTGCCCGCGGCTGCACCTCGGCGGCTCGAAAGACCTGCAGCCAGGCCAGCAGGCTGGCCACGACCACCAGTGCGATCAGCACGAAGGTCCGCCAGAAAAGTGACAGCCTCACTGCAAGGGTCAGTCGGGCACGAACACATAGCCCACGCCCCAGACCGTCTGGATGTAGCGCGGGTTGGTCGGGTCGGTTTCGATCAGCTTGCGCAGTCGCGAGACCTGCACATCGAGGCTGCGGTCGAAGGCGCCGTATTCGCGACCACGTGCCAGCACCATCAGTTTGTCGCGGTTAAGGGGCTGGCGGGGATGGCGTGCAAAGACCTTGAGCACCGAGTATTCGCCGGTGGTCAACGGCACCGCCTGGCCGTCACGACTGAGCGAACGCAGCGCCGGGTCGAAGACGAAGGGGCCGAATCGGACCTCGCCGATATCGGTGGCCGGCGCGCCGGGCGACTCGGGCCCTGGCTGGCGACGCAGGACAGCATTGATGCGGGCGAGCAGTTCGCGCGGATTAAAGGGTTTGGGCAGGTAGTCGTCCGCGCCCATTTCGAGGCCGACGATGCGATCGACATCGTCGCCCTTGGCAGTCAGGATGATGACCGGGATGCGAACGTTGGCGCCGCGCAGCCTGCGCATGATCGACAACCCGTCTTCGCCGGGCAGCATCAGGTCGAGAATAATCAAATCCCAGGTTTCTTTCTGGAGCAGGCGATTCATGCTCGCGCCATCGATTGCCAGACCGACTTCAAACTGCTGGGCAGTCAGATAGCGATTGAGCAGATCGCGCAGCTTGGGGTCGTCATCGACGACCAGCAGTCGCTTGGGGGCTTGGCTCATCGGTCACGATTGCGAAGACAGGGTCGCTGATCATAACGCCTAGTGGCGACTGCCCTAAACTGTCGTAATGTCCGAAGCAATGTCCGAACCCTGCGCAGCGCCGCCCGAGCGCGCCAACGCCGTCACCGTGCTTGCGATCGATACCACTGCCGGGCATTGCTCGGTCGCGCTGCTCAGCCCTGACGCCGCCATGGTGCGCGTCGAAGCGATGATCCAGGGGCATTCGCGCGCGGTTTTGCCGATGATCGATGACCTGCTCGGCTCGTCGGGTCTCACGGCCGGCGTGATCGATCTGATCGGTTTCGGCAGCGGCCCCGGCTCGTTCACCGGTTTGCGGGTCGCCTGCGGCGTCGCGCAAGGCCTGGGCTTCGGGTGGGAGCGCCCGCTGGTCGCGGTTGATGCGATGCGCACGCTCGCGCTTCAGGCGGCGCAGGCGGCCGGTGAGGCCGGGGCGTCGCCCGCCTGGCTGATGGTGGCGCTCGATGTCCGGATGGGAGAGGTGTGTCATGCGGTCTTCAGGTTTGCCGATCTGGCCGGCGCAAAGGGCTGGCCGGCGCCGGTGGCCGGCCTCGTGATCGGATCGCCCGCGCAGGCAACAGCAGTTTTTGATGAGTTTTCGGGTGAGGCGGCCTGGCTGGCCGGCGATGGTTTTCAAAGTTATCCGGCGCTCGCCGACTGGGCGCGCCAGGCGGGCGATTCGCGCCAGCGGCCCGACACCGCGGTTCAGCCGGATGCGCTGGCGGTGGCGCGCCTGGCTCGGCTCGGATGGCAGCAGGGTCGAAGCATTGATGCGGCGCTCGCCGCGCCCGACTACCTGCGCGACAAGGTGGCGCTCGATGTGACCGAGCAGGCGGCGCTCAGGGCGACCATGAAGGCCGCGCGTGACGCCGGTCGGCTGTCATGAGTGCCTCGCCGCGCCCTCGGCTGGATGCGCCCGTCTGGCGGCCTCGTCCGATGCATGTCTCCGACCTGGCGGCTGTGGCGCAGATCGAAGCGCGCATCTTCGCCTTTCCCTGGACCGTCGGGAATTTTTCCGATTCGCTGGCCGCCGGCTACGATGCCTGGGTCTTCGAAGCGTATGGCGGCGCGATGCTCGGTTACGCGATGCTGATGTGGCTGCCGGATGAAGTGCATCTGCTCAATCTGAGCGTCGATGAATCCATGCAGGGCAGGGGCCTTGGCGAGGCCTGGCTGCGGTGGCTGCTCGACAACATGGCGCAACGCGGCGCGCGCTCGATGCTCCTCGAATGCCGCCCTTCCAACACCATCGGCCTGCGTCTTTACGAGCGGACCGGGTTTGCGAGAATCGGCCTGCGCCGGCGTTATTACCCCGCGGCGGGCGGCACGCGCGAAGATGCGATCGTGATGGTGCGTCGGCTGGGCGACGTTGCTGACATCGATGATGTCAAGTCCTTCCATGGATGAGCGCCAGCGCCAGGCCTGGCGTGCCCTGGCGCTCGGACCGGTCTGGCAGCGTCGTCACGACCTGCCGGTCAGTGGGTCGATGAACATCGATGCGATCGCGACGGTTGCTGACGCGGCGAGCCCGGACGAGGTCGAATCGACGCCGGTCTTGCCGACCTGGACCAGCTTGCGCCAGGCAGTCGATGCCTGTGCCAGTTGCCCGCGCGCGACGTCGCGAACCCGGCCGGTATTTGGCAGCGGTCCTTCGCAAGCCACCTGGATGGTCGTCGGTGAGCAGCCGGACGAAGCCGATGATGCTGCCGGCGAGCCCTTCAGCGGCGCAGCCGGCCAGTTGCTCGAACAGATGCTCGGGGCCATCGGTGCCAGCCGCGGGCGCGACGTGTTCATCACCCAGTCCGTGAAATGCCGGGCCGGCGACGATCGCCCTCCGCGACCCGACGAGCTTGATGCCTGCAGCGGCCATCTGAGACACCAGATCAGCCTGATCAGACCGGCGCTGATTCTCGCGCTCGGCCATGCGGCGGCGCGGTCCGTGCTCGATGTCGACACCCCCCACCATGATCTGCGTGATCTTCGCGGTCAGGCGCATGTCTGGCGAGGTGGCGAGCTGAGAATCCCGGTGGTGGTCACCCACAATCCGGCCGATCTGCTGCGCCATCCTCAGGACAAGGCTCAGGCCTGGGCGGATTTGCGGCTTGTGCGGCGCAGTCTCGATGAGGCGGCGCAGCCGGCCAGCTCAGAGTGATGCCAGCCTGAGTCGATCGCCTGCGATCGATGTCAGTGCGACGCGTGTCCGATCTCGGCGATCGAGTCGCGTTGCGCCTGATTGAGCTTGTGCTTGCGAATCACCAGCAGCATGGCGATGGCGACCGTGCTGCCGAAGAGGGTGATCACGGTATTGATGTGCCAGTCGAAATTGATCATCAGGGCGTATAGCCCGAGCATCAGCAGGACCGCCAGATTCTCGTTGAAGTTTTGCACCGCAATCGAATGACCGGCGCTCATCAGCACATGGCCGCGATGTTGCAGCAGGGCGTTCATCGGCACCACGAAAAAGCCGGCCATCGCGCCGATCAGCACCAGCAGCGGGTAGGCGATCGACAGTTCATGCACCAGGGTCATGAGCGGCACCAGTACGCCCATGGCCACGCCGAAGGGCAGCACGCGCAGTGATCCGCGCAGCGGCACGAAGCGGGCCGCCACCACCGCACCGATGGCCACGCCGACCGCCACCACGCCCTGCAGGACGGCCGCTTTGGAGAGCGGCATGCCGAGCTGCACTTCGGCCCATTTCAGGACAATGAACTGCAGGGTGGCGCCCGCACCCCAGAACATCGTGGTGACCGCCAGCGAGATCTGTCCGAGCTTGTCACGCCACAGCATGCGCAGGCATATCGCAAAATCGCTGATCAGTCGCACCGGGTTGCGCTGCTGGCGCGGATAGCGCGCGCCGGTGTCCGGAATCCAGAAATTGAAGAGCGCTGCCACCGCATAGACCACGGCGATCACGGCGATTGCCGATTCGGCTGGTGTATCGATGCCGGTATCGATGTAGGGCAGGTCGATCGCCAGCAGGCCACCGGAGATCCGCGGACTGATCAGCACGCCGCCCAGCACGGTGCCCAGAATGATCGACCCCACGGTCGTGCCTTCGATCCAGCCGTTGGCGGCGACCAGCTTTTCGGGGGGCAGCAGCTCGGTCAGGATGCCGTATTTCGCCGGTGAATAGGCCGCCGCGCCAAAGCCCACCACCGCATACGCCAGCAGCGGATGCACCGATGCGAACATCATCGCGCAGCCGATCACCTTGATCGCATTGGTGATCAGCATGACTCGGCCTTTGGGCATCGAATCGGCAAACGACCCCACGAACGGCGCGAGCATCACATAGGAGATGGTGAAGAACAGCTTGAGCAGCGGCTTCATCCAGTCGGGCGCGTGCATCTCGATCAGCAGCGCGATGGCAGCGATCAGCAGTGCATTGTCTGCGAGCGACGAAAAGAACTGCGCCGCCATGATGGTGTAGAAGCCGCGCTTCATCGGATCGCCTGTGCAATGGTCGCGCGGTTTATACCATGAAGGCCATGCAAGGCCGGTTCGGCGATCGACTCGCATCGGGCGCTATAGTTGTCAAATGCCCCGTCCCATCGTCGCCCGCATCTCGATTGCTGCACTGGCAAATAACCTTGGCGTCGCCCGTAGCATGGGCGGCAGCGCGCGGGTCTGGGCGGTCGCCAAGGCCTCAGCCTACGGCCACGGCATGGCGGCAGCGGTGAGTGGGTTCAGCCAGGCCGATGGTCTGGCGCTGCTCGATTACGACAGCGCCCGGCTGGCGCGAGAACTTGGCTGGACACGGCCGATCCTGATGCTCGAGGGGCCCTTCGAGCCTGACGATCTGGTGACCGCCTCGGCACTCGATCTCTCACTGGTGGTTCACGATCGGTCGCAACTGGTCTGGTTTGCAGATCATCGCGGATCACCGCTCGAGGTCTGGCTGAAGGTCAACAGCGGCATGAACCGGCTTGGCGTGAGCCCGGCCGACGTCGCTGAGCTGCATGGTCGGCTGTCTGCCTTGCCTGGGGTCGCCAGGGTGTCGCTGATGACGCATTTCGCTGATGCCGATTTGCCCGATGGCCCGAAACCGGCAAGGCTTCGATTCGATGCGGCAACCCAAGGGCTGAGCGGCGATCGGTCGCTGGCCAACTCGGCGGCGGTGGGCCTGCATGCCGAGACCCATGCCGACTGGGTCAGGCCGGGCATCATGCTCTATGGCGCATCGCCCTTCGATGATCGCAGTGCGGCGTCGCTTGGCTTGCGCCCGGCGATGAGTTTCGAGACCCGACTGATCGCCGTGCAGCACCTCAATCGGGGCGACACTGTGGGCTACGGGTCGACCTTCACCGCATCCGGGCCGATGCGGATCGGCGTTGTGGCTTGCGGCTATGGCGACGGCTACCCCCGCCGTGCGCCGTCCACCACGCCGGTGATCGTCGATGGTGTCCGCACGAATCTGATTGGGAGGGTGTCGATGGACATGCTCACCGTTGATCTCGCCCCGGTGCCCTCGGCCGCAATCGGCTCGTCGGTGCAGTTGTGGGGACCGATGCTGGCGGTCGACGAGGTGGCCCGGCATTGCGGCACGATCGGCTATGAGCTGCTGTGCGCGGTGGCGGCTCGGGTGCCACGGTTCGTGCAAGACTGAGCGGTTTTTTTCGTCAATTCGGTTTACTGACAACGGATGCCTCATGGCCAAGGTTCGCAGTCACCATGTCTGCAGCGAGTGCGGCGGGACATCACCCCGCTGGGCCGGCCAGTGCCCGCACTGCAGCGCCTGGAATACGCTTCAGGAAGCGGTCATCGAGGCGGCGCGCCCGGCAGTGCCGGGTAACCGCTTTGCGCCGCTTGCGGCCAGCGCCGGTGTGCAGTGGCTCGACACCGTGGTCGCGGCCGAGGTGCCGCGCCACCCCACCGGCACCGACGAATTCGATCGCGTGCTCGGCGGTGGTCTGGTGCCGGGCTCGGTGGTGCTGATCGGCGGTGATCCGGGTATCGGCAAATCGACGCTGCTGCTGCAGGCGCTGGCTCATCTGTCGCAGCAATTGCCGGTCCTTTATGTGAGCGGCGAAGAATCGGCGGCGCAGGTGGCGCTGCGCGCAAGACGCCTTGGGCTCGACGGCAGCCGGGTGCCGCTGCTGCCCGAGATCAGCCTCGAGCGCATCGTCGCCGCCATCGAGTCGTCGGCGCCCAAAGTCGTGGTGATCGACTCGATCCAGACGGTCTGCACCGATCAGCTCAGCTCGGCGCCGGGGTCGGTGGCACAGGTGCGCGACTGCGCAGCCCAGCTCACGCGGCTCGCCAAGCAGTCGGACACCATCATCGTGATGATCGGCCATGTCACCAAGGAAGGCACGCTGGCCGGCCCAAGGGTGCTCGAGCACATGGTCGACACTGTCCTCTATTTTGAAGGCGATACCCATTCGTCGTATCGGCTGGTGCGTGCCTTCAAGAACCGCTTCGGGGCGGTCAATGAGCTCGGCGTCTTTGCGATGACCGATCGCGGACTGCGGGGTGTTTCCAATCCGTCGGCGCTCTTTTTGTCGCAGCATGAAAATCAGGTGGCCGGCTCCTGTGTGCTGGCCACGCAGGAAGGATCGCGGCCGCTACTGGTCGAGGTGCAGGCGCTGGTCGATACCGCGCATGTCCCCAATCCCCGGCGCCTGTCGGTCGGGCTTGAACCGGCAAGGCTTGCCATGTTGCTGGCGGTGCTTCATCGGCATGCCGGCATCGCCTGCTTCGATCAGGATGTGTTCGTCAATGCCGTCGGTGGTGTTCGCATCGGCGAGCCGGCAGCCGACCTGGCGGTGCTGCTCGCGATCGTCTCATCCCTGCGAAATCGGCCCTTGCCGCGGGGTCTGGCGGTCTTCGGTGAGGTCGGTCTGGCCGGTGAGATCCGCCCCTCGCCGCGCGGCCAGGAGCGGCTTCGCGAGGCCGCCAAGCTCGGTTTTTCGAGGGTGATCGCGCCCAAGGCCAATGCGCCGAAAAAGGCCTTCGAGGGCCTGGAGGTGGTGGCGGTCGAGCGCATCGATGCGGCACTGGCGGCGGCCTGGTAAGGACAAGACCGTCCTGGGCGAACTGTTTTACTCGCCTGATCACCGCCGATCTGGATCGGCATGTCGGCCGACTTGATCAACCCGGCAACGGCTTGCCGATTGCCTCAGTTGCCTCGATCGCTTCGATCGCGAACAGGGCTGCCGGTCACGGCACGGTTTGCCGCCGCCAGGCCGCTGCGAACCGCTGATTCGATGGTCGCCGGATAGTCGTGCCAGACCCAGTCCCCTGCGAGAAACAGACCCGGGCAGTGCGGCGCGAGCGCGTCGGTGTCGATGCGCGGCCGATCCGGACTGCAGCGAATGGTGGCGCGTTTGTCGATGATCGCGCGCGCATGTTCTGGGATCGGGCAGCCCAACTGCTTGGCCACCTGCGCGGCTACCTGCGTGGCCAAAGCCTGTGCAGGCGATTCGGCTTGCGCCTGCGCCCGACCTGCTGCGCTCACCACCACGCCGGCCAGGCTGTGCACCGGCCCGTCTTTCGGCGCGGTGCGGGCAAAAAGCCATTGACCGTGCTGGCCGGCGGCGATGTCTTCATCGAGCATGGTGATCGCCGGCAAAGCGAGCCGCGATTCCCATCCCAGCCAGACGGTTGCGATCGGCTCGAACTCGAAGGCCTCGAAGGGCGCGCGCTGAGCAGCAGACAGCGTCTGATCGAGCAGGCGGGCGACCTGGTTTGGCGGGACTGCGAGGATCACCTGCGAGGCTGCCAGGGTCCCGGTGTCGGTGTCGACCAGCCAGCCCTTTTGCGAGTCAGGGCGCATCTCAGGGTCCAACTCAGGGCCCGGGTCAGGGCGAACCGCGCGGCTCACGCTTCTGAGCCGCACCTGCGCCCCGCGTGCCTCAAGCCACGACATCGCCGGATTCGGCAGCATGTCGCTGAGCGTGCCGTGCGGCATCAGAAAATCGGCGCTGCCCGCCTCGCCCAGCAGGGCATCGTTGAGCACCCGCGCAAAGGTGCGCGCGCAGGCCTGGTCGGGGGGCGTATTGAGTGCGCCGATACACAGCGGCGCCCAGATGCGCGTGATCAGCCCTGCCGGCTGACCCTGCAGGGCCAGCCATTGCGAGACCGTCATCCCGGAGGGGCAGGTGTTGGGGCCTTGCTGTTGCAGCCGACGCATCAGCCTGACCATCGCCCATCGATGCGACCAGGGCAGCCCGCGGGCGGTGATCAGGCCGATGGCCAGATTGAGGGGGTGAAACGGCGCAGGCAGCGTCGCGGCCTGAAGAAAGAAGCCGTCCGGGCCGATCAGTTTCATCGGCATTCGCAGCATGGCCTGCTGCGGATCGACGCCCACCCGGCGCATCAGCGCCAGGGTGTCGCGATAGGCACCGATCAGCAGGTGCTGACCGTTATCAACCTCGACCGGACTGCCACCGAAGGACAACGTCAAGGCGCGAGCCCGCCCCCCGGCTTGCGGTGCGGCCTCGATCACGATCACCGCCTCGCCCGCCTCGACCAGCGCCACGGCTGCCGCCAGTCCGGCCCATCCGGCACCGATCACGATGACCGGCGATCGGCCCCGGTTCATGAGGCCGGTGCAGACCTGGGCGCTGACAGTTTTGGCGGACGGCCACTCACCCAGGTGCGCCAGGCGAGCAGCAGTTTGCGGATCGGCGTGAGCGAGGTCCGCCGGTCGAGCACCAGAAAGCCATCGCGCTCGATCTCATCCAGCAATGTGGAATAGATCGCCGACATGATCAGCCCCGGTCGCTGACTGCGCCGGTCGGCTTCGGGCAGCAGCGCATAGGCCTCGCGGTAGCAGTCGCGTGCACGTGCCGCCTGAAAGCGCATCAGCTCGACAAACTTCGGACTGTGACGGGTCGACAGGATGTCGGCCGCGGTCAGGCCAAAGCGCTGCAGGTCTTCGATTGGCAGATAGATGCGACCCTTGCGGGCGTCTTCGCCGACATCGCGAATGATGTTGGTCAGCTGAAAGGCAAGTCCCAGGGTGTCGGCATAGCGAAGCGTCTGCGGGTCGGTTCGCCCGAAGACCCCGCTGGCCATCTCGCCGACCACGCCGGCAGCACGCCGGCAGTAAAGCCGCAGGCCGGTGTAGTCGAGGTAGCGGTTCTGCTCCAGATCCATCCGCATGCCGTCGATCACTTCGATCAGTCGCGAACGCGTGATGTCATACGAGCCAAGATGCGCACTGAGTGCCAGCGTCACCGGATGCTGGGGCGCACCGCTGTAGAGCCGGTCGACTTCACCCACCCACCAGTCGAGCTTCACGCGGGCGATTCCCTGGTCGATCGTCTCATCGACCACGTCGTCGACCTCGCGGCAGAAGGCATACAGCGCGGTGATTGCGCGTCGGCGCTCGGGCGGCAGAAACAGGAAGCTGTAATAGAAGCTCGATCCGCTGCGGGCGGCCTTGTCCTGGCAGTACTCGTCCGGCGTCATCGATGAGGGTGGGTTGGTGGTTGGGCCAAATCGGGGAGCGGGGCGGCAGCGGGCCGAATCGCCAGTTTCGCGATGGCCAGTGCCAGGGGCAGCGCATCCTGGCGGCCAATCGCCGGTCGTCTTGCAAAGGGATCATGCCCGCCTGCGGCCAGCTTGCGCAGAATGCGTTGTCCGCCCGCCACGATCGCGCGCAACTCCCAACCGAGTCGCCCGCCGGTGCGCGACGCCAGCGGCGCGCCGCGAGCGAGCATCGTCTGTGCCCGCTGCGCTTCTTTGGCGATGCAGTCGCGCAATGCCTGGCCGGCCTGGTGCCGGGCGGCGGCCTGCTCGACATCGGCTTCGCCTAAGCCATGGCGTGCCAGAGATTCCTGCGGCAGATAGAGCCGGCCCCGGCGCCAGTCGATGGCCGCATCCTGCAGAAAATTGATCAGCTGAAGCGCGCTGCAGATTTGATCCGACAAAGCGCGGTTCTCATCGGTGAGCTGTCCGGACAGTGCCAGGACGAGCTGCCCGACCGGATCGGCCGACCGGCTGCAGTAGTCGAGCAGGGTGTCGACATCCGGGTAGCGGTGCGTTTTGACATCCTGCTTGAAGGCTGACAGCAGGGCTTCGAAGCGGCTCCAGTCGAGCTGATGGGCGGTGACATGCGGCATCAATTCGGCGACCCAGGTCGATCGCGGCACATTGCCGGCACGGGCAAGGCGAATATCGGCCTCGAGTTCGGCCAGGGCGGTGAGCCGAGCTTCGTCGCTCGCATCGCCTTCATCGGCGATGTCATCGGCATGTCGGGCGAAACGGTAGATCGCAATGACCGCCGGGCGCAGCCGAGCCGGCATCAGCCAGGACGCAACCGGGAAGTTTTCGTAGTGTTCGACGCCGTGCAGGGGGGAAGCCACGCCGGATTGTAGGCGCTCGGTCAGATTGACTTGTTGCGCCGCCGCATCTACCATAACTGACGAGTCAGTCATTTATTTTGAATCGATTTATCTGCCGACTCTTTCCGAGGATCCCTGATGCGCTTGACTTTGCTGCCGGCGGCGATTGCCGCGCTCCTTTTGCTGGTAGGTTGCAAGGGCAAGGAGCCCGAGGCGAAAGTCGAAGCGCCGCGACCGGTGCGATCGGTCGTCGCGAAGGTGACTGCCAGCGCAGGCGTTCTCAGCCTGCCCGGCGAAATTCGACCGCGCATCGAGTCGCGACTTGGCTTTCGGGTCGGCGGCAAGCTCCTGCAGCGCAATGTCTCGGTCGGCGACCGCGTCGTGCCCGGGCAGGTGCTCGCCAGGCTCGATCCGACCGACCTCGCGCCCGCACTCCAGGCGCAGCAGGCACAACTCGAGTCAGCCCGCACCGATCGCGATCTGGCCGCAGTCGAGCTCGACCGTCTGCGCAGCCTCAAGAATCAGAACTACATCAGCCAGGGCTCGCTCGATCGCCAGCAGGCCACCTACGACTCTGCCGTCTCGCGCTTCAATGCCGCGCAGGCCCAGTTGCGCCAGGCCCGCAATGCCATCGACTTTCAGGTCATGCATGCGGATGCCGCCGGCGTGGTCACCGCGGTCGAGGCCGAAGTCGGACAGGTTGTCACCGCCGGCCAGCCGGTGATCCGGGTGGCGCAAACCGCCGAGCGTGAAGTCGCGGTCAATATTCCGGAGGCCGATCTTGATGATGTGCGTCGGGTCAAGGCGTGGTCGGTGCTGGTGCCGGCTCTGGGCGATCGGGTGATCTCGGCAAAGATTCGTGAACTCTCGCCGATTGCTGACCCGGCATCCCGGACCTATGCCGCACGCCTGACCCTGAGCGGCAACCTTGATGACATCGCGCTTGGCATGACCGCGCTGGTGCAGTCGAGCGCTCAGGGCGGTCCGTCCTATATCGTCCTGCCGCTGTCGGCGCTGTACTCGCGAGATGGCAAGACGCAAGTCTGGCGGGTCGATCCCAGCAAGCGCTCCGTCGAGCCGGTCGAGGTCACGACCGCAGGTCTGCTCGATAACTCAGTGCGTATCGCCAGCGGCATCAGCGCCGGAGACCGTATCGTCACCGCTGGCGCCAACCTTTTGATCGCCGGTCAGTCGGTGCGACTGCTCGACGAGCCGGTGCCGCAGGCCGGTGGAGCGTCGCGGTGAAGCCCGCGCCTGACAGCCAGGACGGTCAAGACAGCCAGGCTACGCCGACCGGTCGCTTCAACGTTTCGGCGGCTGCCATCCGGCATCCGCAGCTGACGATATTTTTCCTGATCGCCATTGCGATTGCCGGCACCATGGCCTTTTTCGGCCTGGGGCAACGCGAAGACCCGGATTTCGTGTTTCGCGGCATGGTGGTGCGCACCCTCTGGCCGGGCGCTACCGCCGAGCAGGTCGACACGCAGGTGACCGATCGCATCGAAAAGAAGCTGCAGGAAACGCCTTACTTCAAATGGACCCGCAGCTACTCCAAGCCCGGCGAATCGCTGATCGTGCTGGAGCTGCTCGACACTGCGCCGCCGAAAGAGGTGCCGCAGATCTGGTATCAGGTACGAAAGAAGGTTGGCGACATTCGCTCCCAGCTGCCGGCGGAGGCGGTCGGGCCGTTCTTCAACGATGAGTTCGGCGATGTCTTCGGGACGATCTTTGCTTTTACCGGCGATGGCTTTTCGATCGCCGAGCTGCGTGACACCGTCGAGTCGGTTCGCCAGTCGCTGCTGCGGCTGCCCGATGTGGCCAAAGTCGAGCTGATCGGCGTCCAGGACGAAAAGGTCTTCATCGAGCTGTCTCCCCAGGCGCTGGCCAACCTGGGTATCGATGTCCAGCGCATCGCCGACCAGCTGGCTGCACAGAACATCGTCACGCCTTCAGGCACAGTGCAAGGCAGCAGCTATCAGGTGCCGCTGCGGGTCACCGGGCAGTTCGACACGGTGCGCGAAGTGCAGGAGCTGCGCCTGAACATTGGCGGGCGCACGGTGCGCCTGGGCGATGCTGCCCGAATCTGGCGCGGCTACGCCGATCCGCCGGCCTACACCATGCGCTTTTCGGGCAAGCCGGCGATCGGTCTGGCGGTCTCGATGCAGGCAAGCGGCGATGTGCTGCGCCTGGGCGACAACATCAACCGAACTATGGCAACGCTCAAGCGCGATCTGCCGATCGGCATCGAATTTGCGAAGGTTTCCGACCAGCCTCGCATCGTGAAGAACGCGGTTGGCCTTTTTCTGAATTCGCTGCTCGAGGCGGTGGC
>CAIVAS010000111.1 GCA_903903975.1 uncultured Burkholderiales bacterium
CGACCCGATGCAGGGTGCACAGCGTCTCGATCAGCGAATGGCACATGAGCTTGCGCGCCTGCGGCGTGAGTGTGCGACCCACCTCGACATCGCGCACCACGACACCGTCGAGAAAATGCATGACATAGAAGTCGCGCTCGTTGACCGCCGGGTCCTGACACAGACCGACCATGCGAGGAACCGGCACCTCGGTCTGGGCAAGCGCAGACATCAGACGATGTTCTCGCGCCATGTCGTGCGCGCTTGGCAGCAGCTTGCCCAGCGGCGGGCGACGCAGCACGAATCGCCGACCGGCAGCGTCGGTGACCATGAAGGTCATGTTTGATCGACCACCGGCAATCAGCTTGAAAGCAAGCGGCAGCGTCAGGGGGGTTCGGTCGGCCATCCAGGCGCTGACGCGCTCGATATCGACGCCTTCGATTTTTCTTGGTTCGTTCACTTCGGCCTCCCGTGCCGTCGCCAATGCCTGACCACTGTCCTGTGCGCAGCGGTGATCATGGCGGTCTCCTGTCGATAGGCGGTGTTCGTCAGCAATCGTTGCGCACGCGCTGCAACACCTCGCGGTCGAGTCTACCCCCACGCTGGCGCCGAGCGCGCGTGCAGGCATGCGCTGCGTCGCCAGCTTGACTGCATTCCGGAACGCATCGCCGCCGCGACCTGCCGGCATTCACCAAGCGCATCGGGTGAGCCCGGTAAGATCGGGAAATTACCCGACGACTGATCAGGAGACATCCCCATGAGCACCAAGCCAGCCCCGACCGCCAAAGCGGTACCGGTGCCCACCCCTGTCACGAAGCCCTACTGGGAAGCGACCCAGGCCGGTGAACTGCGCATCCCGCGCTGCACCGATTGCGGCAACCACTTCATGTATCCGCGTCCGCGCTGCCCTCACTGCGGCTCGGCCAATCTGACATGGGTCAAGACCGCCGGTCGCGGCACCCTCTACTCCTATGTCATCAATCACATGGCGGCGCCAGGCTGGGAAGGCGAAGTGCCTTATGTCATTGCCGTGGTCAAGCTCAATGAAGGCCCGCGCATGCTGTCGAACCTGGTCGGTGTCCCGGCAGATCCTGCCGCGCTGACACTCGACATGCCCCTCGAAGTGGTCTTCGAGCCACGCGGCAACGTCATGCTGCCGCTGTTCAAGCCGGCCGCAGCCGCCTAAGGAGCCGCCCCATGAATCGCATGACAATCGCCATTGCGGGCGCCGCCGAAACCGATCTCGGCGCCCTGCCCCACATGTCCGAGCTCGATTTGCGCGCCGATGCCGCCTATCGCGCGCTGGCCGACGCCGGCCTGACCATCGCCGATGTCGATGGCATCACCAGCGCGACCGAATCCCCGATCGATGTTGCGCACTACCTTGGCGTCACGCCTTCCTGGTACGACGGCACTTCAGTGGGGGGCTGCTCCTTCCTGGTTCACGTGCGCCATGCAGCCGCCGCCATTCGTGCCGGCCTTTGCACGACGGTGCTGGTGCTTCACGGTGAATCGGGTCGCTCGCAGGTGGGCCGTCCGCCCCGTGTGCGTCCTGCCTCGAGCATGCTGGGTCAGTTCGAATTGCCCTACGGCGCCTTCGCGCCGCCCAATATGTTCACCCTGCCGGTCATGCGTTACCTCAAGGACACCGGCACGACCCATGAGCAGCTTGCCGAGGTGGTGGTTGCGCAAAGCCATTGGGCCGCCGGCAATCCCCGGGCAAGCCGCAACAAGCTGCTGACCGTCCAGGATGTGATGGCATCGCCGCTGATTGCCTATCCCTTTCACAAGCTCGAATGCTGCGTCGTGACCGATGGCG
>CAIVAS010000112.1 GCA_903903975.1 uncultured Burkholderiales bacterium
CAGGACCTCGAGCATGCCCTGCAGGCACCCGACGCGGCGCACTGGCTGGGAACTGATTCCTTTGGCCAGGATGTGCTCTCGCGTCTGCTCTACGGCGCCCGGCTCGCGCTTTTTATCGGCTTTGCGTCGGTGGCACTTGGCCTGGCGGGCGGGCTTGCGATCGGGTTGATCTCGGGCCTGGTGGGTGGCTGGGTTGAATGGGCGCTGATGCGGCTGGTCGATGCGATCCTCGCCTTTCCTGAAATCATCCTGGCGATCGCCTTCGTGGCGGTACTGGGCATGGGCGTCGACAAGGTGATCTACGCGCTGGCGATCTCCTTTGTCGGGCCGTTTGCGCGGATCGTGCGATCTGATGTCCTGCAGGTGAAGGCCAGACCCTTCATCGAGGCCGCACGCCTGATGGGTGTGCCGTCCTCACGCATCATCCTGCGCCACCTGCTGCCCAATGTGATGTCGTCACTGATGGTGCAGGCTGGCATCCGCGTGAGCACCGCGATCCTGCTCGAATCGGGCCTGTCCTTCTTCGGCATCGGCGTGGTGCCGCCCACCCCCGACTGGGGTCTGATGATCGCTGAGGGTCGCGGCTTCATCACCATGGCGCCCTGGATCTCAGGGTTCCCGGGTTTGGCGCTCGCGGTGCTGCTGATCGGGCTGACCCTGCTGGGCGATGGTCTTCGCGATGCCTTCGATCCACGCTCGAATGGACGCTGACATGAGCCAACCCCTGCTCGAGATCTCCGGATTCAGCCTGCGACGCGGTGGCAACATCATTCTTGACGAGGTGGCTTTGTCGCTTGAGGCAGGGCGCACGCTTGGCCTGCTCGGCGAATCCGGGGCTGGCAAGTCGACGCTGGCCATGGCGATCATCGGTCTGCTGCAGGCGCCCGAGGCCGAACTCACCGGCAGTATCCGTTTTGCAGGCGACGAACTCGTGGGTCTGGCCGAGCCGCGCTATCAGGCGCTGCGCGGCAACCGGATCGGGCTGGTCTTTCAGGATGCGACCGCTGCGCTTGACCCGTGTTTTTCGATCGGTGCCCAGTTGTGCGAGCCGCTGCGCCGGCATCTCGGTTTGAGTCGCACTGATGCGATCGAACGCGCGGTAGCGCTGCTCGAGAGCGTCGGCATGCCGGAGGCGCGTGCGCGGCTTGCGTCCTATCCGCATCAGCTGTCGGGCGGCATGCAGCAGCGGGTCATGATCTCGATGGCGCTGGCCTGCAACCCGCAATTGCTGATTGCCGACGAGCCGACCAGCGCGCTCGATGTGACCATCCAGGCGCAGATCATGGAACTGATCCTGGGCCAGGTGAGGGCGCTCGGATCGAGCGCGATCTTCGTCTTGCATGACCTGGCATTGGCCTCGCAGGTCTGCGACGACATCGCGGTCCTCTACGCCGGTCAGATCGTCGAAGTCGGCACCGCCGAGCGGGTGCTGGGCCAGCCTGTGCATCCCTATACCGTGGGTCTGCGCTCCTGTGTGGTCGAACTCGATTCGCATGAATTGCGCCCGCTGGCGGGCAGCGTGCCGTCCTCAGGCGAAATGACTGGCGGCTGCCATTTCGCGAGTCGCTGTGTGCATGCCGGGCCGCGATGCGCCATCGAGCGCCCGCCGCTGGTGCCCTGCGAAGGACGGCAGATCGCCTGCTGGCTGGTCGCCGGCGGCACGGCCATCGCCGGGAGTCTGTCCTCATGACACCACTTTTTACCGCGCTCGATGTCGAGAAGCATTATGTGGTCGGCACCGATCCGCGAGCGGCGTGGTTTGCTGCCCGCAAGCCGCGTCTGCTCAAGGCGCTCGACGGCGTGCGCCTGCAGATCGCCGAAGGTGAATCACTCGCGCTGGTGGGTGAGAGCGGCTCGGGCAAGTCGACGCTGGTGCGGCTGATGCTCGGCCTGGAGCCGGCAAGCAACGGGCGCCTGCTCTATCGTCAGGCCGATGTGAGCCAGTTTGATGCCGCCGCGCGCAAGACCTTCAGCCGCGAGGTCGCCTTCGTGTATCAGGATGCCCGCGGCTCGATGAATCCGCGTCAGCGGGTGCGCAGTCTTCTTGCCGAGCCGATGCTGCTCCATGACCTGTGCTCCGACTCGCAGGTAAACGAGCGGGTCGATCGGCTGCTCGAGCAGGTCGGCCTGTCGCAGGAGCTGGCCGAGCGTTTTCCGGCCGAGCTCTCGGGTGGCCAGGTCAGACGGGTGGCGGTGGCCCGCGCGCTCGCCTGCGAGCCGAAAGTCATCGTGGCCGACGAATCGGTCGCAGGGCTGGATGTGTCGATGCAGGCGCAGTTGCTCAACCTGCTGCGCGGGCTGTGTCGCGAGAGGGGCCTGACCCTGATCTTCATCACCCACGATCTGGGCGTGGCCAGCTATCTGTGCGAGCGCATCGCGGTGATGTATCTCGGGCGAGTCGTCGAAGAGGGCCCGACCACCGAGATCCTGAACCGGCCGATGCATCCCTATACCCGCGGACTGATGCGGGCGTTTCCGAGTTTCAGCCGACCGCTTGCGGCCTCACTCAAGGGCGAGATTCCGAGCCCGATCGATCTGCCTGCAGGCTGTCGGTTTGCCTCGCGGTGTCCGCAGGCGACGCCCGATTGCGTGGATGTCGATCCGGTCCTCAAGCCGGTCGCAGGCGATCGGAGTGTGGCGTGCATCCTCGCTGTCTGAGCGCCCGACGGTGACTGCCTGACGGTGATCGCCGGGTCACCGGCTCGCGACGACCTCGTCACCGCGGATCGCAATCCTCCTTGCCCCGCAGGGGCGGGTCAGACCACCTTGTCGCGCAGCACCTGGGCATAAGGCACGGTCGTCTTGAACGACTCTCGCTGCGACAGCCGTTCGTAGTAGACCGCCAGCCCGGGAAAACGCCGTGGCCAGTCGAGGTCCGGGGCGCGAACCTTCAGCCAGCCAAGTGGTGCCGCCACCGAGATGTCTGCAAGCGTGAGCTGATGGCCGACCGCGAAGGGTCGCCCGCCGATATCGCGCTCGAGCACGGCGAGTGCGCCCTCGACCTTGCGCAGTTGCCGCGCCATCCAGGGCTGGCTCTGATGCACGGGCTCACGCAGCCGCTCGAAGAACAGCAGCAGCGCGGCATCGCAGATGCCATCGGCCAGCACCATGAAGCGGCGTGCCTCGAGATAGCCGGCGTCATCAGCCGGCATCAGCGGTGGCTGCGGATGCGTGCGCTCGATCCACTCGAGAATGAAGGCCGATTCATAGACCGCCCGACCATCGTCCAGCAGCAGCACCGGGAGCTTTTCGAGCGGGTTGTACTGCGGCACCGTGGTGTCGCTGTTCCAGGGCACTTCGGTGATCAGCTCGAAGGGGATGCCCTTTTCGATCAGCTGGATGCGGACCTTGCGGGCATAGGGGCTGGGCGTGGCGCTGATCAGCTTCATGGTTGATTCCGTTCAATCGTTTGAATCAGCGCAGCGCGCACGCCCGCCGTCTTTCAGCGGCCCTTCCAGTTGGGCGCACGCTTCTCGGCAAAGGCCTTCGGGCCTTCGATGAAGTCTTCGCTGGCCCGCAGCTTGAGCACCGAGTCGTAGGTCGCGGCCATCGCGTCCTCAAGCGAGGCGGTATCGAGGCTGCGGTAGACCACATCCTTGCTGGCCCGGATCGACAGCGGCGAGCAGGCGAGGATCTGCTTTGCCCAGTCGAGTGCACGCGCCATCAGCTGTTCGTGCGGCACGACCTCATTCACGAAGCCGAGCTCGAAGCCTTCCTTGGCCGGCACATGGCGGCCGGTCAGGATCATGCCGAGTGCGCGCTTGGAGCCGATCTGGCGGGGCAGGCGATTGAGACCACCGGCCAGTGCGGCCAGGCCCACCTTGGGCTCGGGCAGCGCGAACATCGCCTTCTCGGAGGCGATGATCAGGTCGCAGGCCAGGGCGATTTCGAAGCCGCCACCCATCGCCACGCCATTGACCGCGGCAATCACCGGCTTGGTCAGATCAAAGCGCGAGGTCAGGCCGCC
>CAIVAS010000113.1 GCA_903903975.1 uncultured Burkholderiales bacterium
ATGAGTTAGCGGGTCAGCCGATCAGAAATTTCGACTTGTCGTGACCTGACAGCCAAAGCGGGGTGCGACCGCGGCCTGTCCAGGTGTTGCCGGTTGCGGGATCGCGATATTTCGGCGCGACTTTGCCTCGGCTAGGTGCCGCAGCTTTCATGGATTTTGCCCCGCTTGCCGAAGGGAATACATCTGATGCGGACAGGCCATATTCGGTGACGAGGGCCTTGACCTGTTTGACCGCGTCGGAAATTTCCTGCTTCCGGGTTTCGGTAATCTGTTTGTCGAGGGCTTCGCGCTGGGCGATCAGGTTCGCAAGTGAACTCATATCAGGGTGACTCCAAAGAATTATGTGACTGGATTATATCGAATTGCCGAGCTTGTAATCAATAATGGAGACTGCCTCGGTCGGGCATATTCGGATATTAGTCTCGCTTTGAGGTCTTTTGTTCTGACGGCCAGAAATTCAAATAGGTGTTTGAGCGCTCTTCCTACGCTTGCGCCTCAATCTGCGGGTGCGCTGCGACGCTCGAATCGCTAAAAAAAGGAATAAGGGCCCGGATAGCGGCCGATATGACTGAGATGGCTCACCATCCCGGTCGTCGGCTCCCAGAGGTGGAGAAGGCAGGCTGTCGGGCCCATGAAAGAGGCCCCCGTGGCGGCCGGGTTCAGCCGTAACGCGATTTCGGTGCAAGTACTCGGGCAGGCAGCGACCACGGTGCCTGCCCACCGTCGGAAGATCGCTCGGTGAACATGGCCGCAGACAACTGCTTCGATATTGTCGTAAGACCGGATAATTGCTTCGAGCGGCTGCGCATCGAATAATCGGTAATCGTCGATATAGTTGATGCCCGATTTGAAGGGAGGGTGGTGGATTGCCACCAGCGTCGGTTTGTGGCGGTTCTGCGAAAGTGTTTGATCGAGCCACCGCAGCCCTTCATCATCGACAAATCCGTGATGCTTTCCCGGCTGGCATGAATCGAGCGCCACAATACGGATCGGGTGATCATCGATGCAAAAGTGAAGCGCTCCCTGCTTAGGCAAATAGTCGACCTCGGCAAACGCCTGGCGAAAGTTTTCCCGGTGATCGTGATTGCCGGGCATCAGCAGATGCGGCAATGCGAGTGCCCCGATAAGCTCGCGAAACATTGAATATTCTTGCGGTCGACCTTCGTCAGTCAGGTCGCCTGTGATCAGCACCAGATCGGGCTGGCGGTCCAGCTGTTGCAAGTGCCGGATGGCGTCGCTGAGCAGGCGGTTCGAGTCGGCGACACCTTTGTAAAGCAAACCCGGGGCGCAGACATGGGGGTCCGACAGCTGAGCAATCAGCATTGCGATTGTCGCCGGCGTCGCGTCTCGATCAGCGTCTGCAGCTTTCTGAGCCGCATTTGCTCGACCAGCGAAAAGCGATCTTTTTCGACGGTCGCGCGCATCATCCGTTGATGCGCCATGCGCACGTCGATCGGCATCGAGAAGTCTTCGGTGATGACCATCGGGCGACCCATGCCAGGCAGCTTGTCGAATTCGCCCTGAGCCTGTGCGGTCTGGATTCGGCGCTCGGCAATGTCGTCGAAAATGGTCATGTTTCAAGCATAGCCGGCTTGCGCCTGAGATAGGCTTGGCTGATGCAAGGAAAGTCGCTCACGATCGCGATGTGTGTCGGCCAGGTCGGCAGTCTGCTGCCGCATGTCGTCGTGCCGGCAGTCATGGTCGGCGATCTGATTCCCTTGTGGGGGCTCAGCAATGCGCAGGCCGGCCTGCTGGCATCAAGCTATGCCGCCGGGGCTACATGCTGGCCGTCCCGGTGCTGGGCTCGCTCACCGATCGGGTCGATGCCAGACGTCTGCTGCTGCTCGGATCGATTGCAAACGCTGCCGCCACGATCGCTTTCGGGCTGATGGCGCAGGGGCTGCTGTCGGGAATGCTGCTGTGGGGACTGGCGGGCGTCGGCTTTGCCGGCGCGTATATGCCCGGGCTGCGGGCGCTGACCGACCGGCTCGATCCGGGTGATTCCTCGCGCAGTGTCACGCTCTACACCTCAAGCTATTCACTTGGCGTCGGACTGTCATTTCTCGCTTCGCAGCTGATTGCCCAATACCTTGGCTGGCAATGGGCATTCGTGCTGACCGGTCTGGGTCCGCTGGTCATGGCGGCAGTTGCGTGGCGGCTGTCGCCCAAAACCCCCGCGGGGCGCGGTGGGGCCTTGCTTGACTTCAAGCCGGTGCTGCGCAATCGAACGGCGATGGGCTATATCCTCGGCTACGGCGCGCACTGCTTCGAGCTCTATGCCTTGCGCACCTGGCTGGTGGCTTTCTGGGCCTTCGTGGTCGCCCGGCATGGCGCAGCTGCGGCAGTGCTCGATCCGATCGGCGTCAGCGTGCTGGTGACCCTGCTGGCCATGCCGGCGAGCATCGCCGGCAACGAACTGTCGATCCGCTTCGGTCGCCATCGCGCGATCACGGTCATCCAGGTGCTGTCGGCGGCGGTGGCGCTGTCGATTGGCCTGGCCGCGGGCGGATCGCCGCTGCTCCTGCTGGTTCTGGTGCTGCTCTATGCCCTGACCGTACCGGCGGATTCGGGGTCGCTGACCGCAGGCATGTCCGCCAGCGCGCAGCCCCAGTTTCGCGGTGCAACCATGGCCATGCACTCATGCGTGGGGTTTGCCCTGTCGGCGATAGCCGGTTGGGCGGTGGGTGTGGCGCTTCATGCCGCCGGCGGCAATGAGTCGCCGCAGGCGTGGCTGGCCGGTTTTGCGGTGATGGCGGCCGGAATATTGCTGGGGCCGCTGGCGCTGTGGTGGTCGCGTCGCTCGAGCGACGCCTTGCCCAAGGCATGATGGCCAGCTTTGTGACTGCGAGCCCCGACCCGATGCGACTGACGCTCTTTGATCTCGATCACACACTGCTCGATGGCGACAGCAATCTGCTGTGGTTGACCTGGCTGGTTGAGCGAGGCGAGGCGCCGCCCGAGCGGCTGGCGCAACAGCACGCGTTCTATTCGCAGTATCAGGCGGGCACCCTCGATATCGAGGCCTATCTCGCCTTTCATCTGTCCCTGCTGGTTGGCCCTGAGCTCGGTCATTGGGAGGCGGTCAGAGCGGCGTTTGTGGCCGAGCGCATTGCGCCACTGATCGGCTCGGCTGCCCGCGATGCGGTCGAGCGCCACCGGGCCAACGGCGATCTGATCGCGGTCGTGACTGCCACACACGCCTTCCTGGCGCAGGGCATCGTGTCGCTCCTGGCGCCCATGCCGCTGGTGGCGACCGGCTGCGAACTGCACAACCGGCGTTTCACTGGGCAGCCGATCGGTGGGCCTTGTTTTGCTGGCGCCAAGTACGGGCAAGTGAAGGCCTGGCTGCAGACCCTTGGGCACAGCCTGGCCGACTTTGAGGCGGTCCGCTTCTACAGTGATTCGGCCAATGATCTGCCGCTGCTCGATGCAGTGAGCGAGCCGGTGGTGGTCAACGCCGATCCGCGACTGTCAGCGATCGCGCGCGAGCGCGGTTGGCCTCAGTTGCAGTGGCGGCGAACCCCGCAAGGTGACGCCCACTAAGCAGCAGAACTGAGCAGCACTGAGCAGCAGACCGCAGCGTCGCGGTGTCTCCTGCCGTGCTTTGGTCATCCCGCGCCCGACTCGCGCATCCTGAATGCGGTCAGCACCACCCCCGCCATGGCGATGAGTCCCCCGGTGAGCAGGGCGTTTCCGGCCCCGATTGATTGCCCGAGTTGCCCGAAGGCCAGGCTGCCGAAGGGCGTGGCGCCCAGAAACATCGCGGTGTAGATGGCCAGGACCCGTCCGCGCTTGTCATTGGGCACGCTGGTCTGGATCGTGATGTTGGTGGCGATGGCCTGTGCGATCACACCACCGCCCACCAGCACCATGCCGATGATCGAGACCGCCATCCAGCTGCTGCGACTGAACATCAGCAGTCCGACTGCCGACGCCAGATTGCCGCCCAGGGCGATCAGCGACAGATGCCGGGAGCCGCGGCGCACCGCCATCGAGATGGCCGCCACCATCGCGCCGACACCGGCGGCCGAGAGAAAAAATCCGACCAGCTCGGGATGCTTGCCATAGATCTCGGCGACTGCAGCCGGCATCAGATGCGCGTAGGGCCCGACTGCGAAACCCATCAGGAAAATTGCCACCAGCAGTCGCGCGATCGCCGGGTCGGAAAACGCGAATCGCCAGCCATCGAGGTATTGCGCCATGAACGAGGTGGTGCCGGCGGTGGGGTGGGGCGTCTCGACCGTGCGGATACGCAGCAGCTGATAGAGCGTGGCCATCAGCAGGATCGGATGCAGCATGAAGCAGGTGGCCTCGCCAAACGACCCGATCAGCAATCCGCCCACCGCCGGGCCGATGAAGCGTGCTGTATTGAGCGCGCTCGAATGCAGCGCCACCGCGTTGGGCAGCAACTCCCGATCGGGCACCAGATCGCTGAGGAAGGCATGGCGCACCGGGATCTCGCAGGCAAAGGCGATGCCGCGCAGCGTGGCCATGATGAGCAGCACATTGGCGTCGACATGGCCGGTCGCGGTCAGCAGCGAGAGCAGGGCGCCGAGCAGCGCCACCGCGGTCAGCAGTCCGATCAGGATCTTTCTGCGCGAATAGCGGTCGGCCAGCATGCCGGCGACCGGCGACAGAAAGAGCGTTGGCGCGAGTTGTGCAAAGCCGATCGCCCCCAGCAGCGCGACCGAGCCGGTCAGGCGAAAGGCCAGCCAGCCCATGCCGACGTTATAGGCAAAGCCGCCGATCAGCGCGATGGCCTGGCCGCTGAAATAACGGCGGAACTCGCGGTTTTCGAGGGCCGGGAAGCGACTCATCGAGGTGACCTCATCGTGGTCGATCGGCCTCCAGTCGCTCGAGGTGCCAGGCCTCATCGCCCAGCAGATTCGACAGACCCGCCAGGCGGGTGGCGGCATGACCGATGGCCACTTCCTTGGTCATGCCGATCGCCCCGTGCAGCTGAACGCCCTCTTCGCCGCAGCGGCGGGCGGCCGGCGACATGAAGGCCTTGGCAAGCGAGACCGCCCGCCGGCGCTCGCCGGGCGAGTCAGCGAGGCGTGCCACCGCCGCTTCGCTGATCGCGCCGGCCTGTTCGATCGCCACGAAGAGATCGACCAGCCGATGACGGATCACCTGATTGGCAGCAAGCGTCTTGCCGAACTGGCGTCGCTGCTGGGCGTAATCGCGGGTGGTGTCGAGCACCCGCTGCATCGTGCCGACCGCCTCGATGCAGGCAAGCGCCGTGGCATGGTCGATCGCAGCCTCCAGCGCCGGCCAGGCGGCCCCACCCCGACCGAGTCGGGCACTGGCAGGCAGGCTGACCGCCTCCAGACGCAGGTCGGCGGTCTGGCGGCCGTCATAGCTCGGATAGCCGCGCCGGCGCAGTCCGGCTGCATTGGCCGGCACCGCAAAGACCGACAGGCCTTCGGTGTCGCGCGGCTGCCCCGATTCGCGGGCGACGATCAGCAGGGTGTCGGCGGCAGCACCGCCCAGCACCAGCATCTTGGCCCCGTCGAGCTGCCAGCCGCCGTCGGCCATCAGGCTGGCCCGCGTGCGCACATCGAAGGCGTCGTAGCGGCCTTGCGGCTCCCAGGCGCCGAGTGCCAGTTTGTGCTCGCCTGTGGCCATGCGGGTGAGCAGGTCGGCGGCACGATCGGCAGCCCCGCTTGCGGCGGCAAGCGCCGAACCAGATGCGCCCGGACGCAAGGCGGTGAGCAGCGGTGCACAGAGCCCGACATTGGCGAGCCAGGGCTCGAGCGCCATCGCGCGTCCGAGGGCCTGGGCGACGATGGCGGCATCAACGGCATCACCAAATCCGCCGCAGTCTTCCGGCAGGCCGAGGGCCAACCAGCCCATGTCGGCGAAGGCTTGCCAGCGTTCGGCGGAAAACCCCTCTGCGGTGGCCAGCGCGGCCTGGCGCGATTCGAAGGTGTAGTCGCGCTCGACATAGCGTTGCGCGGCGTCGCGCAGCATGGCCTGATGGTCGTCGCTGTCGGTGCTTGGTATGGCGGCAGTGTTCATGATCGATCGATAGAGAGTGACTTCACGTCTGTCATCAGAGTCCGAGGACCTGCTTGGCCAGCAGTTCATGCTGGATCTCGCTGCTGCCGCCCGCGATGGTGTAGCCGCGGGTCACGAAGCGGCGCGATGAGGCGGTCGGTGCATAGGGGTGACGCTCGATGAGGGGGGGCTCGGTTTCTGGGCCGGGCAGCTCGAAGTGGGCCTCGCTGTCCCAGGCCAGGGTCTGCGGCCCGAGCGCGTCCACCGTCAGCACCGCGATGTCCTGGATCAGCTGACTGCCGACCAGCTTGAGCATGCCGGTTTCCGGGCCAAGTCGCTCGCCCGACTGGGCGCGCACCCTGAATCGCAGCACGGTGGCGGCGAGCGTCTCGAGCCTGACCTCGAGTTCACTGAAGCGCCTGCGAAACCATGGGCGCTCGAAGAGCGTCACGCCGGCTTCTTCGACCGTCTCGCCGATCGAGCGCAGCTTGGCCAGGCGCCGGCGGTTTTCGGCCACCCGCGCAAGATTGAGCCGCTCGAACTCGAGCAGCGACTTGGCGATCGTCCAGCCCTGGTTTTCTTCGCCGACCAGATTGGCGATCGGCACCTTCACGTTGTCGAGGTAGACCTGGTTGAAGAGCGGCCAGCCATGAATGCCCACGATCGGACGCAGCGACACGCCCGGTGAGGTCATGTCGATCAGCAAAAAGCTGATGCCTTCCTGCTGGCGCACTTCGGTATTGGTGCGCACCAGGCAGAAAATCCAGTCGGCATGCTGTGCACCCGAGGTCCAGATCTTGCTGCCCTGCACGACGTAATGTTCGCTGCCGTCGGCATCGCGGGTGCGTACGGCAAGGGTTCGCAGCGAGGCCAGGTCCGAGCCCGACTCGGGTTCGGAGTAGCCCTGGCACCAGAAGTGCTCGACGCCGGTCATCTTCGGCAAAAAGAAATTTTTCTGCGCTTCGGTGCCATAGCGCAGCAGCACCGGCCCGATCATCTCGAAGGTGATGCCGCCGAGTTCGGGCGAATGGCCCAGCACCAGCTCCTCCTGGAACACCGCCCGCTGCGCGGGGCTCCAGCCGGTGCCGCCCCATTCAAGCGGCCAATGGGGGGCCAGCCAGCCGCGGTCGCGCAACTCGCTTTCCCAGGCAATCATGTCGGCCTTGTTCGGCTCGACGCCCAGCCTGACTTTTTCGCGCACCTGTTCAGGCAGACGCTCGGCGACGAAGGCCCGAACCTCGGCGCGAAACTGATCCAGCGTTGCCGCTGATGACGGGAGGGGGTCTGAATGGATGGTGGCGCTCATGCGCGGCTTCCTCGTTGAAAGATGCGTTTGCCGATCGCCGCCCGATGGACTTCCGAGGCGCCGTCGTAGATTCGAAAGGGCCTCAGGCGCTGGGCGATCAGCGCGATCGGCTGGTCCTGACACATGCCGATCGCGCCGGTCATCTGAGAGGCGCGGTCGGCCACCCGGTTGATCGCTTCCGAGACGAAGACCTTGGCCATCGACGAGGTGTGGCGGATTGATTCGCCGGCGTCAAGCCTGCGGGCCACATCGGCGGTCATCAGTCGACAGGCATAGAGATCGATATGCGAATCGGCCACCATCGCCTGCATCTGCTGATGCTCCGAGAGTTTGGCGCCGAAGGA
Source organism: uncultured Burkholderiales bacterium (assembly GCA_903903975.1). Classification (GTDB taxonomy): domain Bacteria; phylum Pseudomonadota; class Gammaproteobacteria; order Burkholderiales; family Burkholderiaceae_E; genus UBA4615. The sequence continues at coordinate 7,651 of CAIVAS010000113.1, forward strand.
GTCGCGCTGCACCGCATAGGCCTGAGCGATCTCGATGGCGCGGGTGGCCAGGCCGATGCCACGCATGCAGTGAAACAGCCGCGCGCCTTCCAGGCGCAACTGGGCATAGTCGAAGCCCTTGCCGGTCTCGCCGATCAGCGCATCGGCGCTGACCCGGCAGTTCTCGAGCATCACTTCGCCATGGCCGCCATTCGAGAACGGATCGATCGACGGAATCGCGCGGATGAGTTTCCAGCCCGGATTGCGGGTGTCGACGATGAACCAGCTCGCGCCCTCATCGCTGCGTGCCACCACGATGGCAAAGGCTGCGCCCACCGCGCCGGAGGTGAACCATTTGTGGCCGTTGAGGATCCAGTCGTCGCCGTCGCGACGCGCGCGGGTCGAGAGCATCCGGGGGTCCGAGCCGACACCGGGCGAGGGCTCGGTCATCGCAAAGGCCGAGCGGATCTCGCCGGCCATCAGCGGCGCCAGCCACTGCGCCTGCTGCGACGGTGCAGCCAGATGCATCAGCGTGTCGATGTTGGGCTGGTCGGGCGCGGCGCATCCGAGAGCACCGGCGCCGATGAAGCTGCGCCCGCATTCCTCGAAGACGCGCGCGCAGTCCTGCCAGCACAGACCCATGCCGCCTGCCTCGCGCGGCAATTGCGGTGCGACCAGTCCTTGTGCCTGCGCGAGTGCTCGCAGCTCGCGGGTGACGGCGTCGAGCCATTCGACATCATGGGTGCGGCTGTAGTCCTCGCGCGGAATCGCCTGCTCGTCGATGAAGGTGCGCACGCGGACGCACAGCGCATCGAGTTCGTGAGCTGGCAGCAGGGCAGGGCGTGTGCGCACCGGTGCGGCAAGGGCCATCACGGTTTCTCCTGAAACGATGCAAACCATTGCGCGGCGCTCATGCCCAGCGACACGCGACGCATCGTGCTCTTGATTGCCGCCACGCCCTCGGGCTTCCAGGTGGCGATGAGTGCGGCAAGTTCGGTGCAGCGGGCCACGACCTGATCGTCGGCCACCACTTCGGTGGCAACGCCGATCGCGTGCAACTGCGGCCCGGCCACGCGATCGCCGAGCAGGGCAAGGCGCGCCGCCACCGCTTCAGAGTGGCGCAGCGCCAGCCAGGCGAGGTTGTTGGGCGCGGCCATGCCGATGCGGATCTCGGCAATCTGCAGATAGCCGGTTTCGCCGCACACCAGGATGTCGCCGGCCAGCGCGAGTGCCGCGCCGCCATTGATCGCAAAGCGCTCGAGCCCGACCAGCAGCACCTTGCGGGTCGAGGCGAGTGCGACATGGACCTCACGCCAGCGGGCCTGAAAGCCCGGCACCCAGTCTGGCTTGGGGACCGCGGCGAAAGCGGTCAGATCGAGGCCCGAGCACAGCGCGCCGCCGGCGCCGCGCAGCACCGTGGCTCTGATCGAGTCATCGGCCTCGACCGTCTGCAGCGCAGCGAAAAGGCCCTCGGCAAGCGCGCCGTCGATTGCATTGCGCCGCGCCGGACGGTTGAGCACGATCTCGGCCCAACCCTCATGACGATGGAGCAAGACCGCGGGTTCATCGGACAAGGCCGCTTTGGCGGTGGCGGCAGTTGGTTCGGTCATGGTCTCAGCCTCGCAGGGTCACTCGGTAATCCATCATGTCGGCGCGGCAGTCGGTGATCGAGTGAGCAATCGGCCGACCGTCGTAATCAATGCTGGTGGTGCTGATGCGCAGGATGGCTGCGCCTTCTTCGTAAGCCAGTTGCTTTGCGAGCTTCGCGTCGGCGACCACGGCCGAGACCGACACCCGGGTGCGGGCGTGACGCAGGCCCAGTTCGACCTCGATGGTCGTGGCCACGTCGCGCTCGGTGAGGTCGGCTTTCGCGAGCCGGTCGGCGGTGTCGACCGGGCACCAGGTCGTGCCGACGACAAACGGGACCTCGTCGCGATAGCGCAGCACCGCGATCGTGCCGACCAGGGTGCCGGCAGCCAGATCGAGTTCGCGGGCCACGGCTTCGGTTGCCTTGATGTGCCGGTGCGAGAGCAGCTTGCCGCGCGCGGTGATGCCGCGTCGGCGCATCGCTTCCAGCACGCCGACCAGCGGGCCGTGCGCTTCGCCGCGTCCGGGGCGGGTCACGAAAGACCCTTTTCCGTTGACGGTCTGCACCAGCCCGCTGGTCTGCAGCTCGCTGATCGCCTGGCGCACGGTGATCCGGCTCACACCGAAGCGTTCGATCAGCGCCGATTCGGAGGGCAGGCGATCGCCGGGTCGCAGCGCGCCCGACAGGATGTCGGTGCGTACGGCATCGCGCACCTGCGCAAAGAGGGGCGCCGGGCCGGCGAGTCGGATCGGCGCCCCGGCCGATTTCGGTTTGGCCTGTGAAATCGGCATTGCGCCCGCCTTCGGTGTGGCGTGCACCGTGCGAGCGGTTCGGAGGCTGGGGTTTGTCATTGAAACTTTGTCATTTAACCTATTATGATAGGTCATGACAGGAGAGGGTCAAGTGGATACTCAAAATCAACAGCCACGAATTGTCGGCACAAAAATTGCCAGCCCAAAATTGTGTGACACCTTCGGCATCGCTCAGCCGATCTTTGCCTTCACGCATTCGCTGGACACGGTCGCTGCGGTCTCGCGCTGCGGCGGACTCGGCGTCTATGGCGCAACTCGACGCACCCCCCAGGAGATCCGCACCGAGCTGGCCGCCCTGCGTGTGAAGGCTGGCGCCGTGCCGATCGGGGTCAATCTCGTGCTGCCGCCGGGCATGCCGGAAGACAATGATCCCGGGCCGATCGAAAGTCAGCTGCCGCAGCAGCACAAGGCCTTCGTTGCCCACCTCTACGAAAAGTACAAGGTGCCGGCGCCCGAGCGGCGCGGCATGCGAACCCGCTTTTTGCGCTCCAATGAGATTGCCCGCCAGCAGATGGCGGCGGTGCTCGAGTCGGATGTCGAGGTGGTGGCCTGCGGCATCGGCGCGCCGCCCGATTTCGTCGAAGCCTGCAAGCGGGCCGGCAAGCGCATCGTGGCCTTGTGCGGCTCGCCCAAGCATGCGCGCCGGGCGATCGATTCGGGGGCCGATCTGCTGGTGGCGCAGGGCCATGATTCAGCCGCCCATACCGGGCCGATCGGCACCTTCTCGCTGGTGCCGCAGGTGGTCGAGCTGGCCGGGGACGTGCCGGTGCTGGCCGCCGGGGGCGTCATGACCGGGCGCCATGTGGCCGCCAGCCTGGCGCTGGGCGCCCAGGGTGTCTGGACCGGCAGCCTGTGGCTGGCCTCCACCGAATATGCGATTCATCCGATCATTCTCGACAAGCTGCTGCGCGCGGGCAGCGATGACACCGTCATCACCCGCTCCGAGAGCGGCAAGACCTTTCGCCAGCTGCGTTCTGCCTGGAGTGACGAGTGGTCGGCACCCGATGCGCCGCGCCCGTTGGGCATGCCGTTTCAGGACATGCTGGTCGGTGACCTGCTGGGTGCGATCGATGACCATGAAATCGAGCCGCTGATGCACTACGCGGTGGGGCAGGGTGTGGCCTGGCTGCGCTCGCGCCGTCCGGTGGCCGAGATCTTCGCGCAGCTGGTCGAGGAGTCGCGCGCGGCGCTGGCCAGCCTGCCGCGCTGACCCCATTGCCTTCATCGTTCATTGACGGAGCCTTTGCCATGAGTCGAGCCGAGAGTCCCTCACTTCCCGTTCGCCGCAGGGTCCTGGCGTCGCTGGCCGCCTCGGGCGCCGCGGCCTTTGGGGCGTGGTCCGGCGTGCACGCGCAAACCGCCGCAGCCACGACCTGGCCCCAGAAGCCGGTGCGCATCGTCTCGCCCTATCCTGCCGGTGGCTCCAACGACAATGTCGCCCGCCTGCTCGCGGCACGGCTGAGCGACATGTGGAACCAGCGGGTGTTCGTCGAGAACAAGCCGGGTGCCAACAACCGGATCGCCACTGAGCAGATTGCCCGCGTGGCACCCGACGGCTACAACCTGCTGTTTGCCGCCGCACCGCATGGCGCCAATCCGGGCCTGTACGACAACAAGCTGCCCTACGACACGCTCAAGGACTTCACGCCGATCGCCCGCGCGGTGATCTCGCCAGTCGGTTTCTGGGTGCCGGTCAATTCGCCTTTCAAGACCATGCGTGAACTGGCCGATGCCGGGAAAGCGCAGCCCGACCGGCTTTTCGCAGGCTCGCCGGGCAACGGCAGCGGCCCGCATCTGGTGATCGAGCTGTTCAATTACCGCACCGGCGGCAAGCTCCAGCATCTGCCGATGAAGGGTGATGCGCCGCTGGCCATCGAAGTGGTGGCCGGCCGGGTCGATGTGGCCGTGACCGGCATGACGGTCATGAAGCCGCACTTTGATGCCGGCAAGCTGCGACTGCTGGCGGTCTCCTCCGACAAGCGTTTTCCGCTGGCGCCCGATGTTCCCACGCTGGCTGAAGCCGGCTTTCCGACGGTCGACGGATCGGCCTGGTTCGGCATGGTTGGCCCGGCCGGAATGGCGCCCGAAGTGGTCGCGAAAATCAACCGCGATATCAACGCCATCCTTGCGCTGCCCGAGGTGCGCGGGCCGCTCGAGGCGGTCGGCATCATCGTGGCTACCGGTACGCCTGAGCAGTTTCGGGCCTTCATCGCGGCCGACGTCGAGAAGTGGACGCAGGTGGCCAAGGCCACCGGCATGAAGCCCGACTGAGCTGTTCGCGATCGATCCGATCCCTTCTGACTGTTTTTTCAGGATGCCAGATGAATACCGAAAGCCTTGATGCGCTCTTCAATCCGCGATCGATTGCGATCGTCGGTGCTTCGTCGTCGGCTCACCGAATCGGTGGCGTGCCGGTCGATCTGCTCAAGCGGCTGGGCTATGACGGTCGCATCCTCCCGGTCAATCCCAAATCCGAGGAGATCCAGGGATTGCCTGCCTGGCCCACGCTCAGCGCGATCGGCGAGCCGATCGATCTGGCGATCTTTGCGGTCCCGCAGGGGGCGCTCGATGCGGCGATCGATGATGCCATCGCCGCCGGCGTCAAGACCGGCGTGGTATTCACCGCCGGATTCGCCGAGGTCGGG
>CAIVAS010000114.1 GCA_903903975.1 uncultured Burkholderiales bacterium
GGAACGATGCCATCGCCTATTGCGAGTGGGCGGGTGTGCGCTTGCCGAATGAAGCCGAGTGGGAAAGGGCGGCTCGTGGTGGTCAGGAAGGGCTGCGCTTTGCCTGGGGCGACGAGTTGTATGACAAGGCTGGCCTGCCACGCTGCAATGTCTTCAGGGGGCGGTTTCCGGATGCGCCTGCTGCTGGCTGGATGCCTCAGCCTGTCGATGCCCGAGCGGGCGAACCGAACGGGTTTGGCCTCTATAACGTCTGCGGCAATGTCTGGGAGTGGTGTGCAGAGACATTGGCAGACCGGCAGCGGCCGCTGCGCGGCGGGTCCTTTCTCTGCCACGACTCTTATTGCAACCGCTATCGTGTGTCGGCTCGCAGCTCGAATACGCCCGATACCGCCAGCAGCAATATCGGCTTTCGAGTGGTCAGCGCCTGATCGTCAGACGCCGCCCTGCGGATGCGTCGGATCGATCCAGAGCACGGTTTGGGGTTTTTCGACCGGCTCGATGTCGATATTGACCGCGACCGCCTGACCGTCGCTTCGGCACAGGACGCATTCAAGCATCTCGCTGGGGCTGGCATTGATTTCCTGATGCGGCACATAAGGCGGCACATAAATGAAATCGCCAGGGCCCGCTTCGGCGGTGAATTCGAGCTGATTGCCCCAGCGCATGCGGGCGCGCCCTTTGACCACATAGATCACGCTTTCAAGCGGTCCATGGTGATGGGCACCGGTCTTGGCATCGGGATGAATATGCACGGTGCCGGCCCACAGTTTCTGTGCGCCGACCCGTGCGAAATTGATCGCCGCCTTGCGGTCCATGCCTGGCGTTGAGGGCACATTGCCGTCGAGCTGATCACCGGGCACGACGCGAACGCCGTCATGTTTCCAGTCGGTTGGCGCTTGGTGGTCGTGATGCTCGTGCGTGTCTGACATGGTTTTCGCCTTCAACGAAAATGAGATCGGTGTGCACTCTAGCGCGTTTCAGCGCGCCTCCCGGATGTCGGAGTGGGCCGGAAAAACCGACCAGGCATTCTCCTGAGCCTTGTAGTAGCGGCGCTTGTCGAGCTGCTCAAGGCCCAGTCCGTACATGTGAAAATTGATCAGCGGCGCATCGATGTGAATCGAGTGCAGATCCTCGGGCATGAAGGTCACGCCGGTGCCGGCCTTGACCATGAACTGGCCGGACTCTTTCACGCCACCCTCAGGGGTCGGCTCGTAGAAGCGGTTGAGCTCCTCGCCGGTCACGCCGACGATAACCGCCCAGGTGGTGTGATTGTGGGCGGGTGTGCCATAGCCGCCGAGCGAGGCATTGGCATACAGAGCAAAGCGATGATCCTCATCTTCCGACAGTCGATAGAGCGCCGAACGCATGCCGCTGCCCGCTTGCGGAGGCGGAAAGTCTTCAGCGCCGAAGAGGGTCGCCTGGCTGGCAAGATCGATCAGTTGCTGTCGGATGAGTGCCAGCGCATCGCGGCTGACCCCATCGCGGGCCTGTATGGCCCGGATCTGCGCAACTGTCTGCGCCACGGCCTGGCGGCGCTCGTCGATTCGGTTCATGGTCGTCTCCTGAAAGACGCATGCTAGATTCGATCCACGCGTTTGGCCAGTGTGCAGTCCATTGAGCCGCGCAAGAGCGGCTGTTCTTCGCCTCTTCATCAAGTTAACAAGGTCCGTTGAATGAACAACTTTCCTTTACCCAGTGCAGAACCCGAATCGCTCGGTTTTTCGACCCATGGCCTGGCCGTCATCGACGCGTTTTTCGATCGCGAAATCGCGGCATCGCGCTTGCCCGGTGCGGTGCTGGCGATTGCGCGAGAGGGTCGTCTGTTGCATCACAAGGCCTTTGGCCTGAGCAATCCTGCGGCAGGCAAGCCGATGCTTCTTGATACCGTGTTTGCGCTGGCCTCGATGACCAAGATCATGGTGAGCGTGGCGGCACTGCGGTTGATGCAGGAAGGCAAGCTACCGCTGAAAAGCCGCCTGGACAGCTACTTTCCGGGCTTCGGGCGGATGAAGGTCGGCCTGGATGACGGCCATGGCGGCATGGCGCTTTTTGCGCAGGAGCGGCCGATCTTCATTCACGACCTGCTGCGCCACACCGCCGGCATCACTTATGGCGGGCGCGGCATCGGGCCGGCCGCCGCGCTGTGGCCGGCAACCAGTGCAGTGATGTTCTCGGATACTGCAGAATCATTCATTGAGCGGATCACGGCATTGCCGCTGACGCATCAGCCGGGCACTGCCTTCGAATACGGCTATTCCACCGACATTCTCGGGCTGGTCATCGAGAAGGTCACCGGAATGCGGCTTCGCGACTATCTGTCCGAGATCCTCTGGAAGCCGCTGGGCATGACACAGACCGGTTTCGAGTTGACCGAGGAGCGTAAGGCGCGTGCGGCGCGGCCGTTCGCAGTCAGTCCTTTCGATGGCAAGCCCCAGGCGGTGACCGTGGTCGAGCAGCAGACCTCGCACGACTGGGGTGGCGCGGCCGCTCTCGGCACGGTGTCCGACTACATCCGTTTCGGACAGATGCTCCATGACGGCGGGGTCTTCGAGGGCCAGCGCATCCTCAGCCCGCAGGTCGTGGCACTGATGACCTCGGACCATCTGACCGGCAGCATGCTCAATACGATCACCATGACCGAGCCGCATCGTGAAGGCTATGGTTTCGGTCTGGGCGTGGCGGTGAGAACCCGTCCAGGCATTGCCGCCGTGCCGGGACGAGTCGGTGAATTCAGCTGGAATGGCGCATACGGGACGATTTTCTTTGCCGACCCCACCGAGAAACTGGTGGTGGTGGCCGGCACGGTGGCACCGGGCGAGATCCGCAAGGTCTACCGCGAGCAATTGCAGAACCTGGTGTATGGCGCGATGACCCGCTGATCGGACGATGACGCGCTGATGGGGGCGCTCACGGGATACCGATTACCGGGAAGCGGTCGGACGGAGTAAACTGCGGCCACTTTTCCGAACCTCGGCAAAAAGGCCACTCGGCGGCGCGCTTGATCAGACTGCAATGAGGGCACCGCGATGAGCGCACCCATGAGCGAATCCCACTCGCAACGACTGCCGACCCTGCTTCTTGGTGCTTTGGGTGTGGTTTTCGGTGACATCGGCACCAGTCCCCTTTATGCCTTCAAGGAAGCATTCGTTGCGCCGCATGGTTTGCCGCTTTCGGCAGAGACTGTTTATCCGGTGCTGTCGATGATGTTCTGGGCAATCAC
>CAIVAS010000115.1 GCA_903903975.1 uncultured Burkholderiales bacterium
CTGCCGGTATTCTGGCGTATCGACCACGCCATGCTGCAGGCCGGCGTCGATGCGCCGATACGCGAGTCCGATCTCATCGCAGACCCACAGCACCTTCATCACATTGATTGAATTGTTTCGTCCCCAAATCGTCAGCATTGCCTCGATCCTTTCGTTGATGGCAGGACCGTCTGCGTTCGGTCGTGCCTCACTGTATCGCGATGAGCACTGAGCTGCCCGCCAGCGCGCCAGACGCCCGCAATCTGTGGGTGGGCGCCATGTCGCTTGCTCAGCTGATTTCGTGGGGCAGTCTGTATTACACCTTCTCGTTGCTGATGCCGGTCGTCGAACTCGACCTCAACGCAAACCGGGTCGAGGTCAGTGGCGCCTTCAGTGCAGCGCTCCTGGCAAGCGGTCTGGCAGGTCTGGTGGTGGGACGACTGATCGATCAGGGCCGTGCCAGAGCGGTGATGTCGATCGGCTCGGTGGCGGCAGGCCTGCTGCTGATCGCCCATTCCAGGATCAGCAGTGTTGTCGGGCTTTACGCGGTCTGGATCGGACTCGGCATCGCGATGGCCTGCATCCTGTATGAGCCGGTCTTCACGGTGCTCATCCGACGCTGGCCCAAGGACTACCGGCGATCGCTGATCGCGATGACCTTTCTGGGCGGACTGGCATCAACGGTTTTCATCCCGCTGTCGGCCTGGATGATTGATCGGCTCGGCTGGCGGGAGACCTGTCTGGTGCTGACCGCGATGCATTTTTTCCTGTGCCTGCCGATCCATGTCTGGATGCTCAGGGACGAACCGCCGGCTCGACGCGAGGTCGCCCGAGACGCCGCCTCAGCCAGCGAATCGACCGGCACTCTGGCGAGTGTGCGCGAGCTGGCCACCTCCCCCGCCTTCCTGCTGATCACGGTCTTCAGTTTTGTCTTCATGGGGCTGAGCGCAGCACTCTCCGCTCACATGGTGCCCTTGCTGCGCGAACGCGGATTGCCCGCGGCCTGGGCGGTGGCGGTTCCGGCCAGCATCGGCGTGATGCAGGTGATCGGCCGATTGGTGCTCTTTGTCTTCGAGGGCCGGATCGATCCGAAAAAACTCGATCTGATCATCCCGCTGCTGATGCCGCTGTCGCTGCTGCTGCTGTTGGCCGGGGGCGGCAGTACTGGCGCAGCGCTGGCCTTTGCCGCCTGTTTCGGTGTGGGCAACGGCCTGATCACGATCGTGAAAGCGACCGCGATTGCGGCCTATGTCAGTCGCGACCGGGTGGCTGTGCTCTCTGGCCTGCAGACCCTGCCCGGTGCGGTGGCAAGAGCCTGCGGACCGATCATGCTGGCGGCACTCTGGACGGTGTCGAGCAGTTATACCGCTGGGGTTTGGCTGCTGATCGTGGCCGGCGTGGTGGAGACCGGATTGCTGGCGGCAGCGCAGAGGCGTGCCTTGCCGCAGTCGTGAGTGGATCTTGAGCGGGCACTGAGGGGCACTGAGCGGGTCGGTCAGCGTCGCGCGGCTTCGGCCTGCGTGATCTGCGCGAGCCTGACATTGCAGTCACCCGGCACAGTGGTGCAAAGCGCAGCGTCAGCAATCCCAAGCGATTTCTGCTCGCGTCGGAAGATCGGCAGAAACCGATCGGCGGCCGCCTGCGCGCCGGGCAAGCCGACCCTCGCCGAGTTCATCGCGCCGATCCAGCCGAAATAGCTGATGCCGAGCCGCTTTGCGCGGCTCTGTCCGGCCGCGCGAATGAGCGTGGCAATGCACTCCTCATACTCGTCCGCATCGTGGTGCATCAAACGATGGCACTGCTGCTGCGCGTCTCGGGCAGAGGCGCTCACGATATCGATCGTCGGGGCAGCGACAACACTCGTCGCGATGCCAATGCTCGCAAGCGATAAGGCTGTGCGCACCATCCGCATCCACGTTTTTTCCCTTCCGAACGGCGTCGATTGGCCTTGCCTGCAAGCACGGTTGTCACGGCCTCGATGCCCGGCTGTCACATGACTGACATTCATTTCATTTTCACCAGTGAGTCATTTTGCTGAGGGATCCTACGGCGGATTTATTTCCCCAATTCGATCACTGAAGGTAACTCAATGGATCCGCACCGTGACTCGACCACCGTTGGTCGCAATGAATCAGACACGCCCTTTTCGGTAAGCCCTCTTCGTTTGATCAAACGAACTTCCTGCGCGCTGATTCTCGGTGCCACGGCCTTGCTCGCCGCCTGCAGTGGCAGCGATTCCGGCAGTTCGACCGATCAGGTCCGGATCAGTGGCATTGCCGCGACTGGTGCCGCAATTGCGAATGCGCCGGTGACAGCCAAATGCACCGGCGGAACCAGTGCCGGGTCGGCGACAACGACCGCAAGCGGCACCTTCATGGTGTTCGCACCCGGCGCACTGCCCTGCGTGGTCGGGGTCGACAACGGCAAACGGATGATTTATTCGGTCGCAGCCGGCACCGGCAACGTCGTCAACAATCTCAATGTGACGCCGCTCACCGACAACATCATCGGGCAGATCAGCGCCGACACGACCGACTACTTCAACAAGTTTGACGGCAAGGCTGCTGCCGCATTGACCCCCGCCGCATTGGCGACCGCGCAAGGCACCGTCGTGACAGCGCTCGGCAAGGCAGGTTTGTCTTTGCCTGCCGGCGTCACCGATCTGCTGACCTCGCCACTGACGGTCGGCGACGCTCACGACAAATTGCTGGATTCGCTTGCTACCGTCTCGGTGCCGGTCAAAATGATTGCGCTGAATGATTTTCACGGGAATATCGAAAATCCTGCGTCGACCAACGGCGGACAGGTCACCATTCCCGATTCCAGCAATCCCGCCGGCACCAAAGTCAACGTCGGTGGAGCTGCCTACCTCGCCACGCTGATCAAAAGCCTCAAAGCCAAGAACGCCAACAACATCGTCGTCGGTGCCGGGGATCTGGTCGGTGCCGCGCCCTTCACCTCAACGGTGTTGAACCACGAATCGACCGTGGATGTGCTCAACACCCTCGGGCTGGAGGTCACCGCGGTCGGTAATCACGAGTTCGATGCCGGAAAAACTGAACTGCTTCGCCTTCAGAACGGTGGCTGTTTTCCGGGGCGCACGCCCGGGACCGACACCTGCCTGCAGAACGGCGCCTTCTCCGGTGCAAAGTTCAAATGGCTGGCCGCCAACGTGGCGACCGATCAAGCAGGCACCACGCTGTTGCCTGCGACTTTCATCAAGGATTTCGGCATCGTCAGGATCGGATTCATCGGCCTGACCTTGAAAGACACGCCAACAGCCGTGAGTGCGAGCGGCGTTGTTGGCCTGACTTTCCTTGAGGAGTCTGCAGTCATCAACACCCGCGCTGCCGAACTCAAGCGCAAGGGCGTGGATGCCGTCGTTGTACTGATTCATCAGGGCGGGCAAACCACCGCCAGCACACTGAATGACAAGACCTGCCCGGGCTTGTCGGGCGACATCCTTGCTGTGATGGACAAGATCGGCGCTGATGTGGATGTCGTGGTCAGCGGTCATTCGCACCAGGAATACAACTGCAACTACAAGGGCAAGCTGCTGACGCAGGCGGCTTTCTACGGTGCGGTGGCGACCGACATCGACCTGACGCTGATACCGTCCAAAGGCGTGAAGGCCAAGTCGGCCGATAATCGCCCGGTGATTCAGGACACCACCACGGCTGCATTGCCTTCCGGCTTCACCAAGCTGACCAAGGACGCCGACATGGATGCGCTGGTGACCAAGTACGTCACGCTCACCGCGCCGCTCAAGAACAAGGTCGTGGGCAGCATCACGGCAGACATCAAGCGTTGCCTGCTGAACAACAACCCGGTGCTTGGCAGGGATGAAACCTGCGAAGGCACTATGGGCGACGTGCTTGCCGATGCGTATCTGGCGGGCAGTCCGGCAGCGGACTTTGCGATGACCAATCCCGGCGGTGTCCGCGCCGACCTCCTCTTCGCCACTGCGGCAGGCAAAGTCACCTATGGTGATCTGCTCACCGTCAATCCTTTCGCCAACACACTTTGCACGGTCGACATGAGTGGTCAGCAGGTCATCCGTCTGCTCGAGCAACAGTGGGAAACCCCGAACTCGACCGCCAAGACAGGTATCAACGGCGGTGGTCGACTGTTGCAGGTCTCGAAGGAACTGACCTACACCTGGGATGCGTCCAAGCCGCTAGGCGCTGCGCCCGGGTCGGGCGCTCGCGTGGTGGTATCGACGGTCAAGATCAATGGTCAGTCGATCGATCTTGCGAAGACCTATCGCATCGCGACGCTCAGCTTCCTGACCACCGGCGGCGATAACTTCACTGTTTTTGCTCAGGGCAAAACCGTCTGCAGCGGCACGATCGATATCGATGCGCTGGTGACCTACTTCGGCGCGAAATCGCCGGTCGCGCCGCCTGCCTTCAGGACGACCCGGCTGAATTGATGCTCAGTGTCTGACCGGCGAACGACGTCGGTTCAGACTGAAACGCCCCCGGGAGACGCAGCGGTCTTTTCGGGGGCGTTTCATATTTGAAGCAACGATGCCTGCGAAGCAGCGATGCGCCGGCAGCTCGCGCGCTTAAACCCTTCGGTACCAGGCGATGCCTGCGGCATCGAGCTCGCGCACCGCTTCGCCGCGCGCAATCAGGTAGTTCAGGTGCGCAATCGCCTCACCGGTCGCAAGCCCCAGCACCTGATTGCCATTGATCGGACGCGCAAAGAGCGAACCGAAGACATCGATGACCCGACGAGGCTCGGCGAGCCGGTCGCGCAGTCGGTCAAGGCCCCGCTCGTGGCCGCCGGCCAGCCGATCAAGTCGGGCATGCAAACCATAGAAGGGCTCGTTATGGGCCGGCAGCACCAGCACATCGTCGGGAATCTCGCGCTTGAGCATGGCGATGGAGTCGAGCCATTCACCCAGCGGATCGCCATCGGGTTCGGTCGGAAACACCGACACATTCGATGAGATTCGGGGCAGCACCTGGTCGCCTGAAATCAGCAGTTTGGCCTGTGCGCTGTAGAGGCAGGCATGCTCGGGTGAGTGACCGCGTCCAACGATGACCTGCCATTCGTTTGAACCGAGCTTCAGCACCTGTCGGTCGCGCAATCGCTTGTAATGCTCCGGCAGAGCCGACACCCCTTTTCCGAATCCACCGAAGCGTGCGCGGTAATACCCGATCGCATCCTCACTCCAGCCTGCTGCCCGATAGAAGCTCACGCCGTCTTCAGGTGCGCTGCGACCGGTATCGGCCACCAGCACCCGACAGGTGAGGTATTCGAGCCGGGACATCATCAGTTCGATGCCGAACTCGCGCGACAGCCATCCGGCCATCCCGACATGGTCGGGATGCATATGCGTCACGACGAGGCGTTTGGGTTTGTTCGGTGCCAGGTCTTCGGCCAGCACCCGGGTCCAGGCCTCGATGGTGGCCGGGTTGTGGACACCGGTATCGACCAGCGTCCAGCCGCCCTCTTCTTCGATTGCCCACAGATTGATGTGGTTGAGCGAGAACGGCAGCGGCATGCGGATCCAGCGCACGCCGGGCGCCACTTCACACGAGTGCCCGTCCTCGAGGACCGGCAGCGGGTAGCTCAGGCCGTAGCGATCGACTTCGCGGCCGTCCTGACGATCAAGCGCTTCAGTGTCTATCGAGAGCAGTGAGGCATCGGGGACGCCAGGAGGCGAGCTTGCGGCAGCGCTTTGTGAATCGGTCTGACTACCCATGATCGACGGCCCGGAAAGCGGGGCCCCTCAGATCGGGTCCCAGTTGAAGACATCGCCCGAGCGTACCAGAGGATAGAAGCTCGCCTCCATCGAGGGCATGGCATGCGTTGCGATGCTTTCGGGGGTCCAGCCTTCGCTGCGATGGACCGACCTTTCCGGGCGGCTCTGGCTCATCAGGAAGATTTCGTTGGCACGCACTGCGAAGATCTGACCGCTGACCGCCTTGGCCTGTTCGCTGCAAAGATAGACCGCGAGCGGCGCAATCTTGGCGGTTTCCATGACCTGCATGCGAGCCAGGCGGGCCTGCTGCTCGGGGGTGTCCGACGGGATCGTGCCGATCAGCCGGCTCCAGGCAAAGGGCGAGATGCAGTTGGAGCGCACGTTGTAGCGCTGCATGTCGAGGGCGATCGACTTGGACAGGCCGACGATGCCGAGTTTGGCAGCCGCGTAGTTGGCCTGACCGAAGTTGCCGATCAGCCCCGAGGTCGAGGTCATGTGCACGAAGGCACCGCGCTCTTCGCTCTTGAAGATCGCCGCCACCGACTTGGCCATGTAAAAGGAGCCGTTGAGGTGGACATCGATGACCGCCTTCCACTCTTCGACCGACATGTTGTGAAAGATGCGATCGCGCAGGATGCCGGCATTGTTGACCACCGCATGCACCGTGCCGTAAGCGTCGACGGCGGTCTTGACGATGCGATTGGCCGATTCCCATTCGGCGACGCTGTCGGTATTGGCGACTGCGGTGCCGCCGGCTTTGCGGATTTCGTCTACGACCAGTGCGGCCGGGCCGTCATCGTGTCCCAGTCCATCGGCGCCGACGCCCGGATCATTGACCACGACTTTGGCGCCTGCGGCGGCCATGGCGAGCGCGATATCGCGCCCGATGCCCCGGCCCGAGCCGGTCACGATCACAACCTTGTCTTTCATCATGCTCATGGTGCGGTGTCTCCTGATGTTGATAGACTTACTCTACCTGAAGAATGCCATTCTCCAGAAAAAATAGCCCACCCAAAGCCGGCGATGCACCGGCACCAATCACTGGCATCAAATCGGGGTCAGATGACAATTATGACGGCGCCCGTCACGACAAGACCGACAAGGACAACGCGATGAATTCTGCAAACGCGACCACCACCCAGACGCCCACCAGCGCGCTTTATGGCCCCGACCATGTGCAGCTGCAGGACTCGCTGAAAAAGTTCATCGACGCCGAGGTCAATCCGCATGTCGACGAGTGGGAAAAAGCCGAGATCTTTCCGGCCCATGAACTCTTTCGAAAAATGGGCAAGCTCGGCTTTCTCGGCGTGAGCAAGCCGGTCGCCAACGGCGGGATGGGGCTCGACTATTCGTATGCCGCCGCCTTCGCCGAGGCGCTCTCGCATATCGGCTGCGGCGCGATTCCGATGGCCATCGGCGTGCAGACCGACATGGCTACGCCGGCGCTGGCCAAGCATGGCTCGGACGAGGTCAAGCGAGAATTTCTGGAGCCCTCGATCAGCGGCGAGTATGTGGCCTGCCTTGGCGTGTCGGAAGTCGGCGCGGGGTCGGATGTGGCATCGATCAGGACCATCGCCCGCAAGGATGGCGACGACTACATCATTGATGGCGGCAAAATGTGGACCACCAATGGCACCCAGGCTGACTGGATCTGCCTGCTGGCCAATACCTCCGAGGGTTCGCATCACCGCAACAAGACCCTGATCTGCGTACCGATGAAAAGCAAAGGCGTTGAAGTGGCGCGCAAGCTCAAGAAGGCCGGCATGAATGCGTCGGACACCGCTCAGCTTCACTTTGACGGTGTGCGCGTGCCGCAGCGCTATCGCATCGGTGAGGAAGGCATGGGCTTTGCCTACCAGATGCAGCAGTTCCAGGAAGAGCGACTGTGGGCCGGCGCGGGCTGGCAAAAGAGCCATTTCATCATCCAGGAAACCATCGACTATCTGCGCCAGCGCAAGGCCTTTGGCAAGTCTTTGCTCGACAATCAGTACATCTACTACAAGCTTGCCGAACTGCAGACCGAGGTCGAGGCCGTCGGTGCCCTGTTTCACAAGGCGGTCGGCCTGTATGTCGCCGGCAATGACGTCACGCAGCTCGCATCGATGGTCAAACTGAAGGGCGCGCGGGTGGCCCGTGAAGTGGCCGACTGGTGCGTCCAGTTCTGGGGCGGCATGGGCTACATCGAAGAGACCAGCGTCAACCGCTTCTGGCGCGATACCCGGCTGGGCTCGATCGGTGGCGGCGCCGATGAGGTGATGATGGGCATCATCGCCAAGACGATGGGCATCATGCCAAGGCAGGGATGATCGAATGCGACCTGCGCCGATCCTCAAAATACACATCAGGGAGACACCACAGTGAGCGAAGCAGCCGTCCTGTCGAGCATTGCCGACGGGATCATGACCATCACCCTGAATCGGCCGACGGTTCTCAATGCCATGAATGCCGAGCTGCTCGCGCAGCTTGGCGCGGCGTTCGCGGCGGCCAAGCATGACGACACCGTGCGTGCCGTGCTGCTGACCGGTGCCGGGCGGGGATTTTGTGCCGGCGCCGATCTGACGACCAATTCGATGCGCACCGGCAGCGATGTGCAGGAAATGATGCGCAGCCGCTATCACCCGATCATTCTGATGATGCGACAGTTTCCCAAGCCGATCGTGGGCGCGATCAATGGCACCGCAGCCGGCGGCGGCATGAGCCTGGCGCTGGCCTGCGACATCGTGCTGGCGGGTGAATCGGCCACCTTCCTGCAGGCCTTCACGAAAATCGGCCTGGTGCCTGACTGCGGCAGCACCTGGTTCCTGCCGCGCATGGTGGGCGATGTGCGCGCACGAGCGCTGATCATGATGGCCGACAAGATTGCGGCCCGCGACGCCCTGCATTATGGGCTGGTCTGGAAGGTGATTGCCGACGACGCGCTGATGAGCGAGGCGCGTGCGTGTGCGGTGCGCCTTGCTGCCATGCCGACGCGCGCCTATGCCCTGGTCAAGCAGGCGCTGGCCGCAAGCTCATCGAACGGGCTGGCCGAGCAACTGGAGCTTGAAGCTCACCTGCAGGGCCAGGCTGTTCGCACCGAAGACCATCGTGAAGGGGTCAATGCCTTTCTTGAAAAGCGTCCGCCGGTGTTCAAAGGCGGATAAACCGATCTGCGTTATTGCGAACCCGGGCCCGGTGATGCAGGTCAATGTCCTGCAGTCAGCCGATCAGTCAATAACCACCTCAAACACTAGAATCAAGGAGACCTGCCATGTCGGAAAAAGCCGTGCTGCACGCCGTCGATAACGGCGTCATGACGATCACCCTGAACCGCCCCGCGGTTCTGAATTCGCTGAACATGGCGCTGTTGGCCGATCTTCGCGATGCGCTGGCCGCGGCCAAGGCCGATGCCTCGGTGCGCGCGGTGTTACTGACCGGTGCCGGTCGTGGTTTCTGTGCGGGTGCCGATCTCGGTCAGACCGGCACTGAGCGCGGCAAATCCGACGTCGAACAAAGCCTGCGCGAAAAATATCATCCGATCATCCTGGCCATGCGCCAGTTTCCCAAGCCGATTGTGGGGGCCATCAATGGCGTCGCCGCGGGCGCCGGCATGAGCATCGCACTGGCCTGCGATATCGTGCTGGCCGGCGAATCGGCCTCATTTTTGCAGGCCTTCACCAGGATCGGGCTGGTGCCCGATTGCGGCAGCACCTGGTTCCTGCCGCGCATGGTGGGTGATGTGCGGGCGCGGGCACTCATCATGATGGCCGACAAGATCAGCGCCGCTGACGCCCTGCAATATGGTCTGGTCTGGAAGGTTCATGCCGATGCCGCGTTGATGAGCGAAGCCCGCAAGAGCGCCGAATGGCTTGCGAAGATGCCGACCCGCGCCTACGACCTGATTAAGCAGGCGCTGGCCGCCAGCCAGGGCAATGGACTGGGCGATCAGCTTGAAATCGAGGCGATGCTGCAGGGCCAGGCCATGCGCACGAAGGACCATCGCGAAGGCGTGACCGCGTTTCTCGAAAAGCGTCCGGCAAAGTTCATCGGCGAGTAGTCGGATCGGCCTCAGTCCTCAAAGGGCAGGCCGACATAATTTTCGGCAAGCGCGCCGGACGCGGCTGCCGAGCTCACCAGATAGCTCAGTTCGGCTTCCTGGACCCGCTGGCCGAATCCGCCGCTGTCAGGAAAGCGGTGCATCAGCGTGGTCATCCACCAGGAAAACCGGACTGCCTTCCAGACGCGCTCGAGGCAGCGCCGTGAGTAGTCGTCGATGCCGGTGGTGCTGCCATGGCGATAGCGCTCGATCAGTCCGCGCGCCAGCAGCCTGATATCGGCGGCCGCCAGATTCAGGCCCTTGGCCCCGGTGGGCGGCACGATATGCGCCGCATCGCCGGCAAGAAAGAGCGCGCCGTGGCGCATCGGCTCACAGACAAAACTGCGCAGCGGTGCGATGCTTTTTTCGATCGACGGGCCGGTGATGAGCGTAGCGGCCGCGCGCGGATCGAGGCGGCTGCGCAATTCATCGAAGAATCGCTCATCAGGCCAGTCCTCGAGCTTTTCATCGAGATCGCACTGCACGTAATAGCGGCTGCGGGTGACAGACCGCATGCTGCACAAGGCAAAGCCGCGCGGGTGATTCGCATAGATGAGTTCGTGTGAGACCGGTGGCGTATCGCACAACACACCGAGCCAGCCGAACGGATAGACCCGCTCGAAGCTGCGCAGCACCGATGCCGGAATGCTGGCGCGCGACACACCATGAAAGCCGTCGCAGCCGGCGACATAGTCGCAGCGCAGTGCGTGCGACTGACCGTCCCTGACATAGCGCACGATCGGTGAATCGCTCTCAATCCCCTCGAGTCTGACATCGCTCGCCAGGTAAACCGTCGGCAACCCGGCGCGCGAGCGGGCATCCATCAGATCGCGGGTGACTTCGGTCTGGCCATAGACGGTGACATGCTGCCCGGTGAGGGCCTGCAGATCGATGCGATGGCTCATGCCGTCGAATGCCAGTTCGAAGCCGCTGTGAGACAGCCCTTCGGCATGCAGCCGGGCGCCAACGCCGGCCTGATCGAGCAACTCGACCGTGCCCGGCTCGAGCACACCGGCACGGATTCGGCTCAGGACATGGTCGGCGCTCTGGCGCTCGAGAATCACCGCGTCGATACCGGCCCGATGCAGCAACTGGCCGAGCAGCAGACCCGCCGGTCCGCCGCCGATGATGGCGACCTGGGTTCGCGTAATGAGTTCAGACATCAAAGAAGACCGTTTCAAGATCGCCCTGCATCCGGATGTCGAAGCGATAGGTGACGCCGCCGGCTTCGTCGATGCGCTGTGCGATCAGGGTCTTGCGCCGCTGCGGTGCGACCGATTGGAGCACAGGGTCGCGGGCGTTGGCGGGCGCTTCGTCGCTGAAATAGATCCGTGTGAACACGTGGCTGAGCAGGCCGCGCATGCTGACGATCACGTCGATATGCGGCGCCTGCCCGTCAGCGGTGGCGCCTGGCTTGATGGTGCGAAATTCATAGGCATTGCCGGGCAAGGTGCCGGTCCCGCAGCGCCCGAAACCGGTAAAGCCGGTGGCCTGCACCTCGGTCGGGCTGGCGGGATAAGCGCCCTGCGAATCAGCCTGCCGGATCTCGATCAGGGCATCGCCGATCGCGTCATGGTTGCCGTCGAAAATCTGGCCACTCAGCCGGATCGCCTGACCCGGGGTGTCGGGCCGCGCCAGCGCCGCGCCGAAGACGCTCGACAGTTCATAGCCGTATTGCTGCGGCACGAGGCCGTAGGCAAAAAAAGGCCCGACGGTCTGGGACGGCGTCTGACCTGTGCGACTCATGACCGTGCCTCCATCGGGATGGCCCGTGCACCGCGCAGCACGATATCGAACACGAAGCCCAGCGCAGTACCGGGCTCGGTGTGATCGAGCGAAAAATCGGCCACCAGACGACTGCGAATGCCTTCTGGCGTGCACTGATAGATCGGGTCGAGATCGAGCAGCGGATCGCCCGGAAAATACATCTGCGTCACCAGTCGACTGGCGAAGTGCGCGCCGAACAGCGAGAAATGTATATGGTTCGGGCGCCAGGCATTGGGGTGATTGCCCCAGGGATAAGCGCCCGGCTTGATGGTGACGAAGCGATAGCGACCTTGCGAATCGGTGAGGGTGCGGCCTGCGCCCAGAAAGTTCGGGTCGAGTGGCGCATCGTGCTGATCGGTGCGATGCACATAACGTCCGGCTGCATTGGCTTGCCAGATCTCGACCAGCGTGTCGGGCACCGGGCGGCCGGTGTCATCAAGCACCCGCCCGGTCACGATGATGCGCTCGCCAATCGGCGTGCCGTTTTTCAAGGCGTTGCGGGTGAGATCGTGGTCGATATCGGCCACCGAGTCGTGTCCGTAGACCGGCTGGGTCAACTCGCCAAGCGAGGCTTTCAGCGGCACAAGGGCATGGCGCGGCGCGCGGGTAATGCTCGATTGATAGGGCGGATGCAGATAAGGCGGCTGGCTCTCCCAATCGCGGGGGCTCAAATCGAGTGGCAGTATGTCAGGCGGGGTCATCGGTGGGCTCGGTAAGGTCGCGTGTGACCGCGTGTGATCGCAAGGGCGGGGTTAGGGCATGAGATCGACGGTGCCGCTCACGCTCACTACGACCTCGGACTCACCGCCATCGGTCGGCACCGGGGGTGGCGCTGAAGCCGCCATTGGCATGGCTTCGGCGCTGCGCCCCATGTAGACCGGCCTTGGCTGAAAATTGCCGCCGGGTCGCAGCGACAGTTCGCGGATCTGATACGACTTGAATCCGAAGGCGGTCGCCGCCTGCGCCGCCTTGTTCTGGAAGCTCTTTGCGGCCTCCGTTAACAGACGGTCTTCTTCTGCGCGCCTGCGCTCCGAGGACAGTCGGAATGCCACACTGGCAAGCTGCATCTTTTCGGACAATCGACCGGTGAGCTGAGACAGCTGCTGCAGATTGCGCGACTCGAGCACGAGTTCGCCGCGCACTCGCCAGCCGTTGGGCTTGCCTTCGCGGGTGACGTTGGGATAAGTCGACAGCGACCCGAGACGCGCGCGCACGCCATCGACCCGTCGGGCCTCGGCAATGGCTGCGTTGAGCTGCGACACCACCGCCTCGTTGATCGGGGCAAGTTGCAGTCCATCGCGATCGACGGCGAGCACGACCACCATCTCGTCATTGGCAATCGTGGCGCTGGCCATGGCATCGAGCTGCAGCGTTGGGGTCGACGTTGGGGTCGAAGTGAGGGTGGACGCGGCCGTGGCCGCCTGCATGCTCATCAGGCCCAGCGCCAGACTGGCGGCGCAAGCCACGGCGGCACGAGCGGCCAGGCCTGCCAGGCGTCGGTTCGGATTCATTGCGAAACTCCATTGGAATGAAAGTCGGACCAGGAAGGAATCGGCTCGCTTCCCGGCCAGGAAATGCTGGTGGCGGCCTTGATGCCCCGCAACACCGCGGCGGCGGTGACCGCGGCAGCGGCTGTCGCCAGGACCACCGGATGCAGGGTATTGCCGGTGCGGCCGGTAGACAAGGCAAAGAGGGTATCGCCGTCGAAAGCGGTGTGCACCGGGTCGATGGTTCGGGCCAGTCCATCGTGGGCACATTGCGCAAGCTTGCGGCATTCGGCCTTGGTGAGCATGGCGTCGGTGGCGACGCAGCCGATCGTGGTGGCACCGCCCGGCATCAGTCGCTGCGGCAAGTCGCCGGCAAGCAGACTCGCGGTCGTGTTGCGAAGGCGCAAGCCATCGGCGGTGCGGGCCCCTGCAATCGGCAGAGCGGTCTGAGGGTCGATGATGTCGCCAATGGCATTGACCGCCACGAGTGCCGCCACGGTGACGCCCGATATCCGCAACGAGGCCGATCCGATGCCACCGCGCATCGCCCGTCCAAGGCCCCAGAGTTTGCCCACGATGGCGCCCGCACCGGCACCCACCGAGCCTTCGGCCGGTGGCCGGGTCGAGGCGGCCTCGCAGGCCAGGCGCCCTGCCCGGGCGTCCGGGCGGATTGACGAATCGCCGAGCAGCAGATCGAACAGGATCGCTGCCGGCACGATCGGCACGCGCACCGGCCCCACCGCCAGACCCACGCCGTGTTCTTCGAGCCAGGCCACCACGCCACTGGCGGCATCGAGTCCGAAGGCGCTGCCACCCGAGAGCACCAGCGCATGGATGCGTTCGACCGCATTGACCGGGTCGAGCAGGTCGGTTTCACGGGTGCCGGGTGCTGCACCCCGCACGTCGACACTGGCCACCGCGCCTTCGGGCGTCAGAATGACGGTGCAGCCGGTTGGGCGGCGCGGATCGGTGAAATGACCGACCGACAGGCCGGCGACGTCGACGATGCTGTCGCGCGGCAAGGCGGTGTCGGCGACTGCGCCAGGGTTCGAAGCGTTGGATGCCATCCCTCGACTGTACGCAATCCCCGCAGCTCAGGCATCCTGCAAGGCGCAATCCGCAGCTTATTTCACCCATCAAAGTACGGCACGATTCCTGGCAGGCAGACGACTTTGCTCGAATTTTCGATTTTCGGACTCACCCTGCTTGGCGTGGCCGTACTGCACAGACATGCGCTGGGGGTGGCGGTCAGCGGGCTGGTCGTCGTGACGATGCTCAAGACCGCCTGGCTCGGTTTCGGATCGATGACCGGATTCGAGGGCCTGCTGGCCCATCTTGCTCACGAGTGGGTGTCGGTGTTGAACCTGCTGGGGCTGCTGCTTGGTTTTGCGATCCTGTCGAGACACTTCGAGCAAAGCGGTATTCCAAAGCGTCTGCCGTACTTCCTGCCAGACGACTGGAAAGGCGGCTTCGCGTTGCTGGTGCTGGTCTTCGTGTTGTCGGCATTTCTGGATAACATCGCTGCGGCCATCATTGGCGGAACGATCGCGGCCTCGGTATTTCGCGGCAAGGTTCATGTGGGCTATCTGGCCGGCATCGTTGCCGCCTCGAACGCCGGTGGCAGCGGCAGCGTGGTGGGTGACACCACGACCACAATGATGTGGATTGCGGGCGCCTCACCGCTGTCGGTGTTGCACGCCTATACCGCGGCCGTGACCGCCTTGCTCATTACCGCGTGGTTCGCTTCGCGCCAGCAGCAGGCCTATTCTCCGATTGTGATGGATGCCCCCGAACGCAGCCCGATCGACCGTGGCCGGGTGATGGTGGTGGTGCTGATGCTCGGCGCGGTGATGAGCGCGAACATTCTCGCCAACACCCGGTTCGCCGGGGCAAGCGATCGGTTTCCGGTGATTGCCGCGGCCCTGTGGACGGCGATTCTGGTGTGCACACCCTGGCGAAAACCCGACTGGTCGGTGCTGCGGGGAGCGGCGCGCGGTGCGCTGTTTTTGCTGTCGTTGGTGCTGATGGCGTCGATGATGCCGGTGCAGAACATGCCGCAGCCGTCCTGGATCGCTGTGCTCGGGCTGGGTTTCATCTCGGCGGTTTTCGACAATATTCCGCTGACCGCGCTGGCGATCAGGCAGGACGGCTACGACTGGGGAATGCTCGCCTATGCCGTCGGATTCGGCGGCTCGATGGTGTGGTTCGGCTCGTCAGCGGGTGTGGCACTGACCGGACAGTTTGAACATGCCCGATCGGTCGGCCCGTGGCTGCGCCATGGCTGGCATGTGGTGCTGGCCTATCTCGTGGGTTTCGGTGTGATGCTGGTGCTGCATGGCTGGCATCCGTCGATGCTCAGACCAGGCTGACGCAGTTCGTTCGATCATGTCGCGCGGCCCATTCGCGCGGCCACGCCCTGCTCGGTGATGCTCGTCTATTTGGTGCCGAAAAGCCGATCCCCGGCATCGCCCAGCCCGGGCAGGATGTAGCCGTGCTCGTCGAGTTGCCGGTCAATGGCTGCGGTATAAACCGGCACATCGGGATGCGCATCATGAAATCGCGCCAATCCTTCGGGCGCGGCAAGCAGGCAGACGAAGCGGATGCTGCGCGGGCTGGTTTCCTTGAGCCGGTCGACTGCGGCCACCGCCGAATTGCCTGTGGCCAGCATCGGGTCGATCACGATCGCATCGCGTCCCTGCATGTCGTGCGGCACCTTGAAGTAATACTCGACGGCGACCAGGGTCTTGGGGTCGCGATACAGGCCGATATGGGCGATCCGCGCCCCGGGAATCACCTGCAACATGCCGTCGAGAATGCCCGCGCCGGCCCGCAGGATCGATACCAGCACGGTCTTTTTGCCGTCGATCAGGCGTGAGCGCATGACCTCGAGCGGTGTTTCGATCTCGACCTCGTGCATCGGCATGTCGCGGGTCACCTCATAGGCCATCAGCATCGACAGCTCGCTGAGCAGTCGCCGAAAGCTGTTGGTACTGGTTGACTTGCGGCGCATCAGCGTGAGCTTGTGCTGCACCAGCGGATGGTCGATCAGGTGGACGTCTCGCGGCATGCTCGCCTCTCAGAGTAAAACGGGGTCAGATGAGAATAAATTGTCGAAAAATCGGGGTCAGAACAGAATTTCCGAGGGTCAGAACACCGTCCCGTCGCTGATCACCCGAAACGGCGGCTCGCCGCCGCGCCGCGACTGCGCCAGCTCGCGACCGGCAGCCCAGGTGCCGCCTTCCAGAATCGCGGCCAGCGGCAGAGTATTGGCGACCGGTCCGAGTTGTGCCCGAACCCGCGGCGCCAGCAAATCGATCAGGGACACCGTCAGCGCCCGCCATTCGACGATCGGCTCGGCACCCGGCGCAAGGGGCGAAGCGAAGACTGACGCATCGCGCGCACGGATCACTTCAGTGTCGACCAGCAATCCGCCGTTGCGATATTCGGCCAGGCCGGTGAGCGCATCGAGTCTTGCGACCTTCACGCCCGCGGCCTCAAAGGGCTCGAGCAGCGAATAAGTGAGCCATTGGGACAGCTTGTGAAAAGGCACCCAGGCAGCGGTCTCGCCGATGCCGCCGGCCTGGGGATGGGGCCAGGTGTCCCCGAGCGCAATTCCGCCGAGAGATGCGCCCTGCGGCCAGATGGGCCCCATCGATTGCAGCAGCGCGCTCAGGATGTCGTGGGCTTCGATGCGCATCCCGTGCTCCCTCGATGCCGCCGGCAGCAGCGCATCGAAGAGTGCCCCCGGTCTGGCCGACTCCCCGAACCAGTCAGACTGTCTGCGCATCGTCTCGCCCAGCCGCTTGAGCAGATCCACCCTCCCCTCGAGTCCGACCAGCGGATTGTCGGCACGGACCTGAAAGGCCGCGGCCAGCGTCGGCGCATCGAGTGCTGCGAGGCCTTGGCAATCGACTTGCAAAGGCCGGCCTGCGTCAGATGAGAACAGACCCGCCTCAAAGGCCCGCAGGCTGGCAATCCCGAGCCCCTCGGATCGCCCGGCCACAAAACCGGTGGCGGCGTCGGTGTAACGCCAGGCGCCACCGGCACCGGCATCGAGCAGTACCGCGACCACCGCCAGGTCGATTCGGGATCGCGCTGTCTCGATCAGATCGCCGGATGACATCAGGGGCGCAAAGAGGCTGCCTGCCCGATCGAACCCACCCGCCTCGAAATGGCGCCATCGGCTGTGATAAGGCACGGCCAGGTCGGGATAACGCCGACGGGTGATCGCTGCCACCTGCTCGGCAGCAGGGTCGAGTTGGCCAAGGTCGACGGTGAACCAGCGCGACTCGCCGGCCAGGGCGCAGCTCAGAATGTTTGCGCAGCGCTCTCGAATCGCCGCGCTCGAGAGCAGTTGCGCCGGCGTCATCACAGGCTGCGGCCCTTGGTCTGCTCGAGATCGGGCGTCTGCGCGAGGCTGCCATCGGTGAAATAACCGGCGGCCATCTTGGCCTGCATCTCGACCTGCGCATCGGCCGGAATCAGCTCGTCCGGTATCGGAATGCGCTCGTCCACAGCGATGCCCGATCCGACAATCGCATCGAACTTCAGATTGCTCATCGAGACCAGTCGGTGAATTCGGGTGACACCCAACCAGTGCAGCACGTCGGGCATCAGCTCCTGAAAGCGCATGTCCTGAACGCCGGCCACGCACTCGGTGCGCAGAAAATACTTGTCGGCCGAATCGCCACCGACCTGTCTTTTGCGGGCGTTGTAGACCAGAAACTTCGTGACTTCGCCCAGCGCCCGACCTTCCTTGCGGCTGTAGGACACTAGCCCGACGCCGCCCTGCTGGGCGCCGCGGATGCACTCCTCGATGGCATGGGTGAGATAGGGTCGGCAGGTGCAGATGTCGGACCCGAAGACATCCGAGCCGTTGCATTCATCGTGCACGCGGGCGGTCAGGGGCACGCTCGAGTCGGCCAGGTGTCGCGGATCGCCGAAGATGTAGACGGTCTGGCCGCCAATCGGGGGAAGAAAGACTTCGAGATCGCTGCGGGTGACCAGTTCCGGATACATCCCACCGGTTTCCTCGAAGAGCGCGCGGCGCAGGTCGGTCTCACTGACACCGAAGCGACGCGCCACACCGGGCAGCCACCAGACCGGCTCGATCGCCACCTTGGTGACCACCGCCGAGCCATTGTCGAGCAGGACTGCGCCGTCAGGCGTCAGACGCTGAAAGGCCATCGCGGTGCGGATCTCGGGCATGTCGATATGCGCCTTGGTCACCGCGATCGAGGGCCGGATGTCGCAGCCGGCCTCGAGCAGCTTGCTGAAAACGTCGGACACCACCGCCCCCCACGGATCGATCGAGACGATCCGTTCGGCCTGCGACCATTGCGGATAGGGCCCGAGCTGATCGGTCGGCGCGGTGTCGGTCAGATCGGCACGGTGCTGGCGCTGCAGTGAACCCGCCGCGACCGCGAGCGCGCGATAGATGCCATAGGATCCGGAGTGCGTGCCGATGACATTGCGCTGCAGCCGGTTCGTGGTGGTACCGACGACCGGACCTCGCTCGATCGGGTCGGATGCGCCCCACCTGATCGGCGGCAGGCTTGAGCCGCCCTGTACCGGGTGCGACGTCAGGCGGATATGTCGGGGTGTCGAGGAATCCTGGGACACTTCTCAACTCCTGCTAAAAGCCGAGGCTAGCGGCATTCGGAGGGTCTGTCACCATCCGTCAGTCTGCTGATCAGAACCGATATGAAGCAATGCGAATAATCAGGGCGCGTGCCTGGGCAACGCGCACACCCCTCGAGTGACTCCGATTGCACGATGAGCCGTTTCTGAAGGGTTCGCGCCGGATAGCGCATCTCGATATGGATGCCTTCTACGCGTCGGTCGAACTGTTGAGCCGTCCTGACTTGCGCGGCCGCCCGGTTGCCATCGGCGGGCGGGGCGATCCGACCCGTCGCGGCGTGGTCACGACCGCCACCTACGAAGCGCGCGCTTTCGGCATCCATTCGGGGATGGCACTGTCTGTGGCAGCGCGAAAATGCCCGGAATGCGTCTTCCTGCCGGTCGATTTCGAGCGCTATCGGGCGGTATCACGCCAGTTCAAGGCGGCGATCGCGGTCGTGACCGATGAGATCGAGGACCGCGGCATCGACGAGGTCTATCTCGATCTGACCCCGCTTGCGGCAGGCTCGCACGAGCTGGCGCAAAGGCTGCAGGACCATGTCCTGGAGGCCACCGGGCTAAGTTGCTCGATCGGGGTCGCCCCTAACAAGCTGATTGCAAAAATCGCCTCAGACCTGAATAAACCGCGCGGCATCAGCCTCATCGGCACCGATGACATCCGCCGGCGCATCTGGCCATTGCCTGCCCGCAAAATCCCCGGGGTCGGTCCGAAGGCCGATGCCCGTCTGAGTGAGCTCGGCATCGCCACGATCGGGCAGCTTGCCGCCTGCGAACCGGCGTGGCTGTGCGAGCAGTTTTCGCCCCGCTACGGGCAATGGCTGCACCGGGCAGCGCATGGACAGGACGAGCGCCCGCTTGAGCTCAATCCCGAACCGCGCTCGCGCAGCCGCGAGACCACCTTCCAGAACGATCTTCACCCGGTCCGAGACTGGCAGACCCTGGCGCAGACGATCGCGGCGCTCTCGAAGCAGGTCGGCGAAGATCTCAAAAAGCGTGGCTATCGTAGCCGTACGGTCGGCATCAAGCTGCGCTTTTCCGACTTTCGCACTGTCACGCGCGACCGAACCGTCGACACGCCGCTTGACGATGGCACGTCGATCCGGCGGCTGGCCTTTGAGTGCCTGGGTCGCATCCCGCTTGAACGTCCGGTTCGACTGGTGGGGGTGCGGGTGGGCGAACTGTCGCCAGCCGATGAATCGCCCGGTACGATGGCGGGCCCGACTGCCAAGGCGTCAACGCGAATCGACGATGACACGCTGCCGCTGTTCGATGAGACATGACGGCTCGATGGCGACCGATCGTCCCCGGCTTCATCGGGCGCGGATAATCCTCGCATGACACGTCCTGACGCGCAGGGGAGAAAGCATGACGCGCTTGCGCATGCCGCAGACACGCTGCTGGCAGCGTGTGATCTGCCGGCCGCATGGCGGGGCGCCGAGACCTGGTCGGTACTCGATCTCAATTGGAGCGCCGGCGCAGCGTTTCTGGCCACGCTCAGGGCCTGGCACGACGACCCGCAGCGCCCCTTGCGTCTGCACTATGCCGTCCTGACCGGGCCGGCCCTGTCTCCTCAGGCCTTGCGCGAGCGCTTTGACCTGCATCGTATTGAGCAGTCAATCGCCGGATGCTCGGGCGAATCGGACCGAGCGCTTCTGGGCGATCTTCAGCGGCTGCTCGAGGAATGGCCGATCGCACTCAAGGGCGTCAATCGAATCGATCTGGCTCGCGCCCGAGTGCAGCTGACCCTGGCTGCTGGCCCACCGGCTGCCCTGTTGCCGGGGCTGGTGCCGCGCATCGACTCGCTCTTTGTGCCCTATTCCGAGGATGCACACGATCATCTGACCGCGCCGATGCTGCGTGCCGCGCTGGCGAGACTCGCGCCGCATCGACACGCGGCGCTTGCCACTGTCGATCCCCTCACCGCGATACCCGCATCGATTCACACAAGCCTCGCTGATGCCGGCATGCAGGGTGAATCGCTCGCTGCAGGCGATGGGCGCGCTTTTCGCCTTGGCCGACGACATGGCCGATCGTTTGCCCTGCCCGCTCGCCCGGATGATCGCCACGGACTGGTCATCGGCAGCGGCCTTGCGGGATGCGCCAGCGCCTTTGCACTGGCCTGCCGCGGCTGGACGGTCGAGCGCCTGGATCAGGGCGATGCGCCACTTCTGGGCGCCTCGGGCCAGGCCTCGCTCGCTCACTACCCCTCGATTTCGCCGGATGACGCACCGCTTTCACAGCTTACTCGCGCCGCACTGCGGCTGTCTCGGGGGCACTACAAGCTGGGTGGCGTGAGCTGGACGGGACGCCTGCAGCTGTGTGCTGCGGATGAGGCCGAGGCTGCCTGCGCCGGTATCCCGACTGACTGGGCCGAAGCGGTCGATGTTGCGCGAGCCGGCGAACACGCTGGTGTGGCCTTGCGCTCGGGGGGCATCTGGATGGCCGGTGCGGGTCATGCCGATCCAGTCGCCCTGGCTGCGGGATGGTCGATCAGCGGAATACACACCCGATATCGGGCTCGCGTCACTCGCCTCGAGCGGATCGGCGATCAGTGGCGAGCACTCGATCGCGACGGGCGATGTCTGGCCCAAGCGGCGCAGGTGGTCATTGCCGCCGGCGCACAGATTGGCGACTTGTCGATCTGCACCGATCACTCGGCCCCTGCCTTTTCGCTCGCCGATGTTTTCGATTCGGCCTGCCTCGAGCGGCGAGGCGGGCGCAGTCTGTGCGTCACGCTGCCCCCGGGGGCGATGCCCTCGTGTGTTATCGGCGGCAACGGCCACGCGATTCCGATTGACGCCCGCCGCCTCCTGCTTGGGCCCGCCGACCCCGGGGACGCCCAGTCCGATGAGCCCAGCGAGGCCAGCGCAGCGGCGGCCATCTGGCAACGATTCACCGTGTCGCTTCAGACTCCGATGACGCCGATCTCGATGCGCTTTCACCCCACCGGGATGCGCCTGTCGACTCGCGATCATCTGCCGCTCGCCGGCCCGGTTCCCGACATCACCGGCATTACGCAGCAGCGGGATCGCCTCATTCAGCGCGACCGACTGTCGCTGCCGACGATCGACGGCCTGTGGGTTGCGGCAGGGTTCGGCGGTCGGGGGCTGCTCTGGTCGGTTCTGTCGGCTGAACTGATCGCGGCTCGCATCGATGTCACGCCAGCCCCTTTACAGCGCAGCCTCGCGCAGGCGCTCGATCCGGGTCGATTCATTCGAAGGGTGTTTCGACGCGATCGCAATATTGTTTGACCGACTGTTGACCGACTGGCCTCACAGTCCGTATCGTGCCGGGTCTTGCCGCTTGCCATGCTCACAGTACTCGAAGTCACAATCCCGGTTTTCGCGCTGGTTTTTTGCGGCTGGATCGCTGCGCGCCGCAACCTGCTGAGCACCGAAGGCATCGACGGCATCAATACCTTCGTGTTCATGTTCGCATTGCCGCCGATGATGTTCCGGGCGATGTCGGCCTATCCGGTGTCGGAGTACTTCGACATTCGCTTTGTGGCGGCCTATCTGGTCACAGCGCTGATCATTTTTTTCGGCAGCCGGGCGCTCGCCGGTGTCGAGACATCCGACAGCACCCAAGGCATCGGGCTGGCCTTCGCGGCAACGCACGGCAACATCGGCTACCTCGGGCTGCCGCTGATCGCACAGCTCGGTGATCCGCGCCGCCTGCCGGGCATCGCGATGGCGCTGATCGTCGACATCTTCGTCGTGATCGTCATGTCGATTGTGCTGTTCGAGTTTGCGCGAACCAGCAATCAGGCAGTGATCTCTCGTGCTGCCCGGATCCAGAAATCGATCGTTGGCCTGCTGAAAACGCCCCTGATCCTGGGCATCATCGCGGGGATCCTCTTTTCGTCAGCCGGATGGAAGCTGCCAGCTTCTGCCGACACCTTTGTCAAGTTGCTGGGCTCAGCCGCAGGTCCGTGCGCGCTTTTCGGGATCGGGGCGTCGTTGGGCGCCCGAAAGGCGGTCATCGATCGAACCGTGAGCGGTCTGATCGCGATCAAGCTGGTGATCCACCCTGCCCTGATGGCCGTTGCCATGCTGCTGTTCCGGGTCGAGCCGGGAATGGCTGCCGTGGGGATCCTGGCGGCCGGATTACCGACCGCCAGCAACGCTTTCATCCTCTCACAGCGTTATGGGGTCGATACCAGGCAAATGACCGCAGCCATCGTGCTGGGCACCTTCATGGCGGCGGCCTCGGTATCGTGC
The DNA here is from genome assembly GCA_903903975.1 of uncultured Burkholderiales bacterium. Lineage (GTDB taxonomy): Bacteria > Pseudomonadota > Gammaproteobacteria > Burkholderiales > Burkholderiaceae_E > UBA4615. Next base: position 22,879 of record CAIVAS010000115.1, read on the forward strand.
ATCATCTGGCTGCTTGCCATTCCGATCGGCTGATAAGTCCTGATCGGGTCTGCACAACTCACCCACATTGCCATGACGACGAAAACCATCCCTATCGTTCGCTACGACTGTTCCAAGTGCCCAGGCTACTGCTGCAGCTATCCGCGCATCGAGGTCAAGGACGCTGATCTGGCACGACTGGCGCGACATTTCGGTCTGGATAACACGCAAGCCGAAAAGCGCTTCACCCGCTGGTACGAGCCGGGAGAGCGCATCCTCAGGCATAAGAAAGACGAGATTTACGGCTCGATCTGCCGGTTTTTTGATACCACCGAGCGGCGCTGCACGGTGTACGAGGCTCGCCCCAAGGTCTGTCGCAGCTATCCCAACGGCAGTAAATGCGGGTACTACGATTTCCTGAAATTCGAGCGCAAACACCAGAACGACCCTGACTTCATCCCTTCGGCGTGAAGGCCTGAGTCAGGGCTTCACGCCATCGTAAAGACCTTGGGTCGGTGATCAATCAGCGCCATCCACCGCGGTAGTGATGGCCATAGCCGTAGCCAGGGGGGTAGCCGTAGCCACCTTCCGGTCGATAAACCACCACCGGCTGAGCGTAGACAGGCGGGTAGTAGGGGTTTGCGCCGTAGGCCGGCACCGAAACATAGACCTGCGGTTGAGCATAGCCCTGGGGCGGCAGATAGCCCTGCGCCTGAACATAAGCAGGCGCGGGAGCGTAGACCGGACGGGCGGGATAAGCCGGCTGCTGCTGGTAGTAAACCGGCTGTGAAGCGTAGACCCGGGTATTGGCGGTTGCAATGGCGGTACCGGCCGCAGCACCGAACATGCCACCCACAATGGCGCCCGTTCCGCCGCCAAAGGCCTGACCCATCATGGCACCAGCGCCCGCACCAACCACCGCCCCTGCCACTGCGCTGCCGTCATAAGCATGGGCAGCCGGCACGACGGCAAGCGAACCGATCAAGGCAAATGTGCAAAACAGTCGCGATTTCATGGACGTCAGACCTGAAAAAGTGCAGGAACTTTCAATCTAATCGGGCGCATGCCTATCAGGCGAGGAAAAACTGCAAACAATGTAACCGGATGTCATGATTTCCGGGGGGCGTCCTGGCCGCAGTCGCGGAGAGCCTGGTTCATCCGAGTTGCACCCTGGCATTGCGAAACAGCCTCATCCACGGCGACTCTCCTGCCGTACCCGAGACACCAGGCGAGCCGCTGACCGATTCGTCCGGCCGCCACGACCACTGGACCATCCGGAAGACCCGCTCCGGATGGGGCATCAGAATGGTCGCCCGCCCATCGAGGCTGGTATAGCCCGCGATGCCGCCCGGGGAGCCGTTCGGATTCGCCGGATAGGTGTTGGCAGGCGAGCCGTCACCGTTGACATGTCGCAGCACCGCCAAAGCCCTGCCGGCATCGTCTGTCTGGGCATGTTCGGCACGACCTTCACCGTGCGCAATCGCAATCGGCAACCGCGACCCGGCCATGCCAGCGAGGAACAGCGAGGGAGAATCGAGGACCTCGACCATTCCGAAGCGCGCTTCAAACCGGGCCGAGCGATTGGTGCGAAAGCGCGGCCAGTGCTCGGCGCCCGGGATGATCGCCTTGAGTTGCGAGAGCATCTGGCAGCCATTGCACACGCCGAGCGTGAAGGTGTCGGGGCGCTGGAAGAACTCGACGAACTGCTCGGCGAGGGCAGCGTTGAAGAGGATGGTGCGCGCCCAGCCGGTGCCGCCACCCAGCACGTCGCCGTAAGAGAAACCGCCGCAAGCCACTAGACCGACGAAGTCGCGCAGGCGGTGACGGCCTTCGATCAGGTCGGTCATGTGGACATCGTAGGCGTCGAATCCGGCCAGATCGAAGGCGACGGCCATTTCGACCTGGCTGTTGACGCCCTGCTCGCGCAGCACCGCGACCCGCGGACGAGCGCCGACCCCGATGAAAGGCGCGGCGATATCGTCGGCAGGATCGAAACTCAGGTGCACGGAAAGCGGCGACTGGGCACCCGCACCGTTGCTGTCGAACTCTTCGCGGGCGCAAACCGGGTCATCGCGCAGTGCGGCGATACGGTAGGAGGTTTCGCTCCAGGCGGCATGGAGGGTCGCGCGGGGTTCTCCCCAGATCTTTTTGGCATCTCGCCAGATCTCGATGACATCGCGGTCGTTGGGCTTGCCGATCACGTTCGAGATGCGCGACAGGCCTGCCTCGCGCAGGGCGCCCAGGACACGATCGCGCGCCGACTGACGCACCTGAATCACGATCCCGGCTTCTTCGGCAAAGAGCGCCTTCATGCTCAGCTCATTGCGCTGCACCGCCACCTGTTCGGGCCGGATCTTGAAGTCGCCCCAGTCGGACGAGTGCGGATCGATGGTCAGCATGTCGAGGTTGAGCGTCACGCCGCAGTGACCGGCAAAGGCCATCTCGCAGACCGTGGCAAAGAGCCCGCCGTCGGAGCGGTCATGGATGGCCAGCAGGTCGCCCGCCGCGTTGAGCGCCTGAATGCTGGCAAAGCAGGCCGACAGCAGCGCGGGGTCGGCGATATCGGGAACCGAATCGCCGATCTGCTGGGTGACCTGCGCCAGGGCCGATCCGCCGAGGCGATTGCGCCCTTCGCCGAGGTCGATGAGGATGAGCGTGGTGTCGCCAAGATCGGTGCGCAGCTGGGGCGTGAGCGCCCGACGGACATCGGTGACCGGCGCGCAAGCCGTCACGATCAGGGAGGTGGGGGATGCCACCTCGCGGGGGCTGCCGTCGGCGTCCTGCCAGCGGGTGCGCATCGACAGCGAATCCTTGCCGACCGGGATGGCGATGCCCAGCGCGATCGCGAACTCGCTGGCTGCCTTGACCGCGTGAAAGAGATCGGCGTCGTCGTCGGGCGTGCCGCAGGCGGCCATCCAGTTGGCCGACAGCTTGATGGTGTCAATGGCGGCAATCGGTGCCCCCATCAGGTTGGTGACCGACTCGGCGATTGCCATGCGGGCCGACGCCGCCGCGTCGATGACCGCCAGCGGAGTGCGCTCGCCCATCGACAGCGCATCGCCGGTGACGCCTTTGTGGTCGGTGAGACCGATCGCGCAGTCGGCAACCGGCACCTGCCAGGGTCCGACCATCTGATCGCGCGCGCTCAGACCGCCGACGCTGCGATCGCCGATGGTGATGAGGAATGACTTGGAGGCCACCGCAGGCAGGCGCAGCACGCTCAGGGCGACCGCGCTCAGCTCGAGTCCGGAGGCATCGACCGCGGGCAAGGCGCGCTGGCGGCTTTGGCCGTCGCGATGCATGCGGGGCGGCTTGCCGAGCAGGACATCGAGGGGCATGTCGACCGGACGGCTGCCATCGGCGGCCTGGAGCACGAGATCACGGTTGTCGCTGACCGTGCCGACCACCGCATAGGGGCTGCGTTCGCGCCGGCATAGAAAATCGAAGGTGGCAAGCGACTCGGGCGCGATCGACAGGACATAGCGCTCCTGCGACTCGTTGCACCAGACCTCGGCCGGCGACAGACCGCTGGCCTGCAGGGGAATCTTGTCGATGTCGAAGACTGCACCCCGATGCGCGCCGTCGACCAGTTCGGGCAGCGCATTGGAGAGGCCCCCGGCACCGACGTCGTGGATCGACAGGATCGGATTGTCTTCGCCCAGGGCGCGGCAGGCATTGAGGACTTCCTGGGCGCGACGCTGCATTTCGGGATTGCCGCGCTGGACCGAGTCGAAATCGAGCTCGGCGGTGTTGCTGCCCGAACCCATGCTCGAGGCTGCGCCGCCGCCCAGGCCGATGCGCATGCCCGGGCCGCCCAGCTGGATCAGCAGCGAACCTGGCGGCAGATCGTGTTTACCGACGTGGATCGCATCGATATCGCCCACACCGCCAGCGATCATGATCGGCTTGTGATAACCGCGCACCGCACCGCCAACCTGCTGCTGGTAGGTCCGGAAATAGCCGACCAGATTAGGGCGACCAAACTCGTTGTTGAAGGCGGCGCCCCCAAGCGGTCCGTCGATCATGATCGACAGCGGTGTGGCGATACGCTGCGGGCCGCCCAGAAAATCGGATCTGGCGGGGCGGCCGTCGATCGGTGCGGTCACCTCCTGGGCGGTCTCCCAGGGCTGCTCGAATCCCGGGATGCGCAGGTCGGAGACCGAAAAACCGGTGAGGCCGAAGCGGGGCCGTGACGCACGGCCGGTGGCACCCTCGTCGCGGATCTCACCGCCTGAGCCGGTGGCCGCGCCGGGAAAAGGCGAAATGGCGGTCGGATGATTGTGCGTCTCGACCTTCAGGACGCTGTGGACCAGCGTCGGCTCCCAGACATAGCGGGCGTTCTGGCCCTTCTGGATCGCAAAATAGCGCTGCGACGGCCCGCCTTCGATGACCGCGGCATTGTCGGAATAGGCCACCACGGTGCCCTGCGGATGGGCGGCATGCGTTGCGCGGATCATGCCGAAGAGCGAGATGTCTTGCGCCTGACCGTCGAGGGTCCAGGTGGCATTGAAAATCTTGTGGCGGCAGTGCTCGGAGTTGGCCTGCGAGAACATCATCAGTTCGACATCGGTCGGATCGCGACCGGCGGCGGTGAAGGCCTCGAGCAGATAATCGATCTCGTCAGACGACAGGGCCAGACCCATCGAGGTGTTCGCCTGATCGAGCGCGGCGCGTCCTTGGGCACCGACCGGCACGGTCTGAAGCGGCTTGCCCGGCAGGTCGGCAAAGAGCGCCGCGATCTCGGCGGAGTGCACGGCCGGTGCGACCACCGATTCGGTCATCCGGTCGTGCAGGAGTGCCGCCAGCGCATCGCGCTGGGCAGCGGTGAAGTCGTCGCTGGCAGTGCGCACGCCGAACAGGCTGGCGAGCAGGCCGCCAAGACCTTTGCGAAGGGTCAATGCATAGGACACGCCCCGCTCGATCCGGCTAACCTGATCGAGTCCGCACAGACGGGCGATTTCGGTGGCCTTGCTCGACCAGGGGCTGACCGTTCCGAGGCGGGGCATGACCCACAGCACGGATGCGCCAGAGGGTTCGGCGGCGACCGCCAGGCCGTCATCGAGCAGCGCAGCGACCCGCGCCCGGGTGTCGGGTGACAGCGGCTGCGCCGACAGCACGACATGCAGCCAGGTGGCCTGGACATCGGCGACAGCCTCGTCAACCGATTGCAGCGCCTGCAGCAGGCGGCTTCGTCGGAATTCGGAGAGGGCAGCGCCGCCCCGCAAAACAAGTGCTTCGGGCATTTGGCGAAGGGGCTAGGAGGAGAACCCGAAGTATAGCGGGGCCCGCCCTGCTGCTCACCCGACCTCAATCCCGATCACTCGCCCTGGTTCGCCTGGTCGTCCGATCGCACTCATTGCGCCCCGAAACCGCCACCTCCCGGCGTTTCGATCACAAAACAGTCGCCGGCGAGCAGTTCGGCGCTGCCGATATGCCCCATCGGCTCAATGCGCCCGTCAGCCCGCAATACATAGTTGTTGGCCACTGCACCGCTTGCGCCACCGGCTGCGCCAAAGGGCGGCACGACCCGGCTGTTGCCGAGCATCGATGCGGTCATCGGCTCGAGAAAACGGATGGTGCGAACGCCGCCGTCGCCGCCACGCCAGCGCCCTGCCCCACCCGAATGGCGTCGGATCGAGTAGCCCTCCAGGCGCACCGGAAAGCGCAGTTCGAGCACTTCCGGATCGGTCAGGCGCGAATTGGTCATATGCGTCTGGACCACCGCCGTGCCGTCGAAGCCGCCGGTGAGATGGCCCTGTGCATCGAAGCTGCCGCCCGCGCCTGATCCGCCCGAAATCGTCTCGTAGTACTGGTAGCGCTGGTTGCCGAAGGTGAAATTGCTCATTGAGTTGGGCCCCGAGGCCATGATGCCGAGCGCGCCATAAAGCGCATTGGTGATTGACATCGAGGTCTCGACATTGCCGGCAACGACTGCCCCGGGATGATGCGGATTGAGCATGCAGCCCGGCGGCACGATGATCTCAAGCGGCGCGAGGCACCCGGCATTCATCGGAATGTCGTCGTCGACCAGGGTACGGAACACATAGAGCACCGCTGCGGTGGTGACCGCCAGGGGCGCATTGAAATTGTTCGGCTGCTGCCCGGAAGTACCGGTGAAATCGATGCGGGCGCGTCGCGCCTGATGATCCACCGTGATGGCCACACGGATGACCGCCCCATTGTCGAAGGGCAGCTCGAAGCGCCCGTCATGCAGGGCACCGATGACGCGGCGAACCGATTCAGCGGCGTTGTCCTGAACATGGCGCATATAGGCCTGCACCACCGGCAGGCTGAAATGCTCGACCATGCGCAACAGCTCTTCACGCCCCTTCTCGTTGGCCGCGACCTGTGCCTGCAGATCGGCCATGTTCTGGTCGGGATTGCGCGCCGGATGGATCGCGCCGGTGAGCAGCGCCCGAAACTCGCGCTCGCGCAGCACCCCGCCCGAGACCAGCCTGACATTGGTGAGCAGCACGCCTTCGTCGTCGATATGACGGCTGTCGGGTGGCATCGACCCGGGGGTGAGACCACCGATGTCGGCATGGTGGCCGCGCGATCCGACCCAGAACAGCAGCTCGCGCGCTGTCGTGTCGAAGACCGGCGTGATCACGGTGACATCGGGCAGATGGGTCCCGCCGCGGTAGGGATCGTTGAGCACGAACACATCGCCCGGCGCAATCGCACCGGCATTGTCAGCGATGACCGCCTGCACGCTTGCGCCCATCGAGCCGAGGTGAACCGGCATGTGAGGCGCATTGGCGATCAGGGCGCCGCCGGCATCAAAGACCGCGCATGAAAAATCGAGCCGCTCCTTGATGTTCACCGAATGTGCGGTGTTTTGCAGGCGATAGCCCATCTGCTCGGCAATCGACATGAAGAGATTGCTGAAGATCTCGAGCATCACCGGATCCGCATCGGTGTCGATCGCATGCAGGGAGGCGCGAGGCGCCACGCGGCTGAGAATCAGGTCGCCGCGCGGGCTCATGATGGCGCGCCATCCGAGGTCGATGATCGTGGTCGCGGTGGCATCGCTGACGATCGCCGGACCGTCGATGACCGCACCGGGGGGCAGCGTCTCGCGATCGAAGAGCGGCGCATCGCGCCAGGCGCCGGCCGAGTAGAGCGCAACGACTGCGCCCGGTGTCGGCATCGCGATCGCCTTGGATTGCCCGCTTGTTGCGCCGGTGATCAGGTCGCTTATTGCGCTGTTTGTGGCGCTGTTTGTGGCGCTGTTTGTGGCGCTGTTTGTGGCGCCACCCGGAGCACCCCTGTGCCCGACGCCTGCCACAGGCGCATCGTCTGCCGCTCGCGGCGAAATCGCCTCGACGCTCACCGACTCGATCGCCAGCGGACGACCGGTGAGCAGGAAGGCAAAGCGCTGGCGATAGCCGGCCTCGAAGCGGCTGACCATCTCGTCGATCGCGCCAAGCGGCACCGACACCGCGGTATCGGTGCCCTGATACTTGATGTATACGCGTCGTTCGACCCGCAGGCCTGCCGCCGGCTCGCCCTGAGCGATCAGATCGTCACGGGCCTGGCGATCGATTACATCGATCTGCTCGATCGCCTCGGCAAGCGCCTGATCGTCAAGACGCCGTTCGATTGAGCGCTCACGCAACGAGGCCGGTTCGGCCAGCCCCATGCCATAGGCCGACAGTACGCCGGCAAAGGGATGGGCCATGACGGTCGACATGGCAAGCGCATCGGCGACCGCGCAGGCATGCTGGCCGCCGGCGCCGCCAAACACCGTCAAGGCATAACGGGTGACGTCATAGCCGCGCTGCACCGAGATCTTCTTGATCGCATCGGCCATGTTGGCATTGGCGATATCGATGAAGCCCTGGGCGACCTGTTCGGGGCTCAGCTGGCGCCCGGTTGCCTGCACGATGCTTTGCGCAAGCTGCGCAAAGCGCTCGCGCACCACCTCGCGATCGAGCGGCGCATCGCCCTGCGGGCCAAAGACCTTCGGGAAAAAGTCAGGCTGGATCTTGCCGAGTATCACGTTGGCATCGGTCACGGTCAGCGGCCCGCCCCGGCGATAGCAGGCAGGCCCCGGATTGGCTCCGGCCGAATCCGGCCCCACCCGCATTCGGGCGCCATCGAAATGCAGGATCGAGCCGCCGCCGGCGGCCACGGTGTGAATGCTCATCATCGGCGCGCGCAGACGCACACCGGCCACCTGGGTATCGAAGACCCGCTCGAATTCGCCGGCAAAGTGCGAGACGTCGGTCGAGGTTCCGCCCATGTCGAAGCCGATCACCCGATCGAAGCCGGCGGCCTGACTGACGCGGGCCATGCCGACGATGCCGCCTGCCGGCCCGGACAGGATCGAGTCCTTGCCATGGAAGGTCTGGGCATCGGTCAGGCCGCCATTGGACTGCATGAACTGAAGTCGCACGCCCGGCAAGCCGGCCGCCACCTGATCGACATAGCGGCGCAGCACCGGCGACAGATAGGCATCGACCACGGTGGTGTCGGCGCGCGCCACAAAGCGAATCAGCGGCGATGCGCGATGCGACACCGAAATCTGGGTGTAGCCGATCTCCCCGGCAATCACGCCCAGGCGGGCTTCATGGGCGGGATAGCGATAGGCGTGCATCAGCACAATCGCCACCGACCTCAGCCCGCGATCGAAGGCCGACTGCAGCGCGACCCGCGCACTCGCCTCATCGAGCGACCTCACCAGGCTGCCATCGGCCGCCATCCGTTCATCGACCTCGATCACCTCCCGATGAAGCAGCTCGGGCAAGACGATGTGACGGTCAAAGAGGCGAGGCCGCGCCTGGTAGCCGATCCGCGGCGCATCGGCAAAACCGCGCGTCACCACCAGCAGCAGCGGCTCGCCCTTGCGCTCGAGCAGCGCGTTGGTGGCCACGGTCGTGCCCATCTTGACCGCTTCAATCTGGTCGGCAGGGATCGGATCGCCCGGCGCCACGCCGAGCAGGCGCCGGATGCCGGCAATCGCGGCATCGACATAGTGCTCGGGATTGTCGGACAGCAGCTTGGTGCTGATGAGCGTGCCATCGGGGCGGCGACCCACCACATCGGTAAAGGTGCCACCGCGATCGACCCAGAACTGCCAGCGGCGAGGCGGCGTCGAATCGGGGTTGATGGTCTGAGAGGAATCCCGCTTCGGGGATGACGGGGCCAGAGGCTCGAAAATGGGCTCGGACATGGGCTCGAAAATGGGCTCGGACAGAAAAAAAGGCGCTAGCAACCGGAAGGCGCACTGTAACAAGCGATGGGGCGGCCACACGCCAGCCGCTCACCGGTGATCCGTGGCTCGCCGCGGTGCCGGCGAGGGGCTGCACACCACACTCTCACCATTGACGCACGCGCGGCATAACGCCTAAACTTTCCGGTTACCTTCTGATTTACGGAGATTC
>CAIVAS010000116.1 GCA_903903975.1 uncultured Burkholderiales bacterium
ACATCGGCGGTCCGCATGATGAAGGAATCGAGGCGCCCACCCAGAAAGCCCGACAGCAATCCGAGCGTTACACCCATCACCATCGCGAGCGCGACCGAGGCCAGCCCGACCAGCAGGGAGATGCGCGAGCCATAGAGGAGGGTCGAGAGCACATCGCGACCCTGGTCGTCGGTGCCCAGGGGAAAGGCCGCCTGGCCCTGCGCGACCCAGGCCGGCGGCAGCAGCGAGTTGTTGAGATCGAGCGTGGCCAGGTCGAAGGGATCGTGCGGCGCCAGCAGCGGCGCCAGCACTGAGCCCAGGATCATCAGGACCGCGACGATGGCCGCCGCGACGGCCACAGGACTGCTTCGAAAGCTGTAGAAGATGTCGCTGTCGAAAAACCGTCCTGTTGCCGAGGTGCTCACAGCGTCTGTCACTTCACCACGGCCGTGCGATACAGAATGATGTTGTCGCCGCGCTGATCGATGGTCACGTTCTTGCGCATCGCCCAGGCCAGCGCCTGCTGATGCATCGGAATATGGCCGAACTCTTCGGCATGCAGTTTCATCGCCTCGGCGATCATGGCATTGCGCTTGGGCGGATCGGTTTCGGTGCCGATCTTGCCGGTCAGCTCATCGAACTTGGCGTTGGAATAGCTGCCCAGATTGAAGGTGCCCCGGCCGCCGGTCGGTGTGGCCATGATGTTGTAGAGCGTGTTTTCCACGTCATAGGTGGTCGGCGTCCAGCCAAGCAGATAGAACGAGGTATTGCGCGACAGGATCTTCGGGAAGTAGGTGGCTTTGCTTTCGGCCTCGAGATTGATCTTGACCCCCACCCGCGCCAGCATGCCGGCCACTGCCTGGCAGATCTCGCCATCGTTGACATAGCGATCGTTGGGGCAGTTCATTTTCACTTCGAAACCGCTGGGATAGCCGGCTTCAGCCAGCAGCTTCTTGGCGGCTTCCGGATCGTAGGGCGCGCGCTTGTTCAGTTCGGGCATAAAGCCGTTGACGCCCGGGCCGACCATCAGATTGGTGGGCGTGGCAGCACCGCGCATGATGCGGGTCTTGATCGCCTCGATATCGATCGCCTGGAAGAAGGCCTGGCGAACACGCCGGTCCTTGAAGGGGTTCTTGCCTTTGACATTGGAAAAGAGCAGCTCGTCGCGCTTCTGATCCATGCCCAGGAAGATCGTGCGCAGCTCCGGGCCTTGCAGGATGGTCAGGTTGCTGTCCTGCTTCAGGCGCTCGACGTCCTGCACCGGCGCCGGCTGCATCAGGTCGATTTCGCCGGACTTGAGCGCGGCGACCCGGGTGGCGTCGTTACCGATCGGGGTCCAGACCACCTCGTCGACATTGCCTTCGATCTTGCCCCAGTACTGCTGGTTGCGGACCAGCACGGTGCGGACAGCCGGTTCGCGCGAACGCAGGCGGAAGGGGCCGGTGCCATTGGCACGCACCGAGGCGGCGTTCTCGACGCCCTTGCGCTTGTCGACCGGCTTGGCCGCGCCATTGGCCTCGCACCAGGCTTTGTTCATCATCGACAGCGAGGTGATCATCTCGGGAAAAATCGGCAGCGGCACGGTGGTGATGATCTCGATCGTGCGCTCATCGATCTTGCGGACTTCCTTGACCTGGCTCACGGCGCCGCGCAGGTCGGAGCCGGGGTCGGCGGCCCGCTGGAACGAGAAGACCACATCGTCGGCGGTGAAGGGCTGGCCATCATGAAAGCTCACACCGCGACGCAGGGTGAAGACCCAGCTGGTGGGCGAACTCTGCTTCCATTCGGTGGCCAGCGCCGGCTTGAGTGCGAGTTTGCTGTCACGGGTGACGAGCGGCTCGTAAACATTGGCGGTGAAGCCGAGCTGCGTCGTCTCGTTGAGCGAATGCGGATCCATCGACAGGGCATCGCCCTGATCGGCGGTCCGAAGGGTCACGGCGTGCGAAGCAGACGCCAGCAGCGTGGCTGCGGCGGCAACAAGGAATCGGGTTGATGTTTTCAAGGGGTGTCTCCTGGTCTTGGTATCAGTGATCGGGGTCAGTGGGACGAGCCTGCGCGTTCGACGCGCAATCTCGGATCCACAACGAAATAGAGCAGGTCGACGACAAGATTGATGGTCACGAAGATGAGTGCGATCAGACACAGATAGGCGGCCATGATCGGGATGTCGGCCACCTGCACCGACTGGATGAACAGCAGCCCCATGCCCGGCCACTGGAACACGGTTTCGGTGATGATGGCAAAAGCAATGATCGCGCCAAGCTGCAGGCCGGTGATCGTGATCACCGGCACCAGGGTGTTGCGCAGGGCATGACCGAAGTAAACCGCGCGATCGGACAGGCCCCGGGCGCGGGCGAACTTGATGTAGTCGGTTCGCAGGACCTCGAGCATCTCGGCGCGCACCAGCCGCATGATCAGCGTCGTCTGAAAGAGCGCCAGCGTGATCGCCGGCAGGATGATATGCGCCCAGCCGTCGCGCCCCAGCAGCCCGGTCGACCACCAGCCGAATGACACGGTCTGGCCGCGCCCGAACGAGGGCAGCCAGCCGAGGATGACCGCAAACACCAGGATCAGCAGGATGCCGATCAGGAAGACCGGCAGCGACACCCCGATCAGCGAGACCGCCAGCAGCAGATTGGCCAGCCAGCCCTTGCGCCGCAAGGCGGTGTAGACGCCCATCGGTATGCCGACCACCAGCGCGAGCACCGCCGCCACGATCGACAGTTCCATGGTGGCCGGAAAGCGTTCTTTGAGCAGGGTCGAGACTTTGCGACTCTGCCGGTAGGACATGCCGAAATCGCCCTGCACCGCCTGCCCCACGAAGTGCGCGAACTGCACCGGGATCGGGTCGTCCAGGCCGAGGTCGCGACGCAGCTCGGCGCGCTGTTCGGGCGTGGCGTCCTGGCCGACCATGGCCAGCACCGGATCGCCCACGAACTGAAAGAGCGAAAACGCCACGAAGCCCACGACGCCCATGACGATGATCGACTGAATCAGACGACGGATGATGAAAGCAATCATCGGGGATCAGGGGCTGGGGCGGGCACGTTGGGCGGTCGTTGCGCGTGTCAGGCGAGCGGCAGGAATTTCTGGGCGAGCCGCGCCCAGTAGCTGCCGCCCAGCGGAATCAGCTCGTCGTTGAAGTCATAGCTCGGGTTGTGCAGCATGCAAGGCCCCATGCCATGGCCCGAGTCGCGATGCGAGCCGTCGCCGTTGCCGATAAAGACATAGCAGCCGGCCTTGACCTGCAGCATGAACGCGAAATCTTCTGCGCCCATGGTCGGTTCGCAGGCGGCATCGACATTGGCCTCGCCGACCAGATCCTTGAGGACCGATACCGCGAAAGCGGTCTGCGCCGGATCGTTGATGGTGGGCGGATAGTTGCGATGAAAGTGCAGTGAGCCGGTTGCGCCGAAGGCCGGCGGCAGCTGCTCGGTGATCGACCGCATGCGCGACTCGACCAGATCGAGGGTCTCGGTGGTGAAGGTGCGCACCGTGCCGCGGATGATGGCGCTGTCGGGCACGATGTTGGTGGCGTTGCCGGCGTGAATCTCGGTGACCGACAGGACCGCGGTGTCGATCGGGCGCTTGTTGCGTGTGATGATCGACTGCAGGGCTTGCACGAGATGGGTGGCCACCAGAACCGGGTCGACTCCCAGGTGCGGCATGGCGGCATGCGCGCCCTTGCCCTGCACCGTGATCTCGAACTCGCTGGACGACGCCATCATCGGGCCGGGCGTCACGCCGAAGGTGCCGGTCGCAGACCCGGGCCAGTTGTGCATGCCGAAGACCGCTTCGCACGGAAAGCGTTCGAACAGCCCGTCGTCGATCATCCTTTGCGCGCCGGCGCCGCCCTCTTCGGCCGGCTGAAAGATGAAATGCACGATGCCATCGAAGCCACCGTGCAGCGACAGCCAGCGGGCGCCGGCCAGCAGCATCGCGGTGTGTCCGTCGTGACCGCAGGCATGCATGCGGCCTGCGTGCTGCGAGGCATGATCGAAGGTGTTGTGCTCCTGCAGTGGCAAGGCGTCCATGTCGGCGCGCAGCCCGACCGACCGGGTCGAGCTGCCACGGCGCAAGGTGCCAACGACGCCGGTGCCGCCCACGCCGGTCGTGACCTCGATGCCCCAGGCAGCGAGTTTGGCGGCGACCAGGGCGGCGGTGCGGTGCTCCTGATAGCAAAGCTCGGGATGCGCGTGGATGTCGCGCCGGATCGACTGGATTTCCGACTGCAGATCGAGGATTCCTTCAGCCAGCATCATGATGGGATTGCTCCGGATTAAAGGGGTTAGCTTAACATCCGAGGCTTGCTCTCCAACCCTGTTTGCGACCGATTCCATGCACTCCGAAAACAACGACTCGACCGGCGATGTGATCGTCCGTGGCGCCTGCCCGCACGACTGTCCCGACACCTGCGCGCTGCAGATCACCGTGCGCCAGGGCAGGGCGATAAAGGTCGTCGGCGACCCTGACCATCCGCCCACGCACGGGGCGCTTTGCACCAAGGTCTCGCGTTATCTCGAGCGGACCTATTCGCCCGACCGGCTCACCGTGCCGCTGCGCCGGGTTGGACCTAAGGGTTCGGGGCAGTTCGAGCCGGCCACCTGGGACGAAGCGCTCAGTGCGATCGCCGGCCGTCTGACCGAAGTCGCCGCTCGCGACCCCGAGCGAATCCTGCCTTACAGCTACGCCGGCACGATGGGGATGGTGCAGGGCGAAGGGATGGCGATGCGATTCTTTCACCGGCTCGGGGCCTCCTTGCTCGACCGGACGATCTGTTCGTCGGCGGGCAAGGAAGGTCTGGCATACACCTTGGGCGGATCCGTCGGAATGGATGTCGAACAGTTTGCCAATGCAGGGCTGATCCTGATCTGGGGCTCCAACCCGATCACCTCGAGCGTCCATTTCTGGAGCCAGGCCCAGGAGGCGCGCCGTCGCGGCGCCCGGTTGATCGCCATCGACCCCTATCGCACCGCCACCGCCGAGCGCTGCGACCAGCACATCGCCCTGCTGCCCGGCAGCGATGGGGCGCTGGCGCTCGGGATCGTCCAGCAGCTGATCGAGCAGGGTCGGGTCGACCACGACTGGGTGACCCGCCACACCCTCGGATTTGATGCGCTCGCGGCCCGCGCCGCCGCCTGGACGCCTGATCGCGTGGCACGCACCTGCGGCCTGACCGAGGCCGAGGTGATCGGGCTGGCACGCGACTACGGCAGCATCACGCCGGCCGCGATCCGGCTCAACTACGGCATGCAGCGCACCCGCGGCGGCGGCAACGCGGCCCGGCTGGTGGCCGGGCTGCCGGCGCTCATCGGTGCCTGGCGGCATCCGGCCGGCGGCATGCTGCTGTCGTCGGGCAGCCATTTCGGTGTCGACAACCAGGCCTGGGTCCGTCCCGACCTGCTCGCCGGACGCCGCCCGCGCACGATCAACATGTCGACCATCGGCGATGCGCTGGCCCAGGCCGATCCGCCGATCGAGGCGATGATCGTTTACAACGCCAATCCGGTCGCGGTCGCGCCCGACAGCGAGAAGGTGATCGGCGGCTTCAGGCGCGAGGACCTCTTTACCGTCGTGATCGAGCAGTTCATGACCGACACCGCCGACTATGCCGACTGGGTGCTGCCGGCCACAACGCAGCTCGAGCACTTCGATCTGCACAAGACCTATGGCCATCGCTGGTGGGTCGCCAATCAGCCGGCGATTGCGCCGCTCGGCCAGGCGCTGCCGAATTCGGAAGTCTTCCGGCGGCTCGCCGACCGCATGGGTTTTCAGGATGCCTGCCTGCATGAGTCGGATGAGGCAGTGGCGGCCAGCGCGCTGTTGCTCAATGATCCGCGGCTGCCTGCAGCGCTTGCGAGCGCTGCGGCCGAGCACGGCGGCGCAGGGCCGGTCGCTGCGCGCGCGGCGCTCGATGTGCTGAGTGATCTGGGCTACGCCAAAGTGCAGGAGGCCGACGCGCCGTTTGCAAACGGCGGCTTTCCGTCGCCCTCGGGCAAGGTCGAGTTTGTCTCGGCGCGCCTTGCCGCGATGGGCCTGGACCCCTTGCCCGACTACCTGCCGCCTTACGAGTCGGCGCAATCGTCGCCCGAGCTCGCGGCACGATTTCCGCTTGCCATGATTTCGCCCCCGGCACGGCATTTCCTGAACTCGACCTTCGTCAATGTCGACAGTCTGCGGGCGGCCGAGCGCGAGCCGGGGGTTGATCTGCATCCCGACGATGCCGCGGCGCGGGGCCTGGCCGATGGCGCGATGGTGCGGGTCTTCAATGATCGCGGCTCGTTTCTTGCCCGCTGCAAGATCAGCGATCGGACCCGGCCCGGTGTAGCCGCCGCCTGGGGCATCTGGTGGCACAAGCGCACGAAGGGCGGGCGCAATGTCAATGCGGTGACCGGTCAGGCGCTGAGCGATCTGGGGCGCGCACCGACTTTCTACGATTGTCTGGTCGAGGTGGCACCGGAATGAAACGGCATATGCGCAGCGCCCGTGGCGGCCTGAGACTGGCTGCTGTAGCGGGGCTTGTGCTGCTGGCGCAGGCCATCGGCGGCTGCTCGAGTCTGCAGGACGGGCCGGGCTACTACCTGCAGTCGATGTTCGGTCATCTCGACATGATCAGCCGGGCCAAACCGGTCGACACCGTGATTGCCGATGACGCCACCGACCCGGCGCTGCGCAAGCGCCTCGAGCAGGCGCGCACGATGCGCGCCTTTGCAAGCCAATCGCTGAGGCTTCCCGACAACGCCAGCTACACGACGTATGCCGATCTGCAGCGTCCCTACGCCTTGTGGAATGTGTTTGCGACGCCCGAGCTGTCCTTGACTCTGCAGCAGTGGTGCTTTCCGGTGGCCGGCTGCGTCAGCTACCGCGGCTACTATGACCGCGTCGATGCCGAACGTTTTGCCAGGGATCTCGATCAGCAGCGGCTCGACGTCAGTGTCGGCGGCGTGCCGGCCTACTCGACGCTCGGCTGGTTCGATGATCCGCTGCTGTCGACCTTCGTTCAGTACCCGGAAGGCGAACTGGCGAGGCTGATGTTTCATGAGCTTGCCCATCAGGTGGTCTATGTGCCGGGCGACACCACCTTCAACGAATCCTTTGCCTCGGCGGTCGAGGAGATCGGCGTTGAAAAGTGGTTTGCCCAGCGCAACGACCCGGCGGCGGCACTCGCCTACCGGCAATACGACGAGCGCCGCCGCAAGTTTCTCGAGCTGCTGATCCGCCACAAGGCCAAGCTGGCCGAGGTGTATGCCAGCCCGGTGTCCGATGAGAAAAAGCGTCTGGGCAAGCAGCAGGTCTTCGAATCCCTGCGGGCTGATTACCAGCAGCTCAAGGACTCCTGGGGCGGCAATACCGCCTACGACCGCTGGTTTGCCCAGCCGGTCAACAATGCGCGACTGGCCGCGGTGGGCGCCTACAGCGATCTGGTCCCGGCGTTTCGGGTGCTTTTCGATCGCTCCAATGGCGAATTCACACCCTTTTACGCCAGCGTCAGGCAGCTGGCTGCACTCGATAAACCCCTGCGGGATGCCCGCCTCGCCTCGTTGGCGCCGCCAAGGCTGATCGCGCAGACCGACTCGAACCGGCAAGTCGGGCGACAATAGCGCCGCAGGCGTCGGCCGGATGGCTGGCGATCGCCTTCGGGATGCTGATGGCACGGGGTTTGCATTGACCTTGGTTGACGTCGCGTCTGGCGGTTTGCCACGTCCGCTTCACGTCGCTAGCAGGTCATGAGGGAGTTGTACCCGTGTCGATCCATGTTGCCCTGAATCATCTGAGCCGCTACACCTATGATCGGCCGGTCGCGCTTGGGCCCCAGGTCATTCGGCTGCGGCCGGCGCCGCATTCGCGCAGTCGGGTGCTGTCGTATTCGATGCGCATCACCCCGGCCGAGCATTTCCTCAACTGGCAGCAGGATCCGCAGTCGAACTGGCTCGCCCGGGCGGTGTTTCCGGAGCGCATCACCGAACTCGCGATCGAAGTCGACTTCGTCGCCGAGATGGCGGTCTTCAATCCCTTCGACTTTTTTCTCGAGCCCTACGCCGAGAATTTCCCGTTCAGCTACGAATCGGCCGAACGCGACGAACTCGCGCCCTATCTGGCGCGCCTGCCGGTCACGCCGCGCGTCGGGCAATGGCTGGGCGAGGTCCCGCGCGAGTTGATGCGCACCGTCGATTTTCTGGTTGGGCTCAATCAGCGCGTGCAAAACGACATCAGCTACCTGATCCGCATGGAGCCGGGTGTGCAGACGCCCGAGCAGACCCTCGAGCTGCGCTCGGGTTCATGTCGCGATTCGGCCTGGCTGCTGGTGCAGCTGCTGCGCGGCCTTGGCTTGGCGGCCCGCTTTGTCTCGGGATACCTGATCCAGCTGGTGCCCGACGTGAAGTCGCTCGACGGGCCGCAGGGCGCCACCCACGATTTCACCGACCTGCATGCCTGGTGCGAGGTCTATCTGCCGGGCGCGGGCTGGATCGGGCTGGATCCGACCTCGGGTCTGATGGCCGGCGAAGGTCATATCCCAGTGGCCTGCACGCCCGATCCGGCATCAGCCGCGCCGCTCACCGGGCTGGTCGAGCCGGCCGGCTGCGAGTTCGTCCACCTGATGACGGTCAAGCGGGTGTTTGAGGCGCCGCGCGTCACCAAACCCTACGATGCGTTGCAGTGGCAGGCGATCGATGCGCTCGGGCGAAAGGTTGATGCCGATCTGGTCGCGGGCGACGTGCGCCTGACCCAGGGCGGCGAGCCGACCTTCGTGTCGATCGACGACCGCGACGGCGCCGAGTGGAATACCGAGGCGCTCGGCCCCAACAAGCGCCGGCTGTCCGCCGAACTGCTGCAGCGGCTGCGCGCCAGTCAGGGCAACCAGGGTCTGCTGCACTACGGCCAGGGCAAGTGGTATCCGGGCGAGCAGCTGCCGCGCTGGTCGCTCAACTGGTTCTGGCGGCGCGATGGCGAGCCGATCGTCGGCGATCTGTCGGTATTGGCCACCGAGGTCGACGATCATCCGCGCTTGTCTGACCAGATGTCGGGCGACGTGTCCGACCCGGTCTCGACCATCGCGCAGGCCCGCGAACTCGTGCTGGATATCGCGGCCCGGCTGGGCGTCGATCCGCAGAAGGCCTTCGAGGCCTACGAGGATCCGGTGCACTTCGTTCATCGCGAGCAGCAACTGCCGGTCAATGTCGATGTGCTCGATGCCAGGCTCGACGATCCGATGGAGCGCGAGCGTCTGCATCGCGTCTTTGCCCACGGCCTGGGCGAGCCGGTCGGCTGGATTCTGCCGATCCAGCCCGATCCGCGCCCGAGTTCGACATCAAATGCGACCCTGAGTGCGACGGGCCCGGCGTCTGGCAGCGTCAAGCAGCCGGTTCAGCTGTGGCAGACCAGCGCCTGGCCCCTGCGCATGAACAAGTGCTTTCTGGCACCCGGCGATTCGGCGATCGGCTATCGCTTGCCGCTGGCCTCGCTGCCCTGGGTGGCCGAGACCGACTATCCCTGGATTCATCAGGCCGACCCCAACCAGCCGCAAGGGCCGCTCGCGCCGCATCAATCCCAGCTCGGCACCGCCTACGATCCGCGCCAGGCGTCGGTGAGCAAGCCGATCGCGCCGCGCGGCGTCCAGGCGATCGCGCGTCGTGGCGAGCCGCCCGCCCGTGTGGTGCAGCAGATCGGGCGCGATGCCAGCGACGGCCAGGGCAGTGCTGCCGGCGGATCCTATTCGGGCGTCGCCCGGACCGCGCTGTGCATCGAGCCGCGTGACGGGCGTCTTTATGTCTTCATGCCGCCGGCCGCCACCCTCGATCAATACCTGCAGCTGGTCGCGGCGGTCGAGTCGAGCGCCGCCGCAGCCGGCCTGCAGGTGATCTTCGAAGGCTATGAGCCGCCCCGCGATGCCCGCCTGGCGGTGCTGCGCATTACTTCCGACCCGGGCGTGATCGAAGTCAATGTCCATCCGAGCGCGAGCTGGGATGAGCTGGTCAGCCGCACCACCGAGCTCTACCAGGCCGCCCACCTGACCCGCCTGTCCACCGAGAAGTTCATGCTCGATGGCCGCCATGTCGGCACCGGCGGCGGCAACCATGTGGTGCTCGGTGGCGCCACGCCCGCCGACTCGCCCTTCCTGCGCCGCCCCGACCTGCTGCCCAGCCTGATCGCCTGGTGGCTGTCGCACCCTTCCTTGTCCTATCTGTTTTCGGGTCTGTTCATCGGCCCGACCAGCCAGGCGCCGCGCATTGATGAGGCTCGGCTCGACTCGGTGCGCGAGCTCGAGATTGCCTTCGGCGAGCTCGCCCGGCTGCAGGCGCAGGGCACCGATGCCTGCCCGCCCTGGCTGGTCGACCGGCTGCTGCGCAATCTGCTGGTCGATGTCACCGGCAACACCCATCGTGCCGAGTTCTGCATCGACAAGCTCTATTCGCCTGACTCGTCCAGCGGCCGCCTGGGGCTGCTCGAGATGCGCGGCTTCGAGATGCCGCCGCACGCCCAGATGAGCCTGCTGCAACTGCTGCTGATCCGGGCGCTGATCGCCCGATTCTGGCGCGATCCGCTGGTGCCGACCCGGCTGCCGCGCTGGGGTACGGCGCTGCACGACCGCTTCATGCTGCCGTCGGTGTTGCGCGAAGACCTGCGCGACGTGCTCGACGATCTGCGCGCGGCAGGCTATGACTTCCAGCTCGACTGGTTCGCACCGCACTTCGAGTTCCGCTTCCCCAAGCTCGGCGATTTCGAGGCCGGCGGCGTGCAGGTCGATCTGCGCATGGCGCTCGAACCCTGGCCGGTGATGGGCGAGGAGGGCGCCGCCGGTGGCACGGTGCGCTTCGTCGATTCGTCGATCGAGCGCATCGAGGTGTTGGCCCGCGGTCTGGTCGCCGGGCGCCACGCGCTGCTCGTCAATGGCCATACCCTGCCGCTGCAGGCGGTGGGTGGCGAGGGCGCGCAGGTGGGGGCGGTGCGCTATCGCGCCTGGCAGCCGACGTCCTGCCTGCATCCCACGATCGGCGTGCATGCGCCGCTCACGGTCGATCTGGTCGATACCTGGAATGGCCGCTCGATCGCAGGCTGTCAGTACCACGTCTCGCATCCGGGCGGCCTCAGTCATGAGGCCTTTCCGATCAATGACTATGAGGCGCAGGCCCGCCGGATGGCGCGTTTTTTCCGTATGGGCCACACGCCCGGCGCCATGAAGGTCGAGCCGGCCCGCATCGATCCTGAGTCGCCCTTCACGCTGGACCTGCGGCGTGCGTGACCTGCTTTGGGACGATAAGAACTGCGGCGTGCGTGACTTGCTCGGCGACGATGAGGACCTGCGGCGTGCGTGACCTGCTCGGCGACTATGCGCGCACCTCGGTGCGCTTCGACGAGATGCTCGACCCCGGCGATCAGCCGCGCCCGCACTGGACTGCACTGATCGACCTGCTGGCTCACGCCGAGCCCGAGCGGGTTCGCGAGCGCACCGCGACCATCGAGCGCGAGATCCGTGACAGCGGCCTGACCTACAACATCTACGCCGACCCGGAAGGCCAGTCGCGACCCTGGTCGCTCGATGGTCTGCCGATGATCATCCCGGCCCACGAGTGGGCGCAGATCGAGGCCGGCGTCGCGCAGCGCGCCCGCCTGATGAACGCACTGCTCGCTGATTTTTACGGGCCGCAGACGCTGCTGGCCGACGGCAGCATTCCGCCCGGGCTGGTGCTGGGCCATGGCGCCTTTCAGCGCGCCGCCTGCGGCGCCGACCTGCCGGGCGGCGTGGCGCTCTTTTCCTACGCGGTCGACCTCGCCAGGGCGCCCAACGGCCAGTGGTGGGCGATCGCCGATCGCACCCAGGCACCGTCGGGCGCGGGCTATTCGGTCGAGAATCGGTTGATCGTCTCGCGCGTTTTTCCCCGGCTTTTTCGCGATCTGCACACCCAGCGGATCGCCGGCTTTTTCGCGACCCTGCGTGATTCGCTGCGCCGTCTCGCCCCGCAAGGCGATGGCGCCCACCTTACCGTGCTGCTCACCCCGGGCCCCTACAACGAGACCTATTCCGAGCACTCGCTGCTGTCGCGCTATCTCGGCTTTACTCTGGTCGAAGGCCATGACCTGCTGGTGCGCAACGGCAAGGTCTGGCTCAAGACCGTCGACGGCCTGCGCCGTGTGCATGCCATCCTGCGTCGTCAGGACGACGATTTCTGCGATCCGCTCGAGCTGCGCGCCGATTCGGCATTAGGTGTGGCTGGGCTGGTCGATTGCGCACGACGCGGCACGGTCTTCATTGGCAACGCCATCGGTTCGGGCGTGCTCGAGTCGGGCGCCCTGATGGGTTTTTTGCCGCGTTTGAGCGAACGCCTGCTCGGCGAGCCTTTGCAGATGCCCTCGGTAGCCACCTGGTGGCTCGGCGAACCGGCAGCGCTTGCCGACGCGCTGCCGCGCATGCACGAGCTGGTGTTCAAGCCGGTTGATCGACGCGGCGAGTCGTCGCCGATTTTCGGTGCCGACCTGGATGCCGCGCAGGCCCGGGCGCTGGCCGAAACCCTGCAACGCAGTCCGGCCAACTGGTTCGCCCAGGAACTGGTTCAACTCGCCCAGGCGCCGGTCAATGATCCGGTGCATCCCGGCCAGCTGGCGGCCCGCTCGGTCGGATTGCGGGTCTTTGCGGTCGCCTCGCGCGACGGCTATACCGTGATGCCGGGTGGCCTCACCCGGGTCTCGGCCGAGCCCGGCGCCCGCATCATCACCATGCAGCGCGGCGGCGCCTCCAAAGACACCTGGGTGCTGTCGGCTGCGCCGGTCAATGCCTCGCTCACGCTGCTGCAATCGACGGTCGGCGCAGCCGATCTGGTCCGATCCAACTTGATCACCCTGTCATCGCGGGCTGCCGAAAACCTCTTCTGGTTCGGTCGCTATTCAGAGCGGGCCGAAGATTCGGCGAGGCTGCTGCGCGTGGCCTTGCCGCGCCTGCTGGTCGATGAGGATGACGATCGCACTGCGCAGGCCCCGCTGCTGGCCTTTGCCCGGATGCTTGGCCTCATCGGCCCCGACGATGCCGCCGAATCCTCACTGCTCGACGCAGTCTTCGATTCCGAACGCATTGGTGCGCTGCCGGGCAGCCTGCGGCAGGTCCAGCGCCTGGCGTTCAGCCTTCGTGAGCGCTTGTCGACCGATCACTGGCGCACCATCAATCGACTGCTGCTCGACCCCGGATTCGACGGTTTTCGCGACCTGCCGCAGGCGATCGCCCTGCTCGACCGCACGGTGAGCGGCCTGTTGACCCTGTCGGGTTTCACCCTCGATGGCATGACCCGCGATACCGGCTGGCGATTCCTGTCGCTGGGTCGGCGCATCGAGCGCCTGAGGGCGGTCTGCGGTGCGCTCTCGACCGCGGTGCGCGAGGGCCGTTCGGCCGGACTCGACTGGCTGCTCGAGTTCTGCGACTCCACCATCACCTATCGCTCGCGCTATATGGGGCAGCCCGAATGGCTGCCGGTGCTCGACCTGCTCATTCGCGACGACACCAATCCGCGCTCGGTCCTGTTTCAGCTCAAGGGCCTCGATCAGGTCATCGCCCACCTTGATCGCGCCATTGGTGGCGTGGCGGCCGATTTCCTGCCCAAAGCCCTCACCAGCCTTGGGCGCTACGATGATCCGGCATCGCTCGAGCCCGATGCTGCACTGGCCGACTGGCTCGACAGTATTTCGAAAGACGCTGCATCGCTGTCCGAACGTCTATCGATGCAGTTCTTTACGCCGGCGCAGACCAGTAATATCGCGACCTTCGCTGCCTGACGCAGCGCAGCCATCATGGCCAGCCTGCACGCAGCGACTCCCCGCTCATGAACCGCCCTCCGCCGTCTCCGCTTCCGCCGTCGCCGCCGCCGCCGCCGCACAGCACGACCCCGCCGGATCGTGGCGCCGATGAGCGAACCCCGCGCCGGATTCAGGTGGTTCACCAGACCCGCTATCAATACGAACTGCCGGTCGCGCAGTCGTGGCAACTGGCGCATCTGCGCCCGCGACAGGGCGGATCGCAGAGCGTGCTCAGCCATTCCCTTGAGATCACGCCTCGTCCCGATTGGGTCGATGAGCGCGCCGACTATTTCGGCAATCCGGTGACTGCGTTCGCGATCCACTCGCCGCACGAAGGCCTGGATGTGATCGCGCGTTCGACGCTTGACCTCGCGCCCGCGCCGCCCGATTCCCCCGCGCTGATGCAGCCCTGGCGCGCCGCAGCGCTGCCGCCCGATCCCCGCACCGCCTATGAGCTTGCGCAGTATCTCGTGCCGAGTCCGCAGGTGCCTCGCTCGCGTCGAGCGACCTTCTATGCCGCCCGCAGCTTTCGATCGGGCACGCCGTTTCTCGCGGCCTTGCAGGACTTTGCTGCGCGAATTCATCGCGACTTCGCCTTCGATGCCAGTGCGACCACGGTCACTACGCCGCTGGCCGAGGTTTTCGAGAGCCGCCGCGGTGTCTGTCAGGATTTTGCCCAACTCATGATTGCCGGCCTGCGCGGCGTCGGCGTGCCGGCCCGCTATGTCTCCGGCTACATCCTGACCAATCCGCCGCCTGGCAAACCCCGACTGATCGGTGCAGATGCCTCGCATGCCTGGGTGTCGGCCTGGTGTGCCGGACAAGGCTGGATTGACATTGACCCGACCAACGCCCGACGCGTCGATCAGGACTTCGTGACGCTTGGCTGGGGCAGGGATTTTTCGGATGTCACGCCGTTGCGCGGCGTCATCCTGGGCGGTGGTGAGCAGGAGCTCGAAGCCCGTGTAACGGTATCGCCGCTGTCAGAAGCGCAGTTTCACACTGAGCCGCGCAGCTGACCAAGCCAGGTCCAGCGTATCGGGCTTTACCCCAGCCGGCTTCACCCAAGCGACTTGCGACAGGCAAAAAAAAAGCGCCGGGTTTCCCCGGCGCTCAGCCTGATTGAAGCAAGGCGGGTCAAACGACCCGCGTTTGATCAGAACAGGTGACGCAGGCCCAGAGCAGCAGCCGACGGCTTGATTGCAGTCGTGCCAGCAGGCTGGAAGCCCGAGAAGTTCGACATACCGCCCGCGACGTACATGAACGTACGCTTCGACAGCGGGTATTCGTAGGTCAGACCAAACGAATTCGTCGAATTGTTGTTGATCGGCACAGGAACGGTCGAGCCAGTGGGAATGTACGACGACTTGAAGTCGTGACCGTTGGTGTTGTAGTAGTTGAAGTACACCTTGCCGGTACCGACGTTCGCGAATGCGCTAGCCAGGATGTTGTTGATGTTCGACTTGTTGGTCGTGTTGGCGTAGAACTGCTGGAAGTTGACCTGGGTGTAGCCAAGGCTCACACCGAAGCTTTCCCACTTGTACGACGCAGTGATTGCACCAATGCTCTGACCCACGGTCGGGACGCCGCCAACAACGCTAGTACCGTTCAAAGAACCGGAGTTGGCAGTCGCCTTGTTGTCAATGCTGTGATAGCCGCCGCCGATATACAGGCCGCCGAGTTGCCAGCCGGCTGCGATACCGTAGATGTCGCCGGTACCGATCGCCTTGATGCTCGTGGTATCAGCGGTTGCGCTGCTGGTGCCGTTCGGCAGACGCTCGCCGAAAGCATACATTGCGTAAACCGTCAGGCCGCCGAAGGTCGGCGATTTGTAGGCAATCGAGTTATCCGCACGAACCGGACCTTGCGGGATCAGCGCAGCAAGGCTCGAGCCGGTCGGGCCCGACCAGTTGTTGTAGTACTGGTAGGCGGTGAAGTCAGCCGGGTACAGCGCCCAGAAAATCGGGGTGTACTGGCGACCGGCGGTCACTTGGCCCCAGCCACTGGAAAGACCAACCCAAGCCTGGCCGTTCCAGAACTTGATGCCGTTGTTTGCGCCATCGGCGGTGATCGCTGCGCCGCTGCGGCTAAAGCCAGTGGCGGTTCCGCCGCTGGTGTCGCCGTCGGTGACGTCAAAGCGATGCTCGATCTGGAAAATGGCTGTCATGCCACCGCCGAGATCTTCACTGCCGCGAAGGCCGAAGCGCGAACCAGTGCCCACGCCATTGGCAAGCGAAAAGCCTGCTGCGCCGCGGTTATAGACAGGCTTGCCGCCGGTGAAAGCCACATTGCTGTTGAAGTCCTGGTTACTCCACTGGACCGACGCGTCAAGGATGCCGTACATCGTGAGCGACGACTGGGCTTGCGCAAACCCGGGCAGCGCGGCTGCGACTGCAATTGCGAGAAGCGATTTTTTCATTGGTCAATCTCCTAGGTGTCTAAATTCCAAAGTCGTCCGGAAAGGCCCGGAACCGCAACTCCCCGAAATCGAATTCGGCTGGAAGCTGACGACATTCTGCTGACAAATTCCGGGCGAGCAAAGGAAAAGGCAGGCAGTACGGGTCTCATTTAGCCCCGGTTGTCGCGCATGCGCAACACTTTGGGGTCTGGCTGCCGGTTTGGTCTGAGTGAGGCTGATGGGGGGCGGTCCGGCGCTCGATGCCGTTCGAGGGCCTGATGGGGGGCTTCCGAGGCGCGCCGGGACTCTCGGATGATGACCTCAGATCGTGGTCGACGGCGGGCCTTGGCGCTCGCGTACCATTGCATGCATGAACCTACGTCAGATGCAGTCCTCGACATCGCGTCGCCTGTCGAGCCAGGATCGTTTGCTTGCCGGCATCGGCCGCGCGCTGAGTGCGGTCTCGGCCTCGCCCGCAGGGGGGCGCCCTCGGCCTCTGGCGGACATCGGCGATCGCGCCCCGGTCGCGCTGAGCGAGGCTGAACGGCGTGAGTCCGGCGCGCTCATGCGCGTCAATCATGTCGGCGAGGTCTGTGCCCAGGCCTTGTATGAAGGGCAGGCGGCAAGCAGCTCGGATCCGGGTCTGCAAGCTTTTTTCAAGGAAGCTGCTGCAGAAGAAGGCGATCATCTCGCCTGGACGCGTCTGCGGTTGACCGAGCTTGGCGCGAGGCCTTCGCTGCTCAATCCGGTCTGGTACGGCGGCTCATTGGCGCTGGGTGCAATCGCAGGTCGTTTCGGCGATCGCTACTCGCTTGGTTTCATGGTCGAGACCGAACGCCAGGTCGAGCGTCATCTGGCGGACCACCTCGAGCGGCTGCCGGTGGCCGATACCGGTTCGCGGGCAATCGTCGAGCATATGCGCCGCGATGAGGGCGGGCATGCCGATCGGGCTCAGGCGCTGGGCGCGGCGCCGATGCCCGAGCCGGTGCGTGCGGTGATGAGGCTTGCTGCCCGCATCATGACCGCCACTGCACATCGCCTCTGACAGTCAGCGCCCGAATTCGGGCTCAGTCTTCGACGATCGTCCAGTCGATGGTGATCTCGGCGGTCTTGGCCAGCATGGCAGTCGCAGAACAATATTTGTCGTGAGACAGCTTGATCGCCCGCTCGACCACGTTCGGCTTGAGTCCGCGGCCCCTCACGGTGAAGCGAAACCCGATCCGGGTGAACACCTTGGGGTCAGTGTCGGCGCGATCGGCGGTCATCGCCACTTCGCAGCCGCGCACGTCCTGCCCGCTCTTTCGCAGGATCAGCACCACATCATAGGCGGTGCAACCGCCGGTGCCGAGCAGCACCATTTCCATCGGGCGCGGGCCGAGGTTGCGTCCGCCGCCTTCGGGTGCGCCGTCCATGACCACCGCGTGGCCGCTGCCGGTTTCGGCCACGAACGACATGGTGTCGGGGCCGGTCCATCTGACCAGTGTTTCCATTTGTTGTCCTCTATAAAGGCGTGGGAACTACCGCTATTTGAGCGGGTCGCTCAGAATCTTTGACGCAAGAAGGTTAACTTGGTTATGATAGAAGGCTTAGCAGAACTCGTCAGACCATGAAAACGTTCTCAGCAAAACCGCATGAAGTCCGCCACGACTGGTTCGTCGTTGACGCCTCCGACAAGGTGCTTGGCCGTCTCGCTGCGGAAATCGCCGCCCGACTGCGTGGCAAGCACAAGCCTGAATTCACGCCGCACGTTGATACCGGTGACTTTATCGTCGTCGTCAACGCTGCCAAAATTCGGGTGACCGGCGACAAAGCGACCGACAAGAAGTATTACCGGCACTCGGGTTATCCGGGCGGCATCTCCGAAACCACGTTCGGCAAGATGCAGTCCCGTTTTCCGGGCAGAGCCCTCGAAAAGGCGGTCAAGGGCATGTTGCCTAAGGGCCCGCTTGGCTACGCCATGATCAAGAAGCTCAAGGTCTACGCCGAGGGCACGCATCCGCACACGGCTCAGCAGCCCAAGCTGCTGGAAGTCTGACCCCAGCGCATTCGACCGCAATCCCGGGTCATTCTTCATAACGCTCACCAGGACTCACTATGATCGGTGAATACAATTACGGCACAGGCCGCCGCAAGACGTCGGTGGCCCGTGTTTTCATCAAGAAGGGCAAGGGCGACATCGTCGTCAACGGCAAGCCCCTCGACCAGTACTTCGCCCGCGAAACCGGCCGGATGGTTGCGCGTCAGCCGCTCGAGGTCGCCAACCTGGTTGGTGAATTCGACATCCGCGTCAACGTGAACGGCGGCGGTGAGTCGGGTCAGGCCGGTGCGGTCCGCCACGGCATCACCCGCGCTCTGATCGATTTCGACGCCACGCTCAAGCCCGCCCTGTCCAGCGCCGGTCTGGTGACGCGCGATGCCCGTGAGGTCGAGCGCAAGAAAGTCGGTCTGCGCAAAGCACGCCGGCGCAAGCAGTTCTCCAAGCGCTGATCTGCCGCTTGTCGATTCTGGCGACCCTGCGCGCTGCGCGGGTATCGCCGGGGCGGCTACACTCTTCACGTCAGGAGAACCACGATGAACGCTGTTGCCGAAATGCCCGCTCCCCTCGTCTTTACCGACAGTGCCGCCGATAAGGTGCGCCAACTGATCGAAGAAGAGGGCAATACCGATCTGAAACTGCGCGTCTTCGTGCAGGGTGGTGGTTGCTCGGGTTTCCAGTACGGTTTCACCTTCGATGAAGAAACCAACGAAGACGACACCGTGATGCAAAAGAACGGCGTCTCACTGCTGATTGATGCGATGAGCTATCAATATCTGGTGGGTGCAGAGATCGACTACAAAGACGGTCTCGAAGGTGCGCAGTTCGTGATCAAGAATCCCAACGCCACATCAACCTGCGGCTGCGGCTCTTCTTTTTCTGCCTGATCAGACGCTACCCGGCGATGCCGGGTAAATCGCTCCCAAGATTCTCGGCCCGCGAGCCCCGGTCACTGCCGGAAGGTTCCCGGGCCGATTCAATATCCGCTGCCGGGCCAACCAGGCGAAGGCCAGCGCCTCAACCGCCAGCGGATCGATACCGATCGCGGCGGTGGACGTGGCGTCAATGGGGGCAGCGATGTCGGTAAGTCGCCGCATCAGATAGGTGTTCAGTGCACCGCCGCCACAGACGCGAATCTCGCCTGCGCCAAAATCCCGACATGCGCGCCCGATCGTCAGCGCGGTCAGTTCGGCAAGTGTCGTCTGAACATCACGCGCGGTGGCTTGGGCGCCAGAGCCGATTGATGAGCTCGCGGCCAGTTGGCGCTCTAGCCAGTCGGATGTAAACAGATCCCGACCGGTGCTCTTGGGGGCCGGCAGATCAAAATAAGGCTCCGCCAGCATCACGTCGAGCAAGGCGCGATCGAGCTTGCCGCCTGCAGCCCAGTCGCCGTCCCGATCGAAGGGTGCCCCGAGATGGCGCTCGCACCAGGCATCCATCAGCAGGTTGCCAGGGCCGGTATCGAAGCCGGTCACCGTGCCGCCGCCGACCGGCAGCAGGCTCACATTGGCAATGCCGCCAATGTTGACCACTGCACGGCGCTTATCGGTCGACCCGAACGCCAGCGCATGAAAGGCTGGCACCAATGGTGCACCCTGGCCACCGGCCGCGACATCACCACTGCGAAAGTCGACGACGGTCGGGCACCCGGTGATGTCCGCAAGTCGGGCGCCATTGATCAGCTGGAGGGTGTAGCCCAGTTCGGGGCGATGGCGGACAGTTTGTCCATGAGCGCCGATCGCCGTGATCGGCGAGCCCCGGCCTGACTTGGCGCTCGTCTGGCCGGCGCCGAGTTTGGCGATGAGCTCCAGGCTGACCGCGGCATACAGGTCGGTGAGTGCAAGGCTGGCGAGTGCGGCGCGCCCCAGCTCATCATGGCCAGGCTGTTGCAGATCGAGAAGGGATCGGCGCAGACCATCAGGCATTGCCTTCGAGGCGAAGGCAACGGTCCTGAATTGGGCGCTCGGGGAGTCCGACTGGAATTCGACGAGCACGCCATCGACTGCATCGACGCTGGTGCCTGACATCAGCCCGATGTAAAGCATCGGGGCTCGCAGAGGCTATTCGAAGCGGGCGATGAGCTGGGAGTCGAGCAGACCGAAGCGAGCCCGAAGCTGCCCGGCGACGGCGATGAACCTGGTCTTTTCTTCACCCAGCAGCAGGCGAACTGGCGATTGCTCGATGGCGGCCATCGGATCGACATGCTCGCCGTCGATATGGAATTCGAAGTGCAGGTGCGGGCCGGTCGACCAGCCGGTCGTCCCGACGCTGCCGATCACGTCGCCCTGACGGACTCGGCTGCCGACATCAAGGCCGTCACCGAAATCGTTCAGGTGCGCGTAAAGGGTTTCGTAGCGCGCGCTGTGCTGGACGACGACGACATTGCCGTAACCGCTCTGGCGTCCGATGAACTTGATCGTGCCATCGGCGGTCGTGCGGACCTTGGTGCCGATCGGGGCTTGCATGTCGACGCCCTTGTGGGCACGCCAATCGCGAAAGATGGGATGCAGGCGCGCTTCGGTGAAGTTGGAGCTGACCCGGGTGAATTCGAGCGGCGAGGCCAGGAAGGTCCGCGACAGGCTGCGGCCATCGAAAGAGTAGTAATCGCCATTGCCGTTTCCGCGATCGAACCACACCGCTTCGAGCTTGCGCTGGCCGCCGCGAAACTGAAGCGCGAGGATTCGTTCGACCGTTGCCGGCTCGAGGCTGCCTGCTTCACGGACGGTCTGATAGACCACCCGCAGCCGGTCGCCACGCCGAACGTCTTTGCGAAGGTCGACCTCGGTACCGAAGATGTCGCCCATCCGGGTGACAAGCGAATCGGGGATGTCGGCGGCCTCGAGTGCCTCGGCCAGTGTTCGGCGGACTTCGGCACTGCGGATCTCGACCGAGCGCTCAAGCGGCAGGCGTTCTTCGACAGCCTCGAGCTTGCCGTCTGAACGGCGGATGACCAGGCGCTTGGCCTGATCAAGGCCGCCCTCGGTCTCGAGCCGATAGCTTAGGGACTCGACCGAGCGATCGGCCGTCAAGTTGGCCGAGACGGTACGGCCCGGTCGCAGCTCAAGCAGGCCCCGTGCGGTGCGATCGCGGCGCACAAACGCGGCAATCTCGTCGTCATTGACGCCCATGCGGGCCAGCAATGACGACAGGGTCTCGCCGCGACGGATTATTTCGTGCTGTACGAATGAGGCGTCGGTATCAGCCGCGCTCACCGCGCTGATCGCGAGCGGCTCGCGCATCAGTCTTTGCTCGGGAACGGCCGAATCGGCCAGCGGCGCAACACCGAAAGCAGTGACTGCCGCAAAGGTGCAGATGCCGCCGATGGCCAGAAGGACTGTTTTGACGTTGAACTGGTGCATTGTTTGAGAGACGCAGGGGTCCTGGTTCGAAAGGTCAACAGCGAACGGGCAAAAAATCTCAGCAAAAACAGCGCTCGAAAGGCTGTTCACGCCTTAGGCTAATATCAGAGGCTTGACGCTTGAGTCGCACCGGCTATTGCTGCGGCGGCCCGGACCGAAGCGATTCATCTGAAACAACCCGCCCGCGAGCATCGCCAGCAGGCGCGATGGTAACAGAGAACTGTTCCGCTCGACCCTCTTGCCTAGTATCGCCCATGACCGAATCCAGCCCCCTTTCGCCACAGACCGAACTGCCGGTGACGCCTTCCGCCCGTCGGGCACTCGAGGTCGCCAAGCGCGGCTGCGACGAATTGCTGGTCGAGCAGGACTTCCTGCGCAAGATCATCCGGTCGGAGGCAAGCGGCCAGCCGCTGCGCATCAAGCTGGGCTTGGACCCGACCGCGCCCGACCTGCACCTTGGCCATACCGTCGTTCTCAACAAGATGCGCCAGCTCCAGGACCTGGGCCATACCGTCATTTTTCTGATCGGTGACTTCACCGCCATGATCGGCGATCCGTCGGGGCGCAACATCACTCGCCCCCCGCTCACGCGTGAGCAGATCGAAGCCAACGCCCAGACTTACTTCCAGCAGGCCAGTCTGGTTCTCGATGCCGCCCGAACCGAGATCCGCTACAACTCCGAGTGGAGCGATCCGCTGGGCGCGCGCGGCATGATCCAGCTGGCCTCTCGCTACACCCTGGCCCGGATGCTCGAGCGCGACGATTTCACCCGCCGCTATCGCGGTGGCATTCCGATTTCGGTGCATGAGCTGCTCTACCCGCTGATGCAGGGCTATGACTCGGTCGCGCTGAAGTCCGACCTCGAGCTCGGCGGCACCGATCAGAAATTCAATCTGCTGGTCGGCCGCGAGCTGCAAAAAGAGTACGGCCAGGAGCCGCAGTGCATTTTGACGATGCCGCTGCTCGAAGGTCTGGACGGCGTCGAGAAGATGTCGAAGTCCAAGAACAACTATATTGCGATCACCGATGTCCCAGATCAGATGTTCGGCAAAATCATGTCGATCTCCGACGATCTGATGTGGAAATATTACGAACTTCTGTCATCGGCGACGATCGAGCAAACTGCCGCCCTGCGTGCCGGGTGCGCCGCCGGGCTCAATCCGCGCGACGTCAAGGTCAGGCTGGCGGGTGAAATGGTCGCTCGCTTTCACGGCGCGGCTGCGGCCGACGCAGCGCGTGCTGGGTTCGAGGCGAGATTTTCGCGGGGCGCACTCCCTGATGATCTGCAGGAAGTGCAGGTGGCGGGAGCGCCGATCGCGATCGCTCAGTTGCTCAAGCAGGCCGGTCTGGCGGCCTCCGGCAGCGAGGCGCTGCGAAATATCGAGCAGGGCGGCGTTCGGATCGACGGCGATCGGGTGACCGACAAGGGGCTCAAGCTCGAGGCTGGCCGCTATGTCGTTCAGGTCGGCAAGCGCCGTGCGGCCCGGGTGACCGTCGTCTGAGCGGCGACGCATGATCGCGCTGCTGCAGCGGGCCGCCCGCGCCCATGTGGTGGTCGACGGGCAAACCGTGGGCGAGATCGGCGCCGGCTTGCTGGTGCTGCTGTGCGCCGAGCGAGGTGACACGATGCGTCAGGGCGAGACGCTGCTGGCGCGAATGCTGGCCTATCGGATGTTCTCGGATGACGCCGGTCGCATGAACCGCTCGCTCACCGACATCGGGGGCGGCCTGCTGCTGGTGCCGCAGTTCACGCTCGCGGCCGACACCCGCAGCGGTTTGCGACCGAGCTTTACGCCGGCTGCGCCGCCGGACGAGGCGCGGCGGCTTTTCAACGAGGTGGTTGCCCGTGCGATGGCACAGCACCAGCCGGTGGCAACCGGTGTGTTCGGCGCGGATATGCAGGTGCATCTGGTCAACGACGGCCCGGTGACTTTCTGGCTGCGGGTCGATCCACTACAATGAACGTCTTCCGCGCGACTGGCGACTAAAGGTGAATCGACACCGTGAATCGCGGAATTGGGCGACGTCCGTCGCCAGCCGTTCGCCTGGGCAGTTGCCGGCAATCCGCCGGGCCCTTTGACTGCAACGAGGATTCAGCACATGTTTGATCGTTCCCAAGGCATCGCCCAGGTCGACCCGCAATTGTGGCAGGCCATCGAGGCCGAGAACCGGCGCCAGGAAGCTCATATCGAGCTGATTGCGTCCGAGAACTACGCCAGCCCGGCCGTCATGGCCGCGCAGGGCAGCCAGCTCACCAACAAGTATGCCGAGGGTTATCCCGGCAAGCGTTACTACGGCGGCTGCGAATTTGTCGATGTCGCCGAAGCGCTGGCGCTCGAGCGGGTCAAGGCGCTGTTCGGTGCGCCGGCGGCCAATGTCCAGCCGCATTCGGGCGCTCAGGCCAACCAGGCGGTCTTTCTGGCCTTCCTCAAGCCCGGCGACACCATCATGGGTCTGAGCCTGGCCGAAGGCGGCCATCTCACCCACGGCATGCCGCTCAATCTCTCGGGCAAGTGGTTCAAGGTGGTCTCCTATGGCCTGGATGCCAATGAGGCGATCGACTACGACGCCATGGAGGCGCGTGCCCGCGAGGCGCGTCCCAAGCTGATCATCGCCGGCGCGTCGGCCTATTCGCTGCACATCGATTTTGAGCGCTTCGCCCGGATCGCCCGCGAGATCGGCGCGATCTTCCTGGTCGACATGGCGCACTACGCGGGGCTGATCGCCGCCGGCGTCTATCCCAATCCGGTGCCGCATGCCGACGTCGTCACCTCGACCACCCACAAGAGCCTGCGCGGGCCGCGCGGCGGCATCATCCTGATGAAGGCCGAGCACGAGAAAGCGATCAACTCGGCGGTCTTCCCGGGTCTGCAGGGTGGCCCGCTGATGCACGTGATCGCGGCCAAGGCGGTGGCCTTTCACGAGGCGATGCAGCCATCCTTCAAGGCCTATCAGCAGCAGGTGATCACCAACGCACGGGTACTGGCCGAGACGCTCACCACGCGTGGTCTGCGGATCGTGTCGGGGCGCACCGAGAGTCATGTGATGCTGGTCGATCTGCGGCCCAAGCAGATCACCGGCAAGGATGCCGAAGTGGTGCTTGGCGAGGCGCACATCACGGTCAATAAAAACGCGATTCCGAATGACCCCGAAAAGCCGATGGTCACCAGCGGCATCCGACTTGGCACGCCGGCGATGACCACCCGCGGCTTCGGCGCCGGGCAGGCCGCACAGGTCGGGCACCTGATTGCCGACGTGTTCGATGCGCCCCGCGATGCCGCCAACATCGACCGGGTCCGCTCAAAGGTGGCTGCGCTCACCGCGCAGTTTCCGGTTTATCGCTGAATGCGCTGTCCGTTTTGCGACCATGCTGAAACCCAGGTCATCGAGACCCGCGAGGCGGATGACGGCGATGCCCTGAGGCGTCGTCGTCGCTGCACCCAATGCGACAAGCGCTTCACCACCTACGAGCGGGTCGAGCTGTCGCTGCCGGCGGTGGTCAAGAAAAACGGTGTCCGAGCCGAGTACGACCGGCGCAAGCTGCGCGCCTCGCTGGCGCTGGCGCTGCGCAAGCGGCCGGTGACCTCCGAGGAAGTCGACGCGGTGATCGCTCGTATCGAGGATGAGCTGCTGTCGCTGGCGGTCCGCGAGGTGGCGAGCGAGAAGATCGGCGAACTGGTGATGCGCGAGCTCAGAAAGATCGACAAGATCGGCTACGTCCGCTTTGCCTCGGTCTATCGCAAGTTCGAGGATGTCGATGAGTTCGCCGAGGCGATCAAGGAACTCGGGCCCCGGCGCCGAAGCGGCCCCGAAAAATGAGCGCCGGCCTGGCGCTGGCCCACGTTTAGAATCAGGCGATGTTCACCCCGGCCGATCATGAGTTCATGACCCGCGCGATCGAGCTCGCGCGCAAGGGTCTTTTCACCACCACCCCCAATCCGCGGGTCGGTTGCGTGATCGTCCAGGAGCAGCTGATCGTCGGCGAAGGCTGGCATCACCGCGCCGGCGAGCCGCATGCCGAAGTGATTGCGCTCGCCGAGGCTGCAGGCCAGCTGCGCAGCGCCACGGTCTATGTAACGCTCGAGCCCTGCAGCCATTTCGGCCGCACACCGCCCTGCGTCGATGCGCTGATCGAAGCGCGCGTGGGCCGGGTGATCGTGGCGATGCAGGATCCCAACCCGTCGGTTGATGGGCGCGGCCTCAATCGCCTGCGCGATGCCGGCATCGAGGTCCGATGCGGGCTGCTCGAGCAGGACGCGCGTGAACTCAATATCGGATTCGTCTCGCGGATGAGCCGCAATCGTCCGTGGGTGCGCCTGAAGCTGGCGACCTCGCTCGATGGGCTGACCGCCTTGCCCGACGGCACGAGTCAGTGGATCACCGGCGAGGCTGCCCGTCGCGACGGACACGCCTGGCGGGCCAGGGCCTGCGCGATCCTTACCGGCATCGGCACGGTTCGCGACGACAATCCGCAGCTCACCGTGAGGCTGGTCGAGACGCCTCGGCAGCCGATGAA
Source organism: uncultured Burkholderiales bacterium (assembly GCA_903903975.1). Taxonomy (GTDB): domain Bacteria; phylum Pseudomonadota; class Gammaproteobacteria; order Burkholderiales; family Burkholderiaceae_E; genus UBA4615. The sequence continues at coordinate 26,070 of CAIVAS010000116.1, forward strand.
AGTGGTGGTCGACTCGCGCCTTGAAATCGATCTGGAGGCGGCCGTGCTCAAGGGCGCGCCCACGCTGATCGCCTGCGCGATCGACAATCCGGCCAAGGTTCGTGAACTGCAGGATCGTGGCTGCGAGGTGCTGCCGATGGCCAACGGCCGCGGCAAGGTCGATCTCGCCGCGCTCATGACTGAGCTGGCCGTACGTGGCATCAATGAGTTGCATGTCGAGGCCGGCCACAAGCTCAACGGTTCGCTGATTGCCGCCGGCATGGTCGACGAATTGCTGATGTATCTGGCGCCCTCGCTGCTCGGCAAGGGGCTTCCCGGTTTCGAGCTCGATGCACCCCCCGATCTGGCGCACAGCCGAACGCTTCGCTTTACCGATGTCGAGCGCTTCGGCGCCGATCTGCGCGTCCTCGCCCGATTCTGACAGCGGGCGCCTCAACCTTTTTCCTGGAGCTGATCTCTGATGTTTACCGGAATTGTCGCGGCGGTCGGCCGCATCGAGCGGGTCGAATCGCTGGGGCAGGGCGCCGGATTGCGCCTTCATGTTGATGCCGGTGGACTCGATCTGAGCGATGTCGCCATCGGCGACTCGATTGCGATCCAGGGTGCCTGCATGACCGCGGTGGCGCTCGACGGACAGCGTTTCAGCGTGGAGGTGTCGCTCGAGAGCCTCGACAAGACCATCGGCCTGGGTGCGCCCGGCGAGGTCAACCTCGAAAAGGCGCTGCGTCTGGCCGACCGGCTGGGCGGCCACCTGGTCAGCGGCCATGTCGACGGCCTGGGTGAGGTGGTGGTGTTCGAGGCGGTCGGTGAATCCTGGCGCCTCGACATCCGCCTGCCGGCGATGCTGTCAAAGTACCTGGCCTACAAGGGCTCGGTCACGGTCAACGGCACCAGCCTCACGGTCAACACCGTGAAAGACCTGGCTGATGGCGGCTGCGAGATCAGCATCAACCTGATCCCCCATACCCTGCAGTCGACAACGCTCAAGCATCTGAAGGCGGGCAGCCGGGTCAATCTCGAGATCGACCTGATCGCCCGCTATGTCGAGAGAATGCTCAGTGTGCAGCTCAGTTCGCCACTCAGTCTGCCGTCGCACCCGAACTCTTGACCACTGGCCCCCAGCGGTTGATTTCGGCGCGGGTCATCTCGGCCATCTGGTCGGGGCCTGCGCCCACGATCACATAGCCGACCTCGGTCATGCGCTTGACGTAGTCAGGCGATTTGGTCGCTTTGACCGCTTCGTCGGCCAGCTTCGCGACGATCTCTTTCGGCGTGCCGGCCGGTGCGGCCAGGCCAAACCAGACGCCCGATTCATAGCCCTTGACGCCAGCCTCGGCCACCGTCGGCAGATCGGGCAGGGTCGGGTCGCGACGTGCGCCGGTAGTGGCCAGCGCGTGCAGCCGGCCCGCCTTGATATGCGGCAGGGCCGACGGGATGTTGTCGAACATCATGTTGACCTGGCCACCGATCAGGTCGGTCAGCGCCGGAGCGCTGCCCTTGTAGGGCACATGCACGATGTCGATTTTGGTGAGTTGCTTGAAGAGCTCGGCCGACATGTGGATGCTGGTGCCGCTGCCGCTTGAGGCATAGGTCATCTTGCCGGGCTGGGCCTTGGCCAGCGCGATCAGTTCGGTAACCGAATTGGCCTTGACCGCGGGATTGACCACCAGGACGTTCGCAAGCGACACCAGGACGGCGATCGGGGCCAGGTCCTTGTTGGGGTCGTACTGCATCTTGGGATAGAGCACCGGGTTGATCGCCTGGATGCCGCTGGTGGTCATCAGCATGGTGTAGCCGTCGGGTGTCGCCCGCGCAACCTCGGCGCCGCCGATGTTGCCGCCGGCACCTGGCCGATTCTCGACCGTGACCTGCTGTCCGAGGGTCTTCGACATCTCGGCGGCAATCGCCCGCGAGGCGATGTCGACCGCGCCGCCGGGCGGAAACGGGCAGATCAGCCTGATCGGCTTCGAGGGGAAAGTCTGGGCCTGCGTGGTGGCCGCCAGGGCAGCAAACAGCAGCGCAAGTCCTGCGCGAATCAGCGAACTCGACATGGTCTTGAATCTCCGGCGAGAGGCCCTGGAGCGGGCCGGTTGGCGGCCAGTTTAGCTGGCCCTTTCATGCGGCCCTTTCGGCGGCAACAATCCCCGGCCCGGTATACTTACCCCTTGGCCCGCAAGATGACCCGTGCAGCAAGGTCCAGCGGTCAATCCGGTCCGTCCCAGCCTGCGATCTCTCATGTCGACGTCAAACGTTTCGCCCCTGCACCCGTCAGCGCCTGCGACACCTTCAAGCGACGCGATTTCGCCCACGAGCGAGATCATTGCCGAACTGGCGGCCGGCAGGATGGTCATTCTCGTTGACGAGGAAGATCGCGAAAACGAAGGCGATCTGGTGCTTGCCGCCGACTTCGTGACGCCCGAGGCGATCAACTTCATGGCGCGTTTTGGCCGGGGCCTCATCTGCCTCACGCTCACCGAAGCCCGCTGCCGCCAGCTCAATCTGTCGCCGATGGTGCAGGCCAACGGCACGGTGCACGGCACCAATTTCACCGCCTCGATCGAAGCCGCCGAGGGCGTCACAACAGGCATTTCGGCGGCCGACCGATCACGCACGGTGCAGGCGGCGGTGGCGCCCGGCGCCAAGCCCGACGACCTGGTGCAGCCCGGGCACATCTTTCCGCTGACGGCCAAGTCGGGCGGCGTGCTGATGCGAGCCGGACACACCGAGGCCGGGTGCGACCTCGCCGAACTCGCCGGTCTCACGCCTGCCTCGGTGATCTGCGAGATCCTCAAAGACGACGGCACGATGGCCCGTCTGCCCGATCTGATCGAGTTCGGACGCGAGCATGGCCTGAAGATTGGCACGATCGTCGACCTCATCCACTATCGCAGTGCCAACGAGAGCCTGATCGAGCGGGTCGGTGAGCGCGTGGTGCAGACCGCCTGCGGGCCGTTTCGCATGATCATGTTCCGCGACAAGCCCAGCGGCTCGCCACACCTTGTCATGGTTCGCGGTGAATTCGGCCCCGAAGACGAAGTGCTGGTGCGGGTTCATGAGCCGCTGTCGGTACTCGACCTGCTCGAAGTCGAGCGCGGCGTGCATGCCTGGTCGGTACATCGCGCCCTTGATGCGATCGCGGCGCATGGCAAAGGGGCGCTCGTGATGCTCAACTGTGCCCAGGACGGCGCATCGCTGCTGCGTCGCTTCGAGGATCTCGCCAGCGGCCTGCCGGCCAGCCAGCGTCCGAAACGTGCGGCCAAGATGGATCTGCGCACCTATGGCGTGGGAGCCCAGATCCTGCGTGAAGTTGGTGTGGGCCGGATGCGACTGCTCTCGCAGCCCCGGCGCATGCCCAGTATGGCGGGCTACGACCTGCAAGTCGTCGGTTTCGAATCGCAGCCCTGAGCTTTCTCGCGGCTGCTCTACAAAGGACATCAGCGTGGATATCGAAGTTTTCAATGCAGAACTCAACGGCGAAGGCCTGCGTGTGGGCATCGTCCAATCGCGTTTCAACGAGCCGATCTGCACCGCTCTTCGCGAGTCCTGCCTGGCAGAACTGGGCCGTCTTGGCGTGAGCGAAGAAGACGTCTTCATCTGCTCGGTGCCGGGCGCGCTCGAGATTCCGACCGCCCTGCGCCAGCTGGCGGCGGTCAACGAATTTGACGCGCTGATCGCGCTCGGTGCGGTGGTGCGCGGCGAGACCTATCATTTCGAGGTCGTCTCCGATCGCAGTTCGCAGGGCGTGATGCAGGTCTCGCTCGAATACGGCATGCCGATCGCCAATGCGATTCTCACTGTCGATACCGATGAGCAGGCCCACGCCCGCACCCGCGAGAAGGGCGCCGACGCCGCCCGTGTCGCGATCGAGATGGCCAATCTCGGTGCCTCGCTCGCATCGCTGGCGCCCGATGATGACGATGATGAGTGACCGGTCTTCATGAACCGGTCCGAGCGGCCTGAGCGGTCCGGTACGCCGCGAGGCGAGGGCGCTCCAGGGGCGCAGACCTTCGAGCGCACGCCGCCCAAGAGTGCCCGCAGGCGGTCTCGCGAGCTGGCCATCCAGGGGCTCTACCAGTGGCTGGTCTCGCCCGAAGACGCCGGTGCGATCGAAGCCCACCTGGCCTCAACCTCGCCGAGTTTCGAGAAGGCCGACCGCGATCACTTCTGCGCACTGCTGCATGGCTCGATCCGAGACATCGACCTGCTGCATGCCCAGATTTCGCCCTTCATCGACCGGCCCCTCAACGAGCTCTCGCCGGTCGAGCATGCGGCGCTGCTGGTCGGCGCCTACGAGCTGACCTGTCATCTCGAGATCCCGTATCGGGTCGTCATCAATGAGGCGGTCGAGCTGGCCAAGACTTTCGGTGGCACCGATGGTTTCAAGTACGTCAACGGCGTGCTCGACAAGGTCGCTGCCAAAGCGCGGCCGACCGAGATTCGCACGCGCTGAGCGCCGGGCTGCACGCCGATGGCGCTGGGCGAGTTCGAACTGATCAGGGCCTATTTCGAGCGATCCGCAGGACCTCGCCGGGCGCTGCTCGGCATCGGCGACGACTGTGCCCTGATCCAGCCCGCACCTGGTCAGTCGTTGGCGATCTCGACCGACATGCTGGTCGAGGGCCGACATTTTTTTGCCGATGTCGATCCGGCCGCGCTCGGCCATAAGGCGCTCGCGGTCAATCTGTCCGACCTGGCGGCAATGGGCGCGCGCCCGCTTGGCTTCACGCTTGCCATGGCGCTGCCGCAGGCCGACGAACGATGGCTCGCAGCGTTTTCCGGCGGACTCTTTGCGCTCGCCGACGCCCACGACTGCGAGCTGATCGGCGGCGACACCACGCGAGGCCCGCTCAATCTGTGCATCACGGTGTTTGGCGAGGTGCCGCCCGATGCCGCCCTGCGTCGCGACGGTGCGCGGGTGGGCGACGATCTGTGGGTCTCGGGCACGCTGGGCGCGCCCGCCTGGGCGGTTGCCTGCCGGCTGCAGCCCGAGGCTTTCTCGATGTCGGGCGTCGATGATCCCGGCGCCAGGTCGCCTGACTCGACTGTTGCTGCGAACCCTGATGTCGATGCTCGAGCCGACGTTGGCGTGCAAGCGTCGACTGCTTCAACAAACACCTGCGCACGGCCTTCTACCGAGCACGCGGCGCTTGCCGCCGCCCGCCTGCGCCTTGAGCGGCCGCAGCCGCGGGTGGCCCTCGGCCTGGCCCTGCGCGCGCTCGCAAACGCCGCCATCGACCTGTCCGACGGTCTGATCGGTGATCTCGGTCATGTGTTGAGCCGATCGGCAACTGCCCGCGCCGCGCCGATGGGTGCGCTTATCGACTGGCCGAGCGTGCCGGTCGACACCGCGCTCGATCATCTGCCCGACACGCAACGCATCGCTCTGGCGCTTTCGGGTGGTGATGACTACGAACTGCTTTTTTGCGCGCCGGTCTCGGCCCGTCCTGCCCTGGCGGTGCTCCGCGGCTCGCTCGGGCTTACACTGACCCGGATCGGCACCGTCACAGGCGAGTCCGGTGTGCAACTTCTCGATGCCCACGGCGATCGGATCGACTTTCATGCAGCCGCCTTCGACCACTTCCGTTGACGCAAACGACCGCAGCGTGCCCCCGATGCCAGCTGAGTGGGCGGCTGACTCGGCGATCAAGCGTCCCTGGTCGAACCCCACCTTCGCTTTCATGCGTGCACGGTTGTCGCACTGGATTGCGCTTGGTTTCGGCAGCGGCCTGTCTCCGGTGGCGCCCGGCACCGTCGGTACGCTCTGGGCGTGGGCTGTCTTTCTCGTGATCGACCCCTGGCTGTCTGATGCCGGCTGGTGGGCACTGATTGCTGCGTCGTTTGCGCTCGGCTGCTGGGCCTGCCACAACACCGGTCGCGACCTCGGTGTACTCGATCACAGCGGCATGGTCTGGGACGAGGTCGTTGCCTTCTGGGCGGTCCTGCTGATCGTCCCGGCAGGCTTCATTTCGCAGATGCTCGCCTTTGCGGTGTTTCGGGCCTTCGACGTCATCAAGCCGCCGCCGATCCGCCATTTCGATCGCACGCTCAAGGGCGGGTTCGGCGTGATGTTCGATGACGCCGTGGCGGCCTTCATGACCGTCCTGGTATTTGCAATCTGGATGGCGATCTATCGATGAACGATCTCGACAAAACCTTCGACGATGCGGCCGTTCATGCCGCCGGCCAGGCCTTGGGGCGCGGGTTGCAGGCGCTCGGTCTGATGGCGGTGACTGCAGAGTCCTGCACCGGCGGGTTGGTGGCGGTCGCGCTGACCGAAACCGCTGGTTCATCGGCCTGGTTTGATCGCGGCTTCGTGACCTATACCAATGAAGCAAAGCATCAGTCGCTCGGTGTGCCGTTCGCGGTCCTTGAGGCCCATGGCGCGGTGAGCGAACCGGTGGCGCGCGAGATGGCGCTGGGCGCCCTGCGCCACTCGGGCGCTCAGCTCGCGATGGCGGTCACCGGCATTGCCGGCCCGAGCGGCGCGACACCCGGCAAGCCGGTCGGCACGGTCTGCTTCGGATGGGCGATCCAGTCGCCGGCCCTGTCCTCGGATGCGCCGCTGGTCTGGGCCCAGACGCTGTGTTTTGAGGGCGACCGGGCGGCGGTGAGGCGTCAATCGGCCATTCATGTGCTGCGCGAAGCGTCGCGCCGGCTGGCTGCAGAACTCGCCGACAGGCCACCTGCGGCCTGATCACAGCCCGGGTTGGAGTGATGTTTTGACCAAACAGCCTAGGCCGAAAGACTGATTGTTTATACAGTAGTTCCGTGCGATACTTTTTAACGATTTCACTCAACCCATTCATTCCACCCAGCTGATGAACCTGACGCGGATCCCCATCCAGAACCGGTCAGTCATCGACTTTCCCACAGGACATTTCATGGACGAATCCAAATCCAAGGTCGAAAAAGCCAAGGCGCTGGCCGCCGCGCTCTCCCAGATCGAAAAGCAGTTCGGCAAGGGCTCGGTCATGAAGCTGTCCGATGCCGAGGTCGCGGTCGATATTCCGGTTGTCTCAACCGGCTCCCTCGGTCTTGATATCGCCCTGGGCATTGGCGGTCTTCCCCGCGGTCGGGTGGTCGAGATCTACGGTCCGGAGTCGTCCGGCAAGACCACGCTCACGCTCCAGGTCATCGCCGAGATGCAGAAGCTGGGCGGCACTTGCGCCTTCATCGATGCCGAGCATGCCCTTGACGTGCAGTACGCCTCAAAGCTGGGTGTCAAGCTCGAAGACCTGCTCATCTCCCAGCCCGATACCGGCGAACAGGCGCTTGAAATCACCGATGCGCTGGTGCGTTCGGGTTCGGTCGACATGATCGTCATCGACTCGGTCGCAGCGCTTACGCCCAAGGCCGAAATCGAAGGCGAAATGGGCGATTCCCTGCCTGGTCTGCAAGCGCGCCTCATGTCGCAGGCGCTTCGTAAACTGACCGGCAGCATCAAGCGCACCAACTGCCTGGTGATCTTCATCAATCAAATCCGCATGAAAATCGGCGTGATGTTCGGCAATCCCGAAACCACCACCGGCGGCAATGCGCTGAAGTTCTATGCCTCGGTGCGCCTCGACATTCGTCGCACCGGTTCAATCAAGAAGGGTGACGAAGTCATCGGCAACGAGACCAAGGTCAAAGTCGTCAAGAACAAGGTTGCCCCGCCCTTCAAGACCGCCGAGTTCGACATCCTCTATGGCGAGGGCATTTCGCGTGAAGGTGAAATTCTCGACCTGGGCGCGACCAGCAATATCGTCGAAAAGAGCGGCGCCTGGTACAGCTATGGCGGCGATCGTATCGGCCAGGGTAAAGACAATGCGCGCGAATATCTGCGCGAGCGGCCCGAGATCGCCCTTGATATCGAAAATAAGGTTCGTGCGCATTTCGGCGTCAATCCTCGTGGCCTGAAGGTCATCGAGGGTGGCAAGGGCGTGACCCAAGCGGCCTGAGCCAGACGTAAGGCGGCTGAGTCAGGCTGAGTGCTGGCGATGGTTCGGCCCTCAGTGTCGCTGCGAGGCCGGGCGCTGCGTCTTCTGACGCAGCGCGATCAAAGCCGTCAGGAACTGAACCGCAAGCTTGCCCCGCACGCCGAATCTCCAGAGCAACTTGCCTCGGTCCTTGACCGCCTTCAGCAGGAAGGCCTGCTAAGCGAGGCGCGATTCGCAGAAAGCCTCGCGCGGCGACGGTCAGAGCGTTTCGGCCTTCGACGAATCGAGCAGGAGTTGCAGATGCATCGACTCGACCCGCAGATCAGCGACCCGGTTCTGGATGGTCTGCGCGCGACCGAGCGCGAACGCGCACTCCAGGCTTGGACCCGCCGCTTCGGCATCGCCTCGCAAGATCCCACCGAGCGAGCACGCCAACAGCGCTTCCTCTCTCAGCGAGGCTTTACCTCCGACGCGATTCACTGGGTGCTTCGGCATGCCGGCGAGCATCGCGATGAGGCCTGACCAGCGCCTGACCAGCACCTGACTGACACCCAGGTCTGACCGGAAACCAGCCATGGCCGCTGTGATACAGTTCGCCGCCATCCGGCGCGACGACGGCTAGCCCCGTTTGCCACGGCAAGCCCCCTTTGCCGATGTCTTCGAAGGACTCATGCTGGTGTCGCCAGGCTTTGGCAGCAGCGTGTGGTCAAGGCCAACTGAATCTCAAGGACCGCCATGAAAATCCATGAATACCAGGGCAAAGAACTCCTGAAACGCTATGGTGTCCGCGTTCCGCGAGGCATCCCATGTTTTTCAGTCGATGAAGCAGTCAAGGCGGCGCAAGCGCTTGGCGGCAAGGTCTGGGTCGTCAAGGCGCAAATTCACGCCGGTGGACGGGGCAAGGGCGGTGGCGTCAAAGTCGCCAAGTCGCTGGACGAAGTCAAAGACTACGCCACGCAGATTCTCGGGATGCAACTGGTCACGCATCAGACAGGGCCTGCCGGCCAACTGGTTCGTCGCCTGCTGATCGAGGAAGGCGCTGACATCAAGAAAGAACTTTACGTCGGTCTGGTGGTCGACCGGGTCACCCAGAAAGTAACCGTCATGGCGTCCAGCGAAGGTGGCATGGACATCGAGGAAGTCGCCGAAAAGACCCCCGAACTGATTCACAAAGTTTCGGCAGACGTGGCCAGCGGCTTGAGCGATGCGCAGGCTGACGACCTCGCCGCCAAGATTGGCATTCCGGCAGCCAGCATTCCCCAGGCCAGAGCGGTCTTTCAGGCGCTGGTGCGGGCTTTCTGGGAAACCGACGCCAGTCTCGCTGAGATCAACCCCCTGATCCTGACCGGCGCGGGCGACGTGATCGCACTCGATGCCAAGATCAACTTCGACTCGAATGCCCTGTACCGCCATCCCGAACTGGTGGCACTTCGCGATCTCGACGAAGAAGATCCGGCCGAGATCGAGGCCTCCAAGTTCGATCTGGCCTATATCCAGCTCGACGGCAATATCGGCTGTCTGGTCAATGGCGCCGGCCTTGCCATGGCCACCATGGACACCATCAAGCTTTTCGGTGGCGAGCCGGCCAACTTCCTCGATGTCGGTGGCGGTGCCACGGCCGAGAAAGTGACTGAGGCCTTCAAGATCATGCTGCGCAATCCCGGGCTCAAGGCCATTCTGGTCAATATCTTCGGCGGCATCATGAAGTGCGACACCATTGCAGAGGGCGTCATTACCGCGTCCCGTGCGGTGGGTCTGAAGGTTCCGCTGGTGGTCCGTATGAAGGGCACCAACGAAGAGCTCGGGCGCAAGCTTCTGGCCGATTCGGGCCTGCCGATCATTTCGGCTGATTCGATGGCCGAAGCCGCCGAAAAGGTTGTTGCGGCCGCGGCTGCAGCGCACTGACCCACCCCATCCGGAGTCACTACCATGTCGATCCTGGTCAACAAGAACACCAAGGTCATCACCCAGGGCATTACCGGCAAAACCGGGCAGTTCCATACCCGGATGTGCCGCGAATACGCCAATGGGGCTCAGTGCTTCGTGGCCGGGGTCAACCCCAAGAAAGCGGGCGAGGATTTCGACGGCATCCCCATCTTCGCGTCGGTCAAAGACGCCAAGGCGCAAACCGGTGCCAACGCATCGGTCATCTATGTGCCGCCGGCCGGCGCCGCCGCAGCGATCTGGGAAGCGGTTGAGGCTGACCTCGATCTGGTGGTCTGCATCACCGAAGGCATTCCGGTTCGCGACATGATCGAAGTGCGCGATCGCATGCGTGCGCAAAATCGGCGCACTTTGCTGCTCGGGCCGAACTGCCCGGGTGTGATCACACCCGACGAAATCAAGATCGGCATCATGCCCGGTCACATCCATCTCAAGGGGCGGATCGGTGTGGTCTCGCGCTCCGGGACACTCACCTATGAAGCGGTCGGCCAGCTCACCGAACTCGGTCTGGGCCAGTCCTCGGCAGTTGGCATCGGCGGCGATCCGGTCAATGGTCTGAAGCACATCGACGTCATGCGCATGTTCAACGACGATCCCGAGACCGACGCGGTGGTCATGATCGGCGAGATTGGCGGCTCCGATGAAGAGACCGCGGCCCTCTGGATCAAGGACAACATGAAAAAGCCGGTCGTCGGCTTCATTGCCGGTGTCACCGCCCCCCCGGGCAAGCGCATGGGGCATGCCGGCGCGATCATCTCGGGCGGCAAAGGCACTGCGCAGGAAAAGCTCGAAATCATGGCGGCCTGTGGCATCACCGTCACCAAGAACCCCTCCGAAATGGGGCGGCTGCTTAAGGCAGCCATCTGACGGCAGACGAGGAGACAGTCCGTGGATTTCGCATCGCCGCTTTTCTGGGTCGCGCTCGGCCAGATCATCATTGCCAATATCCTGCTGTCGGGCGACAACGCGGTGGTGATCGCACTGGCCGCCCGATCGCTGCCGCCGCAGCAGCAGAAGAAGGCGATCGCCATCGGTTCGGGTGCGGCGATCGTGATGCGAATCCTCTTGACGCTGGTGGCCGCGCAGCTGCTGTTGCTGCCCTGGCTCAAGCTCATCGGTGCGGCGCTACTGGTCTACATCGGCATCACCCTGCTGCTGCCGGAAGGCGACGATGACGACGGCGATGCGTCGAAGGGCAAGGGGTCGATGGCCGCGGCGGTTCGCACCATCCTGATCGCCGACCTGGTGATGAGCCTCGACAATGTCATCGCGGTGGCCGCGGCGGCCAAAGGCAACACCTTCTTGCTGGTGCTGGGCCTGGCGATCAGCATTCCGCTGGTCATCTTCGGCAGTACGCTGTTGCTCAAAGTCATCGAGCGTTTCCCCTTGATCGTCTGGCTGGGTGCTGCCCTGCTTGGCTATATCGCAGGCGAAATCGCCCTGTCTGATCCGGCGATCGTGGCCTGGGTCGAGCAGCAGGCGCAAGCCTTGCAGATGTCTGCGCACACCCTCGGTCAGCTTGCCGGCCTCATCGGTGCGGCCTTCGTCATTGTCGTGTCGCTGCTCATGCTCAAGCGGCACAAGGTCGCTGCGCTCTGACCCCGACACCCGAAGCCGCCCGGTGCTCCACCGCCGGGCGGGTTCAGTGACCCGTTCGTGAGGCAGTTCCTGCCCTGAGCGCGAAGCGACCGCTAGATTCCTCCCTATGGCTGGAATCGAAACTGCAACCTGGACCATTGAATCGCGCTCGGCGTATGCGCATGGCCTGCGTGCGGGTGCGGCCTTGCCCTGGGCCGCAATGTCCGACCCCGGTGGCGCGCGCCGACACAACGAAGATGCCTGGCTGACCGACGAGTCTTCGCGCGTCTTTGCCCTGGCCGACGGCATGGGCGGCCTGAATGCAGGCGAAATCGCCAGCGCGCTTGCGGTTCGCACCGTGACCGAGGTGGCGGCCGCACATCTCGATGCCGGTCTGCCGGCCGACCAGGCCCTCTCTCTGGCCTGCCTCGATGCTCATACCCGCATCAAGGAGGTGGCCCGGACACGCGCCGATTGCCTCGGCATGGGCACGACACTGGTCGCGGCTGCCATCGATCACGACCGGCTCACGATCGCCCATGTCGGCGATTCTCGAGCCTATTTGCTGCGCGACGGGCGGCTGGAACGCCTGACGATCGATCACTCGGTCGGCCAGCAGATGCTGGAGGCCGGGCAACTGAGCGAAGCGCAGATCAGGCGCCTGCCAGCCCGGGGCATCCTGACCCGTGCGCTCGGCACCGATGCCACCGCCCCCTTGGCGCAGGTCATGGTGCTCGACTGGCATCGAGACGATCTGCTGATGCTGTGCTCCGACGGCTTGACCGACTCACTGGTCGACCATGCACTCGAGTCGCTGCTGCATCAGCCGCAGTCCGAGCTGAACCACATCGCCGCCATGCTGGTCGATGCCGCCCTCGAAGCCGGCTGCACCGACAACGTCACCGTCATTCTGGCTGGCGGACGACCCAGGCGACCGATCAATCACTGAAATCAATCACTGAGCGGCATTCGCCGCTTGCCTCGCTGTTTTCCCTATTTTCCAAGCTCCCGGACCCTGTCGACCCATGCAGCAGCGCGAAACCACCGCCAGCCCCAAACTGCTGCTGAGTACCGCCTCACAGCAGCTGCGGCAGATCGTGATCGACAAGCCGCGGCTCACCATCGGTCGGCGGCCCTATAACGACATCATGCTCGATGACCTCACCGTCTCGGGCGAACACGCGGTGCTCTTGACCCGTGCGGGCGCAAGCGTGATCGAGGACCTGCGCAGTCGCAACGGCACGCTGGTCAATGGCGAACCGGTGATTCAGCGCGCCCTGCTGGATGGCGATCGCATCGAGATCGGTATCTATCGGCTGCAGTACGTGATCGATCCGCTCACTCCTGAGGGCGACAGGCCGCCGGAGTGGGCCTGTGTCGAGGCCTTGTCGGGCGATGGCGCCGGCAAGGTGATTGCCATCGACCGCCCCATCGTGAGTCTGTCGAATGCCTCGGGCCAGGTCGCCGTGATTGCCCGGCGTCGCAACGGCTTTTTCATCACGCATCTCGAAGGCACGACCTTTCCGATGGTCAATGGCGAGCCGACCGGACTGATCTCGTGCTTGCTCAGAGCCGATGATCTGATCGAACTCGCCGGAACCATCTTCCGCTTTTCATTCGAGCCGCCGTCCTGACGATTCAACCATGTGGGTATTCGATCTCTCGTCGATGAAGACGCGTCGGCTCCTGCTCGGGCTGGGCATTGTCGCGCTTGCAGTGATCGCAGAGCTCACCCAGATGTCGCTGCCGATGGTCGATACCCTCGACCGCTTTCTCTACGACTCGCGCATGCGGCTGCAGCCGCCCAAACCGAGTAGCCGGATCGTCATCGTTGATATCGACGAGAAGAGCCTCGCCGCTCAAGGCCGGTGGCCCTGGTCGCGAGAGCAGGTCGCCCGGCTGACGCAGATCCTCGCCAAAGAAGGCGGCGCACGCGCGATCGGTTTCGACCTGGTCTTCGCCGAGCCGCAGCCGCATTCCGATTCGGTGCTGGCCAAGGCCTTTGCCAATGCGCCGGTGGCGCTTGGTTACTACTTCTCCAGCGAAGTGGGCGCCTTCTCATCCGGGCAGCTGCCTCAGCCTGTCTGGCCAGCGGCCACACTGCGTGAACAGGGCTTCAGCGTGACCAGTTGGGCAGGCTATGGGGCCAACGTCGCGCCGCTGGCCCGGGCCGCGCGCAATGCCGGCTTCTTCAATCCGATGGTCGATCGCGACGGCGTCGTGCGCTCCCTGCCGCTGCTGGCTGAGCATCGCGACCAGCTCTACGAGTCGCTCGCGGTCTCGGTGCTGCGAATCTATTTCGGCAATGCGCCGCTGACCTTGCATGGCGAGGGCGATCAGGCCGACAGCATTGGCTTCGGTGCCTCGGGCGCCCAGGCGCGCATCCCGATCTCGGTCGGCACCACCGCACTGGTGCCCTTCCAGGGACGCGGCGGCGCGGCTTCGTCGCGCTTTCGCTATGTCTCTGCCACCGATGTGCTCGAGGGCCGAGTCGAGCCGCGGCTCTTTCAGGATCGGATCGTACTGGTGGGCACTTCGGCACCGGGCCTGACCGATCTGCGCGCAACGCCGGTGAGCGAGGTGTATCCCGGTGTCGAAGTTCATGCGTCGCTGATCGCAGGCGCGCTTGAAGGCACGATCCACAGACGTCCTCCCGAAGCACCACTGGTGTCAGCGCTGCTCATCGGTCTGGTCGTAGGCTCCGCAGCACTGGCCATGACCGGCGCGGGTGTGGTCGGTGTCTCGGCGGTCACGCTGCTGGGCCTGTCGATCCTGATTGCCTGGAATGCGATTGCCTATGCCAAGTTCGGCTGGGCCCTGCCGCTGGCGGCCGGCGTGGTGGCGCTGTGCCTGGTGGCGATCACGAACCTTGTGGCCGGTTATATCTCCGAGGGTCGATCGCGTCGTGCTGTGATCGGCCTCTTTGGTCAGTATGTCGCGCCGCAGCTGGTCGAGCGCATGTCGAACAACCCCGACAACTATCCGCTCGACAGCCAGAACAAGGAGCTGACCATCCTCTTTGCCGATATCCGCGGCTTCACGCGGATGGCCGAGCGGATGGCGCCGCAGCAGCTTCGCGATTATCTCAACCGCTTTCTGACTGAGATGACCGAGGTGATCCATGCCCATGACGGCACGGTCGACAAGTACATTGGCGATGCGGTCATGGCTTTCTGGGGCGCGCCGATGGACGACCCCGACCATGCCGATCATGCGGTGGCCGCAGCGCTCGCCATGCAGCAGGCGGTGACCCGGCTAAATCGCGAATTCCAGGCGCTGGGCTGGCCTGCCTTGTCGGTGGGCATCGGCATCAATACCGGTGTGGTCCGGGTGGGCGACATGGGCTCGCAACTGCGTCGCGCCTATACCGTGATTGGTGACGCGGTGAACCTGGCTGCCCGCATCGAGGGCCTGACCAAGCATTACCAGTTGCCGATCCTGATCGGTGAATCGACCTGCGCCGCGGTGCAGTGTGTGGCCCTGCAGTTCGTTGCGCAGTCCGCGGTGCAGGGACGCACCGAGACCATCGGCATCTGGCAGCCGGTGCCGGGTGTGGTCTCGCCCTGGCCGGCCACCGAACAGGCTCGCGCCGGGGTGGTCGCGCCCGCTGAGCGCATTGCATGAAGTTCACGGTGCTCGGTTGCAGCGGCGGCATCGGCGGCACGGGTGTCAACGCCCGCACCACCTCGTTTCTGGTCGATGACGACATCCTGATCGATGCCGGCACCGGCGTCGAAGACCTCTCGGTCGAGGCGCTCACCCGCATCGACCATGTCTTTCTCACGCATTCGCATCTCGACCATATTGCGGCGCTGCCCCTGATGGTCGATTCGGTTGGCGCCCGCCGCAGCACACCGCTGATCGTGCATGCCTTGCCCGAAACCATTGCGGCCTTGCGCGCGCATATCTTCAACTGGGTGATCTGGCCCGACTTCACCGAGATCCCGCATTACGAGCGGCCCTGGATGGTCTTTGAGCCGATCACGCTCGGCGTCACCGTCACGGTGGCTGGCCGCTCGATTCGCAGCATCCCGGCCAATCACACCGTGCCGGCGCTCGGCTTTCATGTGTTCAGCGACGAGGGCAGCGTGGTGTTCTCGGGCGACAGCATTCCGACCGATGAATTCTGGCGAGTGGTCAACAGCATTACCGATCTGCGCTACCTGATCATCGAGACCGCGTTCTCCAACAAGGAGCGCGATCTGGCGATCACCGCCAAACACCTGCATCCGATTGAGCTCGGCGAGCAGCTTCGCGCCTTGCGCCGCGAACCCGAGGTGCTGGTCACGCATCTGAAGCCGTCTGATGCGGCGCTGATCGGTCGCGAAATCGAGGCCTGGGCCGGCCGTTTCAGCCCGCGTCTGCTCGAGCGCGGTCAGGTCCTCGACATCTGACCGATCCTGTCGCAGGTGACGCATCGCGTCACCCGCTGCTGACAGAAATCGTCACCCGGGTTTTTCTGTGTCACCCGCGTCAGCCACTGATTCAGCCTTGCATGCCGTTCATCTGCGCAAGCCGGGGTTTGAGTGAACAAGGTCACGCTGGCACGAAACCGGCTATGTATCAGGCATCCGCCGCGGTGGTCGCGACGGTCGTTAAAGCCTGATGGCTCATCCTCGACTTCCTGGAGATTCAAATGATCAAGCAAGTTCAAAAAGGTTTTACCCTCATCGAATTGATGATCGTCGTTGCGATCATCGGCATTCTTGCCGCAG
>CAIVAS010000117.1 GCA_903903975.1 uncultured Burkholderiales bacterium
AAAGGCCGGCGTCAGGCGCTTTCCTCAACTTGTGCCGGATCATCCCGATGCCCCCGGCGCGGCAATTTCACGGCAGGCGCGAGACTGGTGGAAAAACGCCTGGAGTGGCCGCACGCTGATGGCCGTCGGCCAGTCCGATCCGGTGCTCGGCGAAGCGGTGATGGCCAATCTTCGCCAATCGATCCGCAACTGCCCGCCACCGATGCTGATCGCCGAGGCCGGGCATTTCACACAGGAATGGGGCGCACCGATCGCCGATGCCGTCGTCAGAAAATGGGCATGAGCGCGTCAAGACCTTGATCGACTGATTTCATCAACTGAGTCGATCAACTTAAGGCCTTAGTCTTAGAACCTCCGCTCAATTGAGCGGAACGCAGCGTTGCGCAAGGATTTCCGATCACCGGGCAAGGCCCGCTTTCGGAAGTTCTCGCCGTGCACCACACCCTTCAATCACCGCGCCGTCGGCATTCGCCGCGGGCACCATTGGCAGCCCTCGCGCTGGCGATCGGCGTCCTCGCCTTATCGATGATTGTCCCATCCCAGGTCTTGGCCCAGGCCACCTGCGGCGCGGCGGGAGGCCCGCCCGCCGGGCCGGGTTCATCGGTCTGCGACTTTGCCGATGAAGCGACCGGCCTGCGCGCCGGCGGTGTCGCAACCGGCGCCGGCAATCCGGTCGATCTTGTCACCGGCAACAAATACCGCCACGAAGTCGACCTTCGCGCTTCAGCGATCGTGCCCTTCGTGCTGGCCCGTCATTACAACAGTCGCAATCGCTTCGACGGTCCGCTTGGGGTTGGCTGGAGCCACTCCTTTGAGACCCGGATCATTGCGACCAGTGCGGGCAAACACCGTGAACTGCAGATCATCCAGGGCGACGGACGCCGCGTCGTGTTTCGCCCCGACCGCCAGTACGCAGGGCAATGGCAGGCAACTCGAATCGAAGACGGTATCGTGATCGAGCACCGGCATCCGCAAGCGCTCGATCACGATACCGACCGAGCACTTGAGCGCGAACTCGGCCGAAAAGCGCTGCGGCAACTCCATCAGACAGGCGGCGTCACGCACGATCTGGTGCGCTGGACCTGGCGATGGCCAGGCGGCCGATCACTGCACTTCGATGCCCGAGGTCGACTGCTGGCGGTGTTGCGCGACGGCATGACGATGATCAGGCTGCATCACGGCGAGTCCGGTCGGCTCGAAGGACTCATCGGCCCGGACGGCTGGCGGATCGACTTTGAATACATCGAACATCCCCACGGCAAGCGAATCGCGCGGGTGCTCAGGAACGGCACGGCGCTTGTCGACTGCCGCTACGATGCGACCGGGCAACTCGCTGAAGTTCAGTGGCCCGACGGGCGCAGGCGCCGCTACGAATACCGCGACAGCCGCGATCCACTGCTGCTGACCGAGGTCTTCGAGCTCGAACCTGAGCCGCACGCCCCAGTGGAGCAAGTCGCCGCCTATCGCTATGACGACCAGGGGCGGGCCATCGGCACCACCGAGACTGACAGCGGGTCGGTTCTTGAAATCCATTACCAGGCTCAGCAGTCCAGGGCCCAGCCCGGTATGACGCTGGTCACCGACAGTGCGGGGCGCAGGGCGCGCTATACCTGGCTCTACAGCCGCCATGACCATCTCGCACGACTGATTGAGGCGCAGGGCGAAGCCTGCAGCAGTTGCCCGCCATCGCCGCGTCGCTATGCCTACGACGACAAGCAGCGCCTGAGCAGGGTCGAATCGCCGCAGGGTGCGCTGCGAATCGACCGTGACGCCGCTGGCAGACCGGTGCAGGCCTGGCACAGCCCCGCGCCGGGCAATACACCAACCCTGCTGTGGCGGCTCGGCTATCGCAGCCGAGATCGGATCGAGGGGCCAAGCCGCATCGATCAGCCGTCTGTTGCGCCCGGCCGATGGCATCGCATCGACATCCGGCGTGATGCGCTCGGCCGACCCACCGACATCATCGAAACCGGCTTCGCGCCGGCGGCGGGTCGGGGTTCGACGATGACTTATGCACCGCTGTCACGACGCTTTTCGCTGGGGCATCGCAAGCCGAACGACGAACCGCCATTCGGTGGCCGGCTGGACCCGAGCGAATGGCTGAGCGCGCTCAGCTGGGTCGACGGCCCGCAGCCCGGCCCCTCAGACCGACTTGCCATCGGCCAGGAAGGCGATTGGCTCAACGTCTCGGGGGCTGATCGACCCACCGAGCAGCTGAATGTCGGCCAACGATGGATCCTGCAGGAGCACCGATCGGCGCGCGGGGTGACCAGCATCATGCTGCCCAACGATCCCGACAAGGCATGGCTTGGCGGGCCGACCATCGTCAGCGCCACCAACGGTCGCCAGGCCATCGACTTCGATTACCAGCCTTTCGGCAAGCTCGCCGCCATCGTTCGTCAGGATTTCACGCTGGGGCGCGAGGTGCGCGCGCGGCCTGACGATCAGCCCGACAGTCCCCCTTTTCGCGCTGTCGCCCTCTGGCGCGGGCTGCCAAGCGCGGTCGCCTTGCCCGATGGCAGCCTGTTTTCGAGGGGCTTCGACGACTTCGGCCGGGTGGCCTTCATCGACCAGCCCAGTGAGCCCAGGCAATGGGCGCAATACGATGCCTATGACCGATTGGTGAAGCACTATCCGGGCGACGGCAGCACACTCGCCTATCGTCGCGATGCTGCCGGGCGGCTGATCGAATCGACCCGCCTCATCGATGGCCGAAAGACACTGCTGGGCCGCTACACCTGGCGTGGTGCCGATCTGATCGAAGCGGCCAACGACACGGTATCGATTCGCTACAGCCGCGACCACCTCGGCCGCCTGACCGGCGCAGAGCATCGTTTCATAACCAGACCCGACGAAGCGATGCGCTATGAATGGCACTACAACATCGCCAGCCGCGTGACCGGCGAGTCGCTGCCCGACGGTGTGCGGGTGCACTACCGCTATCGCGACCGTGAGGTCGTGGGCCTGACGGTTGAAGGGCTGGGCGCGGCCGATATCGAGATCGATGCCGAAGCGCTGCGCGCACCACTGAGCCTGAGTGATCCGGACTCAAGCTCAAGCGCGTCGCCGGGCGCACTGGCATCGGCGCCTCGAAAAACCAATCCGGTCTTCATCGGCGGGCATCTGGTGGCAACCACAGGCTCCCGCTACAGCGACGACCCGCATGGAAGGCGGGCCATCAAGCAGTCTGCCGGCACGGTCTCAACAACACCGACCGAGACCCGATTCATGCACCAGGACTGGCGCCTGCGAGGCGAGCAGTCAGGCGATGGCGGTCTGCGTCACTGGCTGTGGGCCGGATCCCGGCCAGTCGCGCTGATCGCCTCCGGGCGCCTCTACCGCATCGTCACCGACGAACGTGGCGCTCCGGTGCGGGCACTCAACGATCGCGATCAGACCGTCTGGTCGGCCCGATACGATCGACTGGGGCGAGCCAGCATCGACCCCGGCGCACAGATCGACATCAACCTGCGTCTGCCCGGACAGTACTTCGATGCCGAGAGTGCCTGGCATTACAACCACGCACGGACCTATGACCCATCGAGCGGTCATTATCTCGAAGCCGATCCGCTCGGGCTTCAGCCCGGCTACCGCAGCCGCGACAGCCTGCGGCTGTATGCCGACGGTGATCCGATCACCGGACTCGATCCCTGGGGACTGGCCCGACTCACCTGGTTTGCGCTGACCACCGACTCGCAGGGTCGCTCGCTCGGTCAGACCCAGGGCTTTGATCGGGCACGCTGGTCCTTCATGATCGAAGACATCCTGCCGGTGCCGCTCTTTGGCAACAACCTCACGCGCCCTCAACCGTCGGGCATCGACGGACTGCTGTTTGATCCCTGGGGCGATTTCATCGCAGGGCAAGGTCCGCCCAAGCCTGCGACCGGCAATGGCGTCGATGCCATCGCCTGGACGGGCGCGACTGGCCGGCAGGTCTTTGCCTCTTTTGCGGCGCACTACGGCGGGGCGCTGGCCTCACCGGCACGCTTCGTCATCGAAGGCTTCGACGATGTCCGGGCCGGCGCGCTGGCCCTGATCCTGTCGGCCAGCCCGTCGCAGCGTCGAATGTGCATCGACCGCACGATGAGCAGTCTGCCGGGCATCGACCTCGGACCGGGACAGCCCCTGCTCACACCCAGCCGCCCCGATCTTCGCGGCCCGGCCCGCGTGCTCGAATGCCGACCGGCCTCAGCCGTGCCGGTGACCTACCAGGATGAACTTGAACGCAGCCGCGTCGAGCGCTATCAGGCTGCCGCCGAACTGCAGGAAAGCCCATCGGCGTCGATCAATGAGAACTGTGCAGCCAGTGCCGGTTGCCGCAGTCGGGCACGCATCGACATCAATGGCCATGCCTATTACGCGTCCTATGGCCGCACGCAGTTTACGGTCACCACCTTTCTTGCCGAACTGATGCGCCTGACCGATCCGTCCGGAGGCGAACAGGCTGCGGCCCTTAGCAAGGCAGTCGGACTGGATGCGGCCATCGCACTCGACGGTCGGGCAGCCACCATGAGCGACGCCCTCGCGCTGGCACGCCGGCGGGTCGATGCGTCCTATCGGGCATTCGCTGCGCTGCGAAGCGAATTCGGTCGGGGCCTCGACTCAGCCAGTGCGGCTGCGGCATGGGAGTCGCTGGCACCTGCGAGGCGGGCGAGCTTCACCAACGACACCGGACTCGGTCGCGATGTCTTCATCGACATACTGGGCTATGTGGCCACCGGCGTGGGCGCACGCACCGAGGAAGAAGGGCGTCATGCGCTTGCAGCGTCGGCCGCGGCAACGGTTCGCATCATGCCGAGCGGCTCGGGGACGGCCTCTTCATTCAACGACTGGCTGGTCGGACTCTTTTCGTCGACCGATGCCTACGACCATGTCTCGAGGGCCTTCCTGCGCGACAACCTGCGCCGGGTTCTGACTGCCCCTGCCCTGGCTGGCCACTTCGTCAACGCTGCCCAGCCCGGCACCCAGGCCTGGATAAAGCGCCAGGACGCAATCGAAACCGAACTCGCCAAACGCGTTGCCATGCTCCACAACTCGGGACATACGATGCTGGCGACCTCACCCAAATTCGAGGGATGGCTGGCCTCTCACTCCAAGTCGGGCGCCGGAAAGTATGTGCAGGATTTCGTCTCGACCGATACCCGCGGCAACTGGGAGTCATTACGCTGCACGAGCGGACTGGGCGGGCACCTCGGGCTGCAGTTGTCTCAACTCAGTGCCATCCCGGGACCGGCCTCGCCAGGAAAACCGACTGCAGGCAGGCAGTCGACGCCATGAGGTCGACCTTGCCTGGACGCGCGGTGGCCATCAGGCCGAAATGCTGCGGATCGGAATCGGATCGCGTCGCTTGCGTGACGGCTTACCCTGCCATTGCGCCAGGCCGTCTTCCCATTGCGCACGCACCTTCACCAGTTGCGACTCCTTGACATGACCGAAGCCGCGAATCTGCTCGGGTATCCGTGCGAGCTCGATTGCGAGCTCATGATTGGCGGGCGACAGACTCGCAAGCAGTTGGTCGATCAACGCCTCGTACTCACCGATCAGTGCGCGCTCGGTTCGCCGCTCGAGCGTGCGCCCGAAGGGATCAAACCACTTGCCACGCGCGAACTTCATTTTCGCCAGCAGCCGCATGGCACTCAAGATCCAGCTGCCGAACTGCTGTTTGACGGGCACGCCTGTCTTCGGGTCGAGACGCGAAAAAATCGGCGGTGCAAGGTGAAATTTCAGCGACCAATCGCCCTCGAACTGCGCGCGGATCGATGCGATGAAAGCGGGGTCGGCATGAAGCCTCGCCACTTCATATTCGTCCTTGTAGCTCATCAGTTTCGACAGACACTCGGCGACTGCCTCGGTCAGTCGCCACTGCCCCGCAGCACCGACCCTGTCTCCTTCGGCGCGACGCACGCGCTGCACCCATTCGGCATAGCGACTCGCCCAGGCGTCGTTCTGATAAGCGCGCAGGTGGGCGATGCGACGCTCGATCAGTCCCTCGATCCGACTCACAGGCTCACTGTCGGGCTGAGCAGTCGAGCGGCGCAATTCGATCACTTTGGCACCTGCTTTCGGATCGAGATGAGCAGACACTGCGTCGCGGTCATGAGCAATTCGACGGCCCCACAAGAACGCCTCGAGATTGCTCGCCACCGCAATGCCGTTGAGCTCGATCGCCCGCTCCAGCGCCTGACGCTCCAGGGGTATGAAACCCTTCTGCCAGGCATAGCCGAGCAGCATTGGGTTGGAGTAGATCGCATCCCCCATCAGCTGATCAGCCAGCGTTGTGGCATCGACAAACGCAATGGCGGTCTCGCCGGTCGATTCGATCAGATTTCGCTTGAGCGCATCGGCGGGCAGGGTCCAGTCGGGGTCGCGAAGGAAATCGGAGGTTGGCGCCACATCGGCATTGATGATCGCGCGAGTCACCGCCGGGCGCATCTTCGAGAGCGCGTCATTGCTGGCCGAGACCACCAGATCGCAGCCGATGACAAGGTCGGCCTCACCGGTTGCGATGCGGGTCGAAAAAAGTTCTTCGGGTCGATGTGCAATTTGCACATGCGAAAACACTGCCCCGCCTTTTTGGGCCAGACCGGCCATGTCCAGCACCGACACTCCCTTGCCTTCGAGATGCGCCGCCATGCCCAGCAGCTGGCCGATGGTGACCACACCGGTGCCGCCAACGCCGGTGACAAGGATGCCGTAGGTCCGATTGCCGGACGATGTGATCTGCAGTCGCTGCGGCTCGGGCAATTCACCAAACGAGTCAGGCATCAACGCCTTTCGCTCAGCCGCCGGCGCATGGCTCGCGCCCTTGCGCAACTGCCCGCCTTCCACTGTGACAAAGCTCGGGCAAAAACCCTTCAGGCACGAGAAATCCTTGTTGCACGACGACTGATTGATCCGCCGCTTGCGACCAAAGTCGGTCTGCACCGGCTCAACCGACACACACGACGACTGCACGCTGCAATCGCCGCACCCCTCGCACACCGCCTCGTTGATGATCACCCTGCGCGCCGGGTCAGGAAAACCCGGCTTGCCGTCGACGACCTTCTTGCGACGACGCCGCTTTTCACTGGCGCAGGTCTGGTCGTAGATCAGGATCGAGCAACCCGGCACCTCGCGCATCTGCTTTTGCAGCCAATCGAGATGATCTCGGTGATGGATCTCGATACCGGCCATCTGGGGCAGCGACTTCACAGCCTCGTATTTCTCAGGCTCGTCGGTCACCACCACGATTTTCGCGGCACCTTCGGCGGCCATCTGCGCAACGATTTTCGGCACGCTCAGCGTGCCGTCGACCGGCTGCCCGCCAGTCATGGCAACCGCATCATTAAAGAGAATCTTGTAGGTGATATTCACACCCGCCGCAATCGACGCCCTGATCGCCAGATGGCCCGAATGAAAGTAGGTGCCATCACCCAGGTTGGCAAAGATGTGCGTCTCATCGGTGAAGGGCGCCTGACCGATCCATGGCACGCCCTCGCCACCCATCTGGGTGAAGGTCTCGGTGCGCCGCTCAGGCATGAAAGTCGCCATGTAATGGCATCCGATGCCACCCAGGGCACGCGAGCCTTGTGGCACATGGGTCGAGGTGTTGTGCGGACATCCCGAGCAAAAGGTGGGTGTACGCACCGCAGTGGCATGAGGCAGTGCCAGCGCCTGCTCGCGCGCATCGATGATTGCCATGCGCGACTCGATGCGTTCGCGCAGATCGCCCGGCAACGCCCCACCCAGCCTGGCCGCATATTGACCCGGGTTGAGCAGCCGCGCGCTGATCGCACGCGCGATCAAGGCTGGCGAGAGTTCAGCGAGCGCCGGCAACAGCCACTGTCCGCGAGGCATCGCCCATTCGCCACCGCGGCCGTCCTTTTCGTCGAACTTGCCGTAAACCCTCGGCCTGACATCA
>CAIVAS010000118.1 GCA_903903975.1 uncultured Burkholderiales bacterium
CGTCATCGACACCGTCATCGACACCGGCACCGGCATCGGCATCGGCATCGGCATCGCCACCCTCATCGACACCGTCATCGACACCGGCACCGGCATCGGCATCGGCATCGGCATCGCCACCCTCATCGTCGCCGACTCGAGCTTTCTCGGCGGGACTGACGTCTCCCGGGCCTGTGCCGACTGCACCGCCGCGCTCGGCCTGATTCGCGCCGAGCCGACGCCTTCCCCATTCACCCAGACGGAGCCTTGCAGACGTGGCCAGGATCTTCACCATCGCAAATCAGAAGGGCGGCGTCGGCAAGACCACGACGTCGGTGAACCTCGCCGCCGGGTTGGCCAAGCTCGGCCAGCGGGTTTTGCTGGTCGATCTTGACCCGCAAGGCAACGCGACAATGGGCAGCGGCATCGACAAGCGCACGCTCAAGACCACGGTCTATCAGGTTCTGATCGGCATGTCGGATGCGGAGGAGACCACGGTCTGGGCCGAGGCCGCCGGCTACCATCTCCTGCCGGCCAACCGCGAACTTGCTGGCGCCGAGATCGATCTGATCGATTTCGAGCAACGCGAGACTCGCCTGAAGGACGCGCTGGCCGCGGTCGACGACCAGTACGATTTCGTCATTATCGATGCGCCGCCAGCGCTGTCGCTGCTGACCCTGAATGCCCTGTGCGCCGCCCATGGCGTGGTGATTCCGATGCAGTGCGAATACTTTGCGCTCGAGGGATTGTCGGATCTGGTGGCGACCATCAAGAAAGTGCATGCCAATCTGAACAGCAATCTCAAGGTCATCGGGCTGCTGCGGGTCATGTTCGATCCGCGGATGACCCTGTCGCAGCAGGTCTCGGCGCAGCTTGAGCAGCATTTCGGCGACAAGGTGTTTCGCACGCTCATCCCTCGCAATGTCAGGCTGGCTGAGGCACCGAGCCATGGATTGCCGGGTGTGGTCTTCGATCCGGCGTCGCGCGGTGCCAAGGCCTATCTCGAGTTCGGCGCCGAGATGGTTGAGCGCGTCAAGTCGATGTGAGCTGTTCGCTGACCCCGTCGATCGCCATCCTCCCCTCACGATTTCAACCAGAACCCCTCCCAGCATGATCGCGAAAAAACCAAAAGGCCTCGGCCGCGGCCTTGAAAACCTGCTCGGTGAGAGCTTCGAGACATCGGCCGACGTCGTTGCCGGAGGCATCCGGGCGCCGTCGACGCTGCCGCTCGATAAGCTTCAGGCCGGGCGCTATCAGCCTCGCACGCGCATGGATGAAAGCTCGCTGCAGGAGCTCGCCGCATCGATCCGCCAACACGGAATGATGCAACCGATCGTTGTGCGCTCCCTGGCACCTGATCGCTACGAGATCATCGCGGGCGAGCGACGCTTTCGGGCCGCGAGGCTCGCCGGGCTCGATGAGGTGCCGGTCATGCTGCGCGATGTCTCCGACCAGAATGCGCTTGCCATGGCCCTGATCGAGAACATCCAGCGCGAGGACCTCAATCCGCTGGAAGAAGCCCAGGCAATTCGCCGCCTGCTCGACGAGTTCCAGTACACCCACGAGCAGGCATCCGAGGCAATCGGGCGCTCACGCAGTGCAACGTCAAATCTTCTGCGGCTGCTCAATCTGGCCGCGCCGGTGCAGACCATGCTGCTGGCCGGCGATCTCGAGATGGGCCACGCCCGCGCGCTGCTGGCGCTCGAGCGCGCCGAGCAGATTCTGGCGGCGAATCAGGTGGTCGAAAAGCGTCTGTCTGTGCGTGAAACCGAGCGGCTGGTGGTGCAACAGCAGTCGCAGCAGTCTCAATCAGGTGGCGGCTCCGGCACATCGCGCCGCCCTGTCGACGCCGATCTGCAGCGGCTGCAGGAGCAGATTGCCGAGCATCTGCAGGCGGCGGTCGAGCTGCAGGCCAACGCCCGCGGCAAGGGCCGACTGGTCATCCGCTTCGACTCGGCCGAGCAGTTCGAAGGTCTGCGTTCGGCGATGGGACTCGGGGCAGATCGCATCGGCGACTAAGCCAGCCGCGTGACCCAGCCGATGCCCTCAGATAC
Organism: uncultured Burkholderiales bacterium; assembly: GCA_903903975.1. Lineage (GTDB taxonomy): Bacteria > Pseudomonadota > Gammaproteobacteria > Burkholderiales > Burkholderiaceae_E > UBA4615. Next base: position 2,034 of record CAIVAS010000118.1, read on the forward strand.
CCGTGGCCTTGCGCAGGAAGTCGGCGCGATCGATTGATTTGACCGTCAGCTCGCGCACATCGCCGTCCTTGAAGAGTCGCAGCGGGATCGGTGTGCCGGCCGGACCGGTCTTCCAGAGCTTGCGATAGAACTCGGCCTGATCGGCGACCTTTTCGCCGGCCACGCCGATCACGATGTCGCCCGGCATAACGCCCGCCGCATCGGCCGGTCCTTGCGGCGCCACCCGAACCACCATCAGGTAGCCGCGCACCGACTCGGTCGTGATGCCCAGCCAGGGATGGACATCGTCGCTGCGCCGGCCCCGGGCAAGCAGCTCGGCCATGATCGGCTTGAGCAGGTTGACCGGCACCCAGAGATTGCCCGGCACGCTGCGCTGGCCGCTCGCCGCGTCCTCGACGATCAGTGAACCGACTGCGATCAGCTTGCCGTCTTCGCTGATGAGCGCCGCGCCGCTCCAGTTGTTGACCGGCGGAAAGGTGTAGATCGGACGCTCGATCAGGTATTCCCAGCCGCCGGCAAAGGCCTTGCGCGAGACCACGAGGAGTTCGGTGGCCTCCGGCTCGCCATGACCGAGCGTGAGCACCCGTTGCCGCTCGGTGACCTTGTCGGAATCGCCCAGGGCCATCGGCGTGCCGTCGAGCGGTACGGCGGCACGCACCAGGCCGAAACCGGTGGCATGGTCATAGCCGGCGACCGACGCCGGGATCCGTTTGCCCGAAGCGGTGGTCACCATCACCGAATCGGCCTCGACGGTGAGATAGCCGATCGTCAGGATGGTTTTGTCATCGAGGATGATGCCGGTGCCGACTCGCGTGGTGCCAAGGCCCTTGGCCGAGGTCGCGTCGTCCGGAATGCGGCTGTCGATCCGCACGATCGAGGTGTTGAAGCGGGTCAGGTCGCCCATGGTCTTGCTGGCGGATCGCCGGGCAACCGGGGGTTTGCCTGGCGTCGGATCGGCGTCGGCTTGAGCCAGGGCAGGCCCGGATGTCAACAGGGCCGCCACCACAGCGCCCAGAAAAGCCGCCCCCAAAGCCGCCCGTAGAGACGCCGACCAACCCGCACAGACACTGGCGCAAGCCGTTAACCGCAATCGGGCCGGGGATCGAACCGGACGACCGGTCACCGCATTCGCGGCGGTCGCCTCTGATTGCTTGCACATCGACCTGCTCCTGAAATCCGTTTACGTAACGCCTCGGACGATTGTTCGATGCGCGAGTGCAAATTGCAAGGACACTTTGCCGACGCCCCGGATTCAAAATCGCTGACGGCTTGGTACGTTGCAGTATCCTGATTCCTTTCGAGCTCTGCCCTGCGCTGCCATGACCTGGTCGATCGTTGCACGTGATCCCGTAACCGGTGCCTTTGGTGTGGCGGTCGCCACGCGGTTTTTTGCAGTCGGCGCGCTCTGCGCCCATGCCGACGGCGGCGTCGGCGGACTGGCGACCCAGGCCCTGATCAATCCCACCTTTGGCGCGCGCGGCCTGCGCCTGCTGCGTGAGGGCGTGCCGGCCCAAGTCGTGATGGACCTCCTGCTGGCCGCCGATCCCGGCCGCGAATCGCGCCAGGTCCATTTGCAGGACGCGCTCGGCGCGATCGCCACCCACACCGGGTCTGACTGCATCCCCTGGTGCGGCCATGTCGTTCACGACGGGTTTTCGGTCGCCGGCAATATGCTGGCCGGACCGCAGGTGATTGCCGAGACCGCCCGCGTCTATCTCGATGGTGCCGATCTGCCCTTTGCCCGCCGACTGATCCGGGCCCTGCAGGCCGGCGAGGCGGCCGGCGGCGACAAGCGCGGCAAGCAGTCGGCCGCACTTCGCATCCACACCACCGAGGACTATCCGGCGCTCGATTTGCGTGTCGACGATCATCCCGACCCGCTGACCGAACTCGAGCGTCTTGAACAGGTAAGCCGCGAGCGCTTCGTGCATTTCGCCAGGTTCTTTGCCACCCGCGACAAACCGGGCGGCGTTTTCGATCGCGCGGTCATCGAGGCGGCGATCAATGAGGCGTCGGCGGACTGACCATGCTGCTCGAGGTCGACGATCTGCGGGTCGCCTTCGACACGCCGCGCGGTACGGCGCGCGCGGTCGACGGTGTGAGCTTTTCGGTGGCGGCCGGTCAGACCCTGTGCATCGTGGGCGAATCGGGCTGCGGCAAAAGCGTGACTGCCCTGTCGATCATGGGTCTGGTGGCCAGCCCGCCGGCCCGTGTGTCGGGTGCCATTCGTTTCGAAGGTCGAGACCTGCTCGGTCTGGCGCCGCGGGCGCTGGCCGATCTGCGCGGCGACCGGCTGGCAATGATTTTCCAGGAGCCGATGACCTCGCTCAATCCGGCCTTCACCGTGGGTGCACAGCTCGCCGAGGTGCTGGTGCGTCATCGCGGCCTGCCGATGGCGCAGGCCCGCACTGCTGCGATCGAGATGCTGCGGCGCGTGCGCATCCCGGCGCCCGAGCAGCGCATCGACGACTATCCGCACCGGATGTCGGGCGGCATGCGTCAGCGGGTGATGATCGCGATGGCGCTGCTGTGCCGGCCGGCGCTGCTGATCGCCGACGAGCCGACCACCGCGCTCGATGTGACCATCCAGGCGCAGGTGCTGGCGCTGATGCGCACGCTGCGCACCGAGACGTCGGCGGCGATCGTGCTGATCACCCATGACCTCGGCGTGGTGGCCGAGATGGCCGACCGCGTGGTCGTGATGTATGCCGGTCAGGTGGTCGAAGAAGCGCCGGTCGAGGCGCTCTTTGCCATGCCGCAGCATCCCTATACCGTCGGGCTGATGGGCGCGATACCGTCGCTCGGTGCCCCGCGCGCGAGGCTGGCGGCCATCGAAGGCATGGTGCCGGCAGCCACCGCCATGCCCGAGGGGTGCCGCTTTGCCAGTCGCTGCCCGTTTTCTGATGCGCAATGCCGCGAGCAGGCGCCGCCGCTGCGCACCCTCGTCGAGGGCCATGCCTCGCGCTGCTGGAAGGCGCCGCTCGAGACACTGGCCGCCTCCCTTCCGCCGCTCGAGCCAGCGCTGCAGCCATGAGCGCCATGCTGCGGGTGCGCGATCTGGTGAAGCACTTCCCGGTGCGTCAGGGCCTTTTCGGCCGCTCGACCAGCACGGTGCGTGCGGTCGACGGGGTCTCGTTCGAACTCGCCCCCGGCAAAACCTTCGCCATCGTCGGCGAGTCGGGCTGCGGCAAGTCCACCGTGGCGCGACTGCTATTGCGATTGATCGAACCCACCTCGGGGCAGCTCGAACTCGACGGCCACGACCTGATCGCCGCCGATGCGACCGCCATGCGCCGGCTGCGCGGCCTGATCCAGCTGATCTTCCAGGATCCCTATGGTTCGCTCAATCCGCGCCTGACCGCCGGCGACATGCTCGCCGAGCCCCTCATGCTGCACCAGACCGTGCCTGCGACAGGGCGCATGGCGCGGGTGGCCGAGTTGCTTGGCATGGTCGGACTGCCCCCCGAGGCGGCGCGCCGCTATCCGCATGAATTTTCGGGCGGGCAGCGCCAGCGCCTGGCGATTGCCCGCGCGCTGGCCGCCGGGCCGCGGGTGATTGTCTGCGATGAGCCGGTCTCGGCGCTTGATGTGTCGATTCAGGCGCAGATCCTCAATCTGCTGGCCGACCTGCAGCGCCAGCTTGGTCTGAGCTATGTCTTCATCTCGCACGACCTCGCGGTGGTGCGCCAGATCGCCACCGAGGTGGGTGTGATGTACCTCGGGCGCTTCGTCGAGACCGGACCGGCCTCGATCGTGCTCGCTGCGCCACGCCATCCCTACACCCGCGCGCTGCTGTCGGCGGTGCCGGTGCCCGACCCGACCCGTCGTGCCGGCGAGCCGGCCATTGGCGGCGATGTGCCCAGCCCGCTTGCCCCCCCCGCTGGCTGCCACTTCCATTCCCGCTGTCCGCATGCCGACGAGCGCTGTCGCACCGAGTCGCCGCCGCTTGAAGCTGCCGGTGATGGCACGGCGGTTGCTTGCTGGCACTGGCGCCGGATCGGTCCTGCACCGATGTCGATCGCCCGACCCGCGGCGCCGGCCAACCCCGCGCTGGCCCGCCTCCAGGCGGCCTTCGTGCGCTGACAAGACTCGCCCGATCCACCGATTTCACTGCAACATCGTCGCTTTTCGCCTTTGCAACCCTTTGATCCTTTTGCAATCCTTCCGACTCACGATCTCCTGACCCCGCGCCACACCACGAGGCCAACGCCATGACACTCAAATCCAAGCTTCTGCAGTCCTCCCTTCTCGCACTGGCCCTGACCTGTGCCGGCATTGCACCGGCCAGCGCCCAGAGCACGCTGCGTATCGGTCTGGCCGAGGATCCCGATCTGCTCGATCCGACCATGGCGCGGACCTATGTCGGTCGGATCGTGTTCGCATCGATCTGCGACAAGCTCTTCGACATCGACGAGAAGCTCAATTTCGTGCCGCAGCTGGCGCTGTCGCACCAGACCTCGGCCGACGGCAAGACCGTGACGATCAAGCTGCGCCCGAAC
>CAIVAS010000119.1 GCA_903903975.1 uncultured Burkholderiales bacterium
CGATTCGGGCTCGACGGTGGTCAAACCTTACATGCGCGAGCTGCTGGGCGAAATCGCCAAGGTGCTCAATGACGTCGATTCGAAGATCACCTTGTCGGGCCACACCGATTCGTCACCGTTTTCCGGTGGTGACCGTGGCTATTCGAACTGGGAACTGTCGACTGATCGGGCCAATGCCTCGCGTCGCGAGCTGGTGGCTGGCGGCATCGCCGAGAACAAGATTCTGCGCGTGGTTGGCCTGGCGGCAATGGTCCCTTACGAACCGGCTAACCCGGATGCGCCGATCAATCGACGGATCTCGATCGTGGTGATGAACCAGCTCGCCGAAATGCGTCTGCTGACCGGCAATGAATTGCAGGCCGGCGACCTCGATGCATTCGAGAAAGTGCTGATCGATGCCGGAAAACTTCCGGCACCGGCACCTGCTCCCGTACCAGCCGCGGAAGTGTCGCAACAAACCGAGGGTGCTGCCCAGGACCCAACCGCATCAAAGAGGTGAGCCGTGTCCAATGAAAACATGAAGTTCCTGATCGTTGACGACTTCTCGACGATGCGTCGGATCGTTCGCAACATTCTCAAGGAGATCGGTTTTGGCAATGCCGAGGAGGCCGAGGATGGGCAGGCAGCCTTGTCGAAACTCAAGGGCGGCAATTTCAACTTCGTGGTCTCGGACATCAACATGCCGAACATGAACGGCTTCGAGCTGCTCAAGTCGATTCGGGCCGATGACGAGCTCAAGGGCCTGCCAGTGTTGATGGTGACCGCCGAGGCCCGCAAGGAGGACATCGTATCGGCCGCGCAATGGGGCGCATCGGGCTATATCGTCAAGCCCTTCACCAAAGCCACGCTCGAGGAAAAGGTTCAGAAAATCCTCGACAAGCAGGCCAAGTGAGTGGGCAGGCCCTGACCATGAAAGAAGACGACGCACTCTATGTCAATGTCGGACGCCTCACGCGTCAGCTTCACGATGCGCTTCGCGAACTCGGCTACGACCGTGATCTCGAATCGGCCGTGGGTTCATTGCCCGATGCCCGCTCGCGACTGTCCTACATTTCTCGCCTCACGGGTGAAGCGGCCGAGAAGGTCCTCAATGGCGTGGACGAGACCAAGCTCGAGCTGGCGAAATTGTCTGACGGTGCCATCGAGATGGCCGATGCCTTGCGACGCAACCCGGTATCGGCGGTCGCTTCCGGAAAACTGATGTGTTTCCTGGGTGAAGTGGGGCAGTCGGCGTCGCGTGCTGATGCCCAGCTCACTGAGATCATGCTGGCTCAGGATTTTCACGACCTGACCGGTCAGGTGATCCGCAAGGTGGTCGCGCTGGCGCAATCGCTTGAAACACAGCTCGTGCAGTTGCTGATCGACAGCACCCCTCACGAAGATGCCGATCGGGCTGCCGCGCCCGCAGCGTCGGCGAAGGCGATCGCGCCGGTGGTGGCAATCGCCGATATCGCGGCGCAACCCATCCGGACCGACGATCTCAATGGCCCGGTGGTGAGTGCCGACGGCCGCTCGGACGTCGTCACCGATCAGGCTCAAGTCGACAATCTGCTCGAGTCGCTGGGCTTCTGAGCCTGGTATTTCAACTCGGCGTTCGCCGAGTTTCGCAGGCCCTTGCGGCCGACCGCCCATGACCGAAAACCGCCCGCAGGGCGGCTGACCGCGGCAAAGAGCCCGGTTCACCTCCTGTTATTCGAGGCTTAGCCCGTGATCATCGGCCGGAGAATCCCCTACAGGTTCTTTTTCGGCAATCATGGCTCAAACTTCAGACGATAGCGACGAACGGCAGTTACCCGCCTCTGAGCGGAAGCTGCAAGAGGCGCGCGATAACGGCCAGATTCCTCGCTCGCGCGAGGCATCGCACGCGGCTGCGCTGCTGGCAGCGATCGCCACTGTCGCGATGTACGGACCGCAGTACGCCGATCGTGCGCTCGCCCTGATGCGAAACGGTCTGCATTTCGATCGCGTGGTCGCTCGCGAGCCGAAGGCGGCCTTGAGTTTTGCAGCTGCCAGTTTCAATGAAGCCTTCTGGGCCACGCTGCCTCTGCTGCTCGCCCCGATCCTGGCTGGCGTGATGGCGACGATGGCGGTCGGTGGTCTGGTCTTCAGCATGAAGGCGGTCGGTCCGAATTTTTCGAAGCTCGACCCGATGGCAGGCATCGCGCGACTGTTCTCTTTCGATTCGCTGATCGACGTGAGCAAGCTCGCAGTGATTGCGGCGGCGGTCGGTACGGTCGGCGGATGCAATGCCTACGGCAGCCTCGGTCGCTATGCGTCGTATGCCGGAATGCCCCTGCCGGCAGCGCTCGCCACGGCCGGTGCTGATCTGCGCTCCGGCATGCTTGCGGTATGCGGCGTCGTGATCGCGGTCGCCCTGGTTGACGGTCCGCTGCAAGTCTTCCGCCATCACAAGAAGCTGCGCATGACCGCTCAGGAAGCCAAGGAGGAATTCCGCCAGTCCGAGGGCGACCCGCAGATCAAGGCCAAGATCCGTCAGCGCCAGCGTGAAATGTCGCGCGGTCGGATGCTGGCTGCGGTGCCGTCTGCCAGCGTGGTGGTGACCAACCCGACCCACTTTGCGGTGGCACTCAAGTATGACGAGTCGGGTCTGGGCGCGCCGCGGGTGATCGCCAAGGGCGCCGATCTGCTGGCTGCCAGGATTCGCGAAATCGCTGCCGAGTCGGGTGTGCCGATGCTCGAAGCCCCACCCCTTGCGCGGGCGCTCTTCAAACATGTCGAGCTCGAACAAGAAATTCCGGCGGTGCTGTATTCAGCGGTGGCACAGGTGCTTGCCTGGGTCTATCAGCTGCAGCAGCACCTCGACGGCGGCGGAGCGCGTCCGCGCGAGCCCGGCATTGCGGTCCCGCAAGGGATGGATCCTCTGGAGACTGATCGATGAACACCCGCGTGCAACCTTCATGGCTGCCGTTCCCGATGCCGGCGCTGCGCGCGCTCGGGGCGCCGGTGCTGATCATCATCCTGCTGTCGATGCTGGTGCTGCCGCTGCCGACGTTCCTGCTTGACGTCTTCTTCAGCTTCAACATCGCGGTGGCTCTGATCGTGCTGCTGGTCTCGGCCTACACCATCAGGCCGCTCGAATTCGCCGCATTCCCGACGGTGCTGCTGATCACCACGATGCTGCGACTTGGCCTGAATGTGGCCTCGACCCGCGCGGTGCTGATGTACGGCCATACCGGCCCGGATGCCGCCGGCAAGGTGATCGAGGCCTTCGCGCACTTCCTGATCGGTGGCAATTTCGCAGTCGGTCTGATCGTCTTCATGATTCTGACGGTGATCAACTTCGTGGTGGTCACCAAGGGTGCCGGCCGGATCGCCGAGGTGTCGGCGCGATTCGCCCTTGATGCCATGCCGGGCAAGCAGATGGCGATCGACGCCGATCTGAATGCCGGTCTGATCGACGAGAAAGAAGCGCGCAAGCGCCGCAAGGAAGTCGGTCAGGAAGCCGACTTCTTCGGCTCCATGGACGGTGCCTCGAAGTTCGTTCGCGGCGACGCGGTGGCGGCGATCATGATCCTTGTGGTCAATATCATCGGTGGTCTGGCGATCGGGCTGCTGCAGCACAATCTGCCGATCGAGCAGGCCCTGTCCAACTACGTCCTGCTGGCGGTGGGCGATGCGCTGGTGGCGCAGATCCCGTCCTTGATCATTTCACTGGCGGCCGGCCTGATCGTGTCGCGAGTCGGTGATGAAGAAGATATCGGCGACCAGGTCGGCAGGCAGCTGTTCTCGACGCCGCTTGCGCTTGGCTTGACCTCGGGCGTGCTGGCGCTTCTGGGCGTCATTCCGGGTATGCCGCATCTGGCTTTTCTGCTGCTGGCAGGCGCCTGCGGCTGGGCGGCCCACTGGATGACCAAGCGCAACGCCGCGCAGGCCGCGCTCGCTGCCAAACCGGAAGAGGCACCGGTGCAGCCCAACACCGGCGAGGCCAGCTGGGAAGATGTGACACCGGTCGATGTGCTCGGCCTGGAGGTCGGCTATCGGCTGATTCCGATGATCGAGCGCAGCGAAGCCAGTGATCTGCTCACCCGGATCAAGGGTGTGCGCAAGAAGTTCGCCACCGAGATCGGCTTTTTGCCGCCGGCGGTGCATATCAAGGACAACCTCGAGCTGCGGCCCAATTCGTATCGCGTCACGATCAAGGGTGCGATCGTGGGCGAGGGTGAGTCATTCCCGGATCGTTGTCTGGCGATCAATCCCGGCCATGCGATGCTGCAGCTCGCCGGTACGCCCACGCAGGATCCGGCCTTCGGTCTGCCGGCGATCTGGATCGATGAGGCACGTCGCGATGAAGCGCAGATGGCGGGCTATACGGTTGTCGATGCGGCCACCGTGATCGCCACCCACCTCAATCATCTGATGGGTGTGCATGCAAGCAAGCTGCTTGGTCGCGTGGAAGCGCAGCAGTTGCTCGATCACCTGGGCAAATACGCCGGCAAGCTTGCCGAAGAGCTGGTGCCCAAGCAGTTGCCGCTTGCGGTGCTGCAAAAGGTACTGCAGAACCTGCTCGACGATTCGATCCATATCCGCGACCTGCGCACCATCGTCGAGAGCATGGCCGAGCAGGCACCGCGTTCGCAGGATGCGTCCGAACTGACCCGCGAGGTGCGGGTGGCGCTCGCGCCGGCGATCATCGACCAGATTTACGGCCCAGCCCGCGAGCTCGAGGTCATTGCTTTCGATCCCAACCTCGAGAACCTGCTCGCGCAGGCGCTTGCACCGGGCGCGCCCGGTGCGCTCGAGCCCGGGGTGGCTGACCTGGTGGTCAAAGCGGCGGCCGATGCTGCCGGTCGCCAGGAGGACGCCGGCCTGCCGGCCTGCCTGCTGGTTCCCGATCGAATCCGCGTGCCGGTGGCGCGCTTGCTCAAAAAGGCCGCGCCGCGGCTGCGCGTGCTGGCGCACGCTGAAATCCCTGATACGCACTCGATCCGGATTGGTCGGATCATCGGAGACGCGACATGAACGTGAAGCGATTTGTCGGGCGCACCTCGCGCGAAGCCATGCGCAAACTGCGCGATACCCTGGGCCCTGATGCATTGGTGCTCGCCAATCGCCCCTGCGCCGAAGGTATCGAGCTGCTGGCCGCGGTGCCGGAAGCACTCAACGACATCGACGGATTCGCCGAGCCTGCCGGTTCAGACGACGCTGATGACTTCGCTCATGAGCCGATGACCGCAGCACAGGGCCGGTCGGGGCGTGACGCCCCTGCGCCGCCGCCGATGAGCACGGTCTCGTTCCAGGATTATGTGCGCCAGCGGCTGCGTGATCGCAGTCGTCAGCCGGCCGCCTCCGCCGCCCCGGTTGCGCCGGTTGCAGAGCCATCGGCTGCACCGGTTCGGCAACGGGCACCCGCGCCGCAACGCGCTGTCGCAGCACCGAGTTCACCCGCCTCCGGCTTCGGGTCGGCTGCCGATTCGCTCGGCGCCTCACTCAATGCCGCGGCCGCAAAACGTCCCGCAGCGCGTGAGCAGGCTGCACCCGGCAGCCGTCGCCAGAGCGGCTCGCCGGTGCCGCCGATCATCGGGCCTGCGCATTCATCCGAGGCGCTGGTTGCTGAATTGCAGGCGCTCAAGGGGATGATCACGAGTCAGTTCGAAGCCATGCGCTGGTTCGACGGCGTTGCCCGCGATCCGATTCAGGGCCAGATGCTGCGCACCATGGTCGAGAGCGGTTTTTCGCTCAAGCTTGCGCGCTCGCTGGTCTCGCATTTTCCGCAGGACGGCACGGCTGCCCATGCCACGCAATGGCTCTCGAAGGTGCTGGCCCGCAATCTGCGTTGCCTGCCTGATTCCGAGACCTTTGAAGCCGGCGGCGTCTATGCCCTGATCGGCCCGACCGGTGTGGGCAAGACCACGACCACCGCCAAGCTCGCCTCGCGGCATGTGCTGAAGTACGGCCCGCAGTCGGTTGCGCTGATCACGGTCGATACCTATCGACTCGGCGCCCACGACCAGCTGCGCGCCTTCGGGCGCATCCTCGGTGTGCCGGTCCATATCGCCCACGATGCGGCGGCGCTCAATGATCTGCTGCGGCTTCGCACCAGCCGTCAGCTGGTCCTGATCGACACGGTCGGCATGGGGCATCGCGACGAGCGCATCCGCAATCTGCTCGCCACCCTGTCGCGCGAAGAGATCCGCCATGTGGTGGTCGCCAGCAGCGCGGCACAGGCCGAGACCATCGACGAGTCGCTGCGTGCCTACCAGGCCCGCAAGTCGCACGGGATCATCTTCACGAAGCTCGATGAGGCGGCTCGCATCGGCGGTGCCCTCGACTGTGCGATCCGCCAGAAGCTGCCGATTCTGGGTGTCTGCGATGGGCAGCGTGTGCCGGAGGACTGGCAGTCGCCCGATCCTCAAAAGCTTGTGGCCCGCGCGCTCAAGGCGAGTCGTCCGAACTGGTTCGGGCTGGAGGAGGAGAGCTTGCCGACGCTTTTCGGTGTCGCCTCGACGCTACAGAGCGAGGCCGCTCATGCTTGAGCGCGGCGTGGATCAGGCGACCGGATTGCGCCGGTCGATGACGCCTCACGGTGGTCCGGTCTTGCCGGTTGCCGGCGCCGGCGAGCACCCGGGATTTGTCGCAAGACTCGCGCAGGCATTGTGCGATGGCGGACTGCGCGTGGCCCTGGTGAGCGACTTCGATGATGTGCTCGAGCAGATCAACCGAGGTCAGCCCCGCCGCGATCTGGCGGCCATGCATTCGCTGGAGGTCGGCTCGGGCCTGCAGCGGCTCGGCGTCATCAGCGCCAGTGCAGATCTCACGCTGGTGGCGGTTGATGATGCCCGACTGGCCCGCGGACTGACGATGCGGGCCAGCGAAGCCATCGTTCTGGCGTCATCCGATACCCAGGCGATTGCAACCGCCTATGCGCGCATCAAGGCGCTGGTCGGACTCGGGTCGGTCAGGGATGTGTGCACGCTCTTCGATCGCGGCAGCGCGAGCGCCGAGATTCGTCTCGGGCATGATCGTCTTGCGCAGACCGCGTGGCGGTTTCTGGGGATCGACATCGCGTACGGTGGTGCCGCGCCCGACATCTCGATGCCAGGCGGATATCGCCGTCTGGCCGATGATCTGGCAGACTGGTCGCGAAACCGTAGCGGGCGTTGGGCTGGCCTGCCACACTGATGGCCGGAGAAATGATGTACACCGCGCGAGGAACCCTTGATCGAAGCACAGCTGTCGAGCGCTATGCGCCGCTCGTGCGTCGTCTCGCCTCGCAGATGATTGCCAAGCTCCCGGCCAACGTCGAACTCGACGATCTGATTCAGGCCGGGATGATCGGTCTGATGGATGCGCTCGCCCGATACGAGACCGGACATGGCGCGCAGTTCGAGACCTTTGCCACCCAGCGCATCCGCGGTGCCATGATCGATGAGCTGCGTGGCAGCGACTGGCTGCCGCGATCGGTGCGGCGCAATCAGCGGGCCATCGAGACGGCGGTCAGTGCGGTCGAGCAGCGCACCAAGCGCCCGGCCACCGAAACCGAGATCGCCGCCCACATGGGCATTGCCCTGGCGGCCTATCAGCAGATGCTGGGCGATGCGCACGGCGGGCAGCTGTTCTATATCGACGACTTCGGCGGCAGCGATTCCGAAGAAGGCTATCTTGATCGTCATGTCGGCGATGAGGCGGCCGATCCGGCACGCGTCATGAGTGATGAGCGTTTCCGTGCCTCGCTGGCCACCGCCATCGAGAATCTGCCCGAGCGCGAAAAGCAGGTCATGGGCATGTACTACGAGCACGACATGAACCTCAAGGAAATCGGCGCGGTGTTGGGCGTGACCGAATCGCGGGTCTGCCAGATGCACAGTCAGGCAGTCGCCCGCCTGCGCACCAAGCTCAAGGGCTGGTAGGTCGATCTGTCTGCGCCCAAAATGATTTCCGGCCTGATCAGGCGAATGATCCCGACTGCGGACAGCGCCCCGATGCCAATGCCGGTGTCGACCACCGATGGCGCAGCGCTCGACGAGATCGCCCGGCAGGCGGGCGAGCTCGGGCGCGATGCGGCTCAGCTGCATGGCGCCATCGATGACCTCGCCGCCGGCAGCCTGCTGCAGAGCATGGGCATGCGACAGCTCGCCGGCGATATGGAGAGCATCCATACCGCTAACCGCGCGATTTCTGACGCCTCACAGGCCGGTAACCGTTCGGTGCACGAGGCCCGCGAGGCGGTCTCTCAGGTGGCGCAGGGCGTTGTGAGCACGATCGACACCCTCCGGCAAGTGTCATCGGCCGCCGGTGAAATTACGCAGATCGCTTTGCAGACCCGACTGGTTGCCTTCAATGCATCGGTTGAAGCCAAGCGGGCCGGTGAGGCAGGGCGGGGTTTTGCCGTGGTGGCCGAGGCGGTTCGGGACCTGGCCAGCAAGGTCGAGGAATCGGCCAAGCTGATCATGGGCACGGTCTCGCAGCTCGATCGTCGGGTGGCCGAACTGTCACGCGAAATCATCGATGACGGCGGCCTCAGCAGTCCGTTTCATCGGGCCTTGCACCGTGCCGAATTGTCGGTCGACCAGATTGCGGTGGCCGCCCGGCTCAATGCCGAGACCTGCGATGTGGTGCTTGAGTCGGTCCGCCGGCTTGCCAGGCAAGTCGAGGGCACCACCGAGTCGCTCACCGGTGCCCAGCACAATGCCACCGCATTGCTGGGAGTCTCCGAGTCGATGATCGAACTGACCGCCTCAAGCGGGGTCGAGACGGTCGACTCACCCTATATCGAGCGGGTGCTGCAATTGGCCGGGCTCATCAGCCAGCGCTTCGAGACAGCACTCGCCGAACGGCTGATCGATCGGATCGATCTCTTCGACGAGGCCTATGTGCCGGTTCCAGGATCCAATCCGCTGCAGCACACCACGCGTTTTCTCAGTCTGGCCGATCGGCTTTTACCCGAACTGCAGGAGCCGGTCGTCTCGTCCTTGCCCAAGGTGGTTTTTTGCGCAGCGGTCGACCGCAACGGTTATCTGCCGACGCACAATCGCGCTTTTTCGAAGCCTCAGGGTTCAGACCCGGTCTGGAATGCGGCTCACTGCCGAAACCGCCGGATCTTCAATGATCGGACCGGTCTGGCGGCAGGTCGCAATACCCGCAGGTTTTTGCTGCAGACCTACCGTCGCGATATGGGTGGCGGCCAATTTGTGCTGATGAAGGACCTGTCGGCACCGATCACGGTGCAGGGACGACATTGGGGTGCCGTGCGGATCGCCTATCAGTTCTGAACCGCGACCGTCAATCCGGCGGCGTGGCCGCGGATCAGAGATCAGACGAAGGTGAGGCGCAGATCAGGCGGCGTAGCCGCGCGACGGACCTGAGCGGCGAGTCATCGACCCTGCCGCGTTGTAGACGCCCGGCGCCTGGCCGACGCCCATGGTGGCAAGTGCTCGGGCGGCTTGCGCTTCGCCTCGTGCAGCCAGGCCGGCATTGACCGCGGCGGTGCGCAAGGCGCTTCGCAGCCGGTTGACCGACGTGCCTTTGGCGGCATCGCGTTGCCAGCCGGGATTGTTCAGCAGTGCATGAATCTTTGCGTGCGCGCCCTGCAGCGCACCGAGGTCGCCGGAAACGATGGCCTCGCGCTGAGAGTGCAGCAGTTGCTCGAGCGCATTCAGTGCCCGTTCGCCGGCTGCAGCATTCGCAGCTGATGCGGCTGGCATGCTCACGCGCCCTGTGCTCCGCGACCGGTAATGCCCAGCATCTGACTGGCGTTGTCGATCAGTTCGTTGGCCACGCGCTTGGCATCGACCGGGAACCGGCCTTCGGCAATGGCGGCTCGGACCTGGTCGACTTTCTTTTCGTCGAAGGGCACGACGCCAGCGTTGACGACGGTGGTGGTGGCCGCACTCGACAGCGAGATACGATCGACCGCGGTCGGCTCGGAAACCGGGCTGGTGGTGGCGCCCGACCGCACCGCCGGCGACTGCTCGACGTTTCCGGTGACGCCGCCAACCATCGGCGACTGACTGTTTACTGGTTTGATGTCCATGATGCTCTCCTGAAGGGACGGCGAATTGACCGCCTCTTGGGTTGATTATCGGCGTCGAATTCCGCGACTTGAGTCCGATAAAAGCAACATCCCTGACACATCGGTCCTTTTTCAGTGAATTAAATCCGGATTTCGACCGTCCGTCCGCGCAAGGTGCCTGCAACGATGCGGCCAGTGTCCGTGCGTACCCGGATCGGTTGACCCTCCGAACCTGCGCCAAGCGCCTGGCCTTCGCCCTGGATCACGAAGCCCTGTCCGATCATCTCGATCTTCAAGGGGTCTCCTGAGGCCACGGTCTGTGCCATTCGCAACTGCTCGGTTCGAATAACTTGCCCTGCCGCCACAGAGCGGGTCAATGTCCGGCCGACGAGCTGCGCCGGATCGGTGACCGGCGTTCCCTGTTCACGGCTCAATTCGGTTTCGATGACCTGAAAGCTGCTCAGGGACGGGCTCACGCCGGCGGCCAAGGGTTCGGTCGCCACCACTGCCTGGCCATAGACCGCCACCGTGATCGGCAGCGAGACCGCCCAGTTCGCGCCCGACAGGCAACGAACGCCGATCGAGGTGCGGCCCCACAGGCGTGTCCCCGGCAGGAGATAGGGCTCGATGCGGCCGCAGGGCGCGAGCTGCAGTCGGGGATCGAGCGCGCCGACGGTGATGTCGACTCGCCCCTTGCCGCTTGGCATCTGCTGTTCGATGAAGGTCTTGACCGCATCGGGCGCTGTCTGCGCCTGCACGGTGCCAACGGCTGCGCAAAGCAGACCGATGACCGCAGCCATCATCGCTGCGGCTGACAGGCATGTTGCTGACGCGGATCGATAAGGATTCATGTGAATGCATTGAGCCGATTTCGGATGTGGCCAGATTAATGGGTCGGGAAGCGCCCACTCAGTCCGATAAACGTCACGGACTCGCCGCTTTTCGGCGCTTAAGTTTCCTGACCGGGGGCGACCATTGCCTGCATGAGGTTTCACCGGAGTTTTATGTCATGCCCGCTCGTCTGACCGAGTCCATCGATTTTCACGGCAGTGCGCTCATGTTGCGCGCCGAGCGCCAGAAGGTCTTGGCCGGCAACATCGCGAACGCCGATACCCCGGGGTTTGCGGCGCGTGATTTCGACTTCAAGGCGGCTCTGGCAGATGCCACCGGTGCGCAGTCGGGTCCGGCGATGGCTAAACCGGCGGCATCGGCCTTCGTCGTGTCGACGACTCATATTGGTCACGTGGCCAGCGCCGGCACGGGTGACACCGGGACGAGCCGGATCGATTCGACTGCCATGAAGTACCGCAATGCCGAGCAGCCCAGCCTCGATGGCAACACTGTCGATCTCGACCGCGAGCGAGCCAACTTCGCGGACAACGCCCTTCGTTATGAAGCGGCCCTGCGGTTTATCAACGGCTCGGTGCGGAACATGCTGTCCGCGATCCGGGGCGATTGAAGCGTCAGCGCTTCAGGAGAAACACCATGTCGATGATGAAGATCTTCAATATCTCGGGCAGTGCGATCTCGGCGCAGAGCCAGCGCCTGAACGTGGTGGCCAGCAACATGGCCAACGCCGAGTCGCTCGCCGGCCCGGACGGCCAGACCTACAAATCGCGCCAGGTGGTCTTTCAGACCGAACCGACCAAGGACGGCGGCGCCGGCGTGAAAGTGTCGTCGATCATCGAAGACAGTGCCCCGGCAAAACGGGTGTACGAACCCGGTCATCCGATGGCTGACGGCGAGGGCTTCATCACCCAGTCGAACGTGAATGTCGTCGAGGAGATGGTCAACATGATGTCGGCCTCGCGCTCCTATCAGAACAACATCGAAGTCATGAATACCGCCCGCCAGCTGCTGCAAAAGACGCTGCAGCTCGGACAGTCATAAGTCGCTCAGGCGCAGGAGAGTCACCATGGCCATTTCATCTTTCAACGCCAATCAGACCGGCGCCGCGTCGAGTGCGGCCTCGGCTGCCGCATCGGCATCGTCCACAGCCGCCGGTGCTGCGCGGGCATCGGGCGGCAATGCCTTCAATTCGATGGTGAACTCGATGATCGGCCAGGACACGTCGGCGACTGCTGCAGCCGCGTCCTCGGCGTCGAGTTCATCCGGTACCAGCACAACGGCAACCGCCGATGACGGTGGCGCCGACCGCTTTCTGAAGCTGCTGGTCGCTCAGATGAATAACCAGGACCCGCTCAATCCGATGGATAACGCGCAGGTCACCTCGCAGCTTGCCCAGATCAATACCGTCAAGGGCATCGATCAGCTCAACGGCACGATGCAAAAGCTGCTCGATCGCTTTCAGACCGGCGGGCCGGCCGATGCCGTGCCGATGGTGGGCCGTCAGGTCCTGGTGCCGGGCGAGACCCTTGATCTGCCGGCCGATGGGGTGGCCAAGGCCGGCTTCGAGCTGGCCAGTGGCGCCAGCGCGGTCACGATCGATGTGCTCGATGGCAGCGGCAAGGTCATTGAAAGCCAGCTGCGCAAGAACGTGCAGGCCGGCATCCAGACATTTGCGTGGGACGGCACCGCAGGCGGCAAGCCCATGCCGGCGGGCACTTACGGGCTTCGAATTACCGCCGTCAATGGCGGCAAACCGGTCGATGCGACCGCGCTGACCGCAGCAACGGTGCAGGCCGCATTGAAGACCTCTAGCGGCACATCGTTGCAGCTCGGTGGGCTCGGATCGCGGCCTTTGTCCGATGTGCGTGGCGTGCTTTGACGCCTTCCTATCGATTTACGACGAATTTGAATTTTTCTTGAGCAGGAGTCGACAATGAGTTTCCAGGATGGTCTTTCCGGTCTGAACGCCGCAGCACGCAACCTCGACGTGATCGGCAACAACGTTGCCAACTCCAGCACCGTGGGTGCCAAGACATCGCGGGCGGAGTTTTCCGACGTGTATGCCAATGCGCTCAGCGGCTCGGGCACCGGTGCGGTCGGTATTGGTGTGGCGGTGAGCAGCATCGCCCAGCAGTTCACGCAGGGCGATATCTCGACCACCCAGAATCCGATGGACATGGCAATCAACGGCCGAGGCTTTTTCAGGACCTCGCTCAACGGTGCGGTTCAATACACCCGCAACGGCCAGTTCCGGATGGACAAGGACGGTTTTATCGTCAATGCCCAGGGCGCCAATCTGACCGGCTATTCAGCTGATTCGGCCGGCAAGATCCAGGGCGGCGCACCCAATCCGCTGCAGATCAGTCAGGCCGATATTTCACCCAAAGCGACCGCCACGACAGCGGCCCAGTTCAATCTGGACGCCGGTGCCGCGATACCGAGCGCCACCTTTTCCTCGACGGATGCAACCTCGTACAACAACTCGAATTCGATGTCGGTGTATGACTCGCTCGGTCGCCAGCATCAGGTGACCCTCTATTACGCCAAGACCTCGGCGAACAACTGGGCGCTCTACGGCTCGGCCGATGGCACCGAGTTGCCGACCAAGCCCCTGACAAATCTGGCCTTCGATGCCACCGGCAGCCTGACCGCTCCCGCCGCACCGTTCAGCGTCACGATCCCGGTCGGTGCCGACGCCGGCAGTAACCTGACCTTCACCGCCAATGTCAGTACGGCGACCCAGTTCGGCGCGCCGTTCAGCACTACCAACGTCACGCAGGACGGTTACGGGTCGGGTCGTCTGTCGGGTTTCAGTGCCGATACCAGCGGCGTGATCGTCGGTCGCTATACCAACGGTCAGACCAAGGCGCTCGGCCAGGTGGTGCTCGCCAACTTCGTCAATCCGCAGGGCCTGACACCGCTGGGCAACAACGCCTGGTCGGAGGGCGCGGGTTCGGGCCAGCCGACGCTCGGTGTCCCGGGAACCGGCACGCTCGGCCCGCTGCAGTCGCAGGCACTCGAGAACTCCAACGTCGACCTGACCGGTGAACTGGTCAACATGATCACCGCGCAGCGGGTCTATCAGGCCAATGCGCAGACGATCAAGACGCATGACCAGTTGCTGCAGACCATCGTCAATCTGCGTTGATGCCTTTCTTCAAGACTGAGCCAGGGGAGCCGTCATGGACCGTCTGATCTATACCGCGATGTCGGGCGCCAAGGCCACGATGACGCGCCAGGACGCGCTCGCCAACAATCTGGCCAATGCCACCACGCCCGGATTTCGTGCCGACCTCAGCGCTTTTCGGGCGGTGCCGGTGCGGGGCGACGGTCTGACCACCCGGGTGCATTCGCTCGAAGCCACCGCCGGATTCGATGCGACGCAAGGGCCTGTGACCCAGACCGGGCGCGCGCTCGATATCGCGGTCAAGGGGGCCGGCTGGATTGCGGTCCAGGGGCTCGACGGCAACGAGGCCTATACCCGTGCCGGCAGTCTGGCGGTCTCGGCCGATGGCACCTTGCAGACCCCTGGCGGATTGGCAGTGATGGGCGATGGCGGCCCGATCGTCATCCCCCAGGACGCGGAGGTGGCAATCGGCTCGGATGGGACGGTCAGCGCCAAGGTGGGCAACACGCCGCCGACCACGATGGGAACGATCAAGCTGGTCAATCCCGGGCCGGGTGAAATGCGCAAGGGCGTCGATGGCCTGATGCGCATGCAGGGTGGTGATCCGGTGCCCGCCGATCCGCTGGTGAAGATCGCCTCGGGTGCGGTCGAAGGCAGCAACGTCAATCCGGTGGCCTCGATGGTCGGCATGATCGGCGCGGCCCGCCAGTTCGAGATGCAGATGAAGATGATGCAGACCGTTGAAAGTAACGAACAGCGGGCAGCCAAGCTGCTTGCCAACAATGGCTAGGGAGTAAGGAACCATGATTCGATCACTCTGGATTTCGGCAACCGGTCTCGATGCGCAGCAGATGCAGCTCGACACCATTTCGCAGAACCTTGCCAACGTCAGCACCAACGGCTACAAGCGCGCCCATGCGCAGTTCGAGGACCTGCTCTACCAGAACATGCGTCAGTCGGGTTCGCAGGAAACGCAGTCCACCACCACGCCGGTCGGTCTTCAACTCGGCACCGGCGTACGCCCGGTCGGCACGACTCGACTCTTCAGTCAGGGCAACCTGGCCAAGACCGAAAATCCGATGGATCTGGCGGTCAATGGCAACGGTTTTTTCCAGGTCCAGATGCCGGACGGCACCACGTCCTACACCCGGGACGGTGGCTTCAAGGTCGATTCGCAGGGCCAGATCGTGACCGCCAATGGCTATCCGCTGATCCCGGCGATCACTGTTCCTGCCACGTCCACGGCGCTCAGCATCGGTTCGGACGGCATCGTCACCTCGACCTCGGCGACCGGCACGACCACGCTCGGCCAGATCACGACCGCCACATTCATCAATCCGGCCGGCCTCGACCCTGCCGGCCAGAACCTCTATCGCGAGACGGTGGCCTCGGGCACGCCGGCGGTGGCGGCGGCCGGGGTGAACGGGCACGGCTCGATCAGTCAGGGCTATGTCGAGACCTCGAATGTCAATGTGGTCGAGGAACTGGTCGCGATGATCCAGACCCAGCGCGCCTACGAAATCAATTCGAAGGCGATCCAGACGTCCGATCAGATGCTCGGCAAGCTCGCCCAGCTGTGAGGCCCATGATGACCGGTTCAATTCTTTCGCAATGGATGGTGCGCGCCGTTGCCGCATCGATGCTGTGCGGCCTGGTGGCCTGTGCCGATCTCACCCGGCCACAGGTCGACGTGGCACCGGCCCGCCCCTGGGCGCAGATGACGGCGATGCCGGTGGTGGCACCCGCGAGTGCCGGCGCGATCTTCCCGGGTGGCGAGGCCTATCGGCCGCTGTTCGAAAACATCCGCGCACGCATGGTCGGCGACATCGTCATGATCACGATCCAGGAAAACACCACCGCGAGCCAGAGCTCCAATGCCGCGGTCAATCGCACCGGCAAGATGGACGGCTCGGTCACCGCGGTTCCCTTCGTCAATCCGACTGCACCGATCGTCACGCGCGGCAAGATCACCGGCTCGCTCAACAATGACTCGGCTGCCAAGGGGTCGTCCGACAGCAACAATGTGTTCACCGGCACGATCACGGCGACCGTCACCGAGGTGCTGCCCAACGGCAATCTGCTGATCGTCGGCGAAAAGCAGGTCGGCGTGAATCAGACCGTCGATTCGCTGCGGTTTTCGGGCGTGATTGACCCCCGTCAGATCCGACCGCCGAACATGATCGCCTCGACCCAGGTGGCCGACGTTCGGCTCGAATTCAGAGGCCGGGGCGACATTGATCGCGCCCTGACGACCGGCTGGATGCAGAAGCTGTTCTTCAGCTTCGCGCCGTTGTAAGGAAGAGCATGAACCGAACTTTTGCCAGGCTTGTGGCCATCACACGCAGGTTCCCGGCGCGACTGTCGGGTCGGGGCCTGCTGATGCTTGCGATGTTTGCGGTATCGATGATGGCCGCCACCGGCAGCGCCCGTGCCGACCGGATCAAGGATCTCGCCTCGGTGCAGGGTGTTCGGACCAACCAGCTCTACGGCTATGGCCTGATCATCGGTCTGGACGGCAGCGGCGATCAGACCACTCAGGCGCCGTTTACCTCGCAAAGCTTGTTGACCATGCTGCAGCAGCTGGGGATCACCTTGCCGGCCGGCGTCAATCCCCAGCTCAAGAACGTCGCTGCAGTGATGGTGACCGCGCAGCTGCCGGCATTCGTGCAGCCTGGTCAGAATATCGATGTGACCGTCTCATCGATCGGCAATGCCAAGAGTCTGCGGGGCGGCACGCTGCTGCTCACGCCGCTCAAAGGTGCCGACGGCAATATCTATGCGATGGCGCAGGGCAATCTGCTCATCGGTGGTGTCGGTGCTTCGGCGGCCGGCAGCAAGGTGGTCATCAATACCCTGAGCGCCGGGCGGATTCCGGCCGGCGCCACCGTCGAGCGGGCGGTGCCCAACAACACCCTGCAGTTCGAGTCGATCCATCTGGAGCTCAAGACCACCGACTTTTCGACCGCGACCCAGGTGGCCGAAGCAATCAACCGTCGCAATCGTGTTCCGGCCGGCGAGGACCCGGTTGCGCAGGCGATCGATGCGAGGGTCATCAAGGTCAAATTGCCTGGCCCTGAAAAAAGGGTCGCCTTCATGTCCGAGCTCGAGAACATCGACGTCGCCGTCGGCTTGCCGCCTGCCAAGGTGATCGTCAATGCGCGCACCGGTTCGGTGGTGATGAATCAGACGGTGACGCTGGCACCGAGCGCGGTCGCCCACGGCAACCTGTCGGTGTCGATTTCGACCACGCCGATGGTGAGTCAGCCGGGTCCGTTTTCACAGGGCTCTACAGTTGTTACCGAAAAGGCCGATATCCAGATCAAGGCAGACGGTGCGGCACTCATGGCTTTCGATGGGGCGGCAAAGCTTGCTGACGTCGTCAAGGCGCTCAACAGTCTGGGTGCGACCGCGCAGGATCTGATCACGATTCTGCAGGCGCTCAAAGCAGCGGGGAGTCTGAAGGCGGAGCTTGAAATCATATGACAGCGAACGTATCCGGCTCGCTGGCGTCTGACGCTCGCTCGCTTGATGCGCTGAAAACCGGCGCTGCGCGCGATCCGAAGGCCGCCATCCGCCAGGCTGCGTCGCAGTTCGAGGCCCTGTTCATGCAGATGGTAATGAAGAGCATGCGCGATGCGGTGCCCAAGAGCGGGATGCTCGAGGGCACCGGCAGCGACACGTTCCAGAGCATGCTCGATACCCAGTTCGCACAGGGAATGACCGGCAAACCGGGTGGGTTGGGCGAACTGATCGCAAAGCAGCTGATGCGTAACATGCCACCGGACGCGTCCGCAAAGGGCGGCACTGCAGCGACGCCGAAAGTGTCGTCGGCAGGCATCGAGCGAAATCTGGCGGCCTTTGATGCCGCGTCTGCCAATGGCCGATCGGGTGATGGGGAAGATATTTTTCCGTCGGGTTCGCAGGTGGCGGCTGCAGCCGCAGCCGCAGCGCGCGCCAGGTCGATGCGCGCGCCGGCCATGCAGCGCGATGCCCTGAGCGGCATGCCGATGCTTGGTCCGGACAGCGCGGCGGCGTCGGCGGCCAACGGTGCAAATGGTACAAATGGAAAGTCCGGTGCGGCCCCGGCTGCCTTCGTCGATCGCATGTGGGGCGCGGCGTCCAGCGCCCAGCGCGCCACCGGCGTGCCGGCAGGATTCATCGTCGGTCAGGCGGCACTCGAATCGGGCTGGGGCCGTCAGGAACTCAAGTACGCCGATGGCCGCACCTCCTTCAATCTCTTCGGCATCAAGGCTGGCGCAGGCTGGAAAGGTGCGACCGTCGATGCGACCACCAGCGAGTTTGTCGGCGGCAAGATGATCAAGACGGTCGAGCGATTCAGGGCGTACGGCAGCTATGAAGAGGCCTTTACCGACTGGTCGCGGCTGATGGCCTCGAATCCGCGCTATGCCGGCGTGCTGTCGGCCGGCGGGTCCGTCGAGTCGTTCGCGAAAAACATGCAGCGCGCGGGCTACGCGACCGACCCCAACTATGCGTCGAAGCTGACGAGCACGATCACCCAGGCGCTGTCGCTGCGCCGGGTGACAACCTGATGATCCGGAGGCGGCGATGAGTAATCTCTTGAGGATCGGCAGCAGTGCGCTGAATGCAGCATCGATCCAGTTGCAAACCACCGGCCAGAACATCGCCAACGCCTCGACGCCCGGCTATGTGCGCCGTGAAGCCATGCTGCAGGAGGCCGGCAACAATGGGACCTCGGGCTTCATCGGTCAGGGCGTCAATGTGGCCCAGATCCAGCGGGTCTACGACGAGTTTCTGGTTCGCGAGTCGAATGCGAACCGATCCGGTGCAGCGCAGGACACCGCTCGAAGCGACGGCCTTAACCGGCTCGACAATCTCTTCGGCAATCCTGAAACCGGCATGGGCGCCGCTTATGACACCCTGGTGGCCTCGTTTGCTGACGTCACCGCGCACCCTTCCGATTCGTCGGCACGCAGCGGTGTGCTCGCTCAGGTCTCGGCCTTTGCCAGCCGTGCGTCACAGATCGACGGACAGATGCAGCAGCTTGCCAATTCGGCGCACGGGCAGATGTCGACCGAGGTGAACAAGGCGAATGACACGCTGAAAGCGCTGGCGGCGCTCAACCAGCAGCTGAGCAATTCGAATTCGTTGATCTCGGCGCCGAATAATCTCCTGGACCAGCGCGACAAGTTGCTGGGCGATCTGAATGCGGTCATGCGCGCCAATGCCACGATCGGCACTGATGGGGCGGTCACGGTCTCGTCTGCCCGCGGTGAGCCGCTGGTGGTGGGCAACAATTTCGCGCAGCTCAAGCTGGTGAGCAACGAGCTCGATGCCAGCAAGCTCGATATCCAGGTGATGCGCTCAAACGGCACCTCGGTTCAGCTGGCGCCCTCCGAGATCGGCGGCAAACTGGCGGGTCTGGCGCAGTTCGCCGACAGCGATGTCGGCGAAGCGCGGGCACGACTCGGCCAGATCACCGCCGCGGTCGCGATGAGCTTCAATGACCGGCAGGCGCTTGGCGTCGATGCCACCGGCACGGCCGGGCAGGCGCTTTTTGCGATCGGTTCGCCGACGGTGTCGCCAGTGGCGGCCAATACCGGCACCGCGCAACTCACCGCAGCGGTCACCACCGGCAGTGCACTGAAGGCAAGCGATTATTCGATCAGCTTCGACGGCACCCAGTACAGCCTGACCCGGCTGTCGGACAGTAATGTCCAGTCTTTCGCATCCTTGCCCCAGGTGGTCGACGGGCTGACGGTGTCACTGGGCTCGGGCACGCCGGCTGCCGGCGACAAATTTTTGCTGCGCGCCGCCACCTCGTATGTGTCGGGCGTCAAGTCGATGCTGAGCAATCCGTCGCGCCTTGCCACCGCGCTGCCAGTCACGACGGTTCCGGGCGCCACCAACACCGGCGACGTATCGGCCAGCGGTCTGGACATCTCGGCTATCGGAGCCAATACCAATCAGCCGGTTTCGATCACCTTCACCGGGGCCGGCACCTTCAATGTGACCGGCACCGGCACCGGCAATCCGACCGGATTGACCTATAGCTCCGGGATGACCGTCAGCTACAACGGCTGGTCGATGAAACTGTCGGGCACCCCCAAGGTCGGCGATACGATGCAGGTCGTGGCAACCGCCAACCCGGCGAGTGACAACCGCAATGCGCGGGCCATGCAGTCACTGGGCGATGCCAGCAATGTTGATGGCGCCAAGGTCATCGACCGCTATGCCGATCTGGTGGGCGAGGTTGGCACGCGCGCGCAATCGGCCAAGGCAACCGGCGATATGAGTCAGCGTCTCTATGACGATGCGGAAGGCGCACGCACCGCGGTCTCGGGCGTCAATCTCGATGAAGAGGCGGCGCGCATGCTCGAGTATCAGCAGGCCTATCAGGCTGCGGCCAAGGTGATCGCCACCGCCAATCAGATGTTCCAGTCACTGTTGCAGTCGTTTGCCTGAACGCCCTGATTTTTGCCTGAACGCCCTGAGGGGCACTGAATTTCTTCGGAGAACATAATGCGGATTGCCACCGGTTACGCCCAGAAAGTGGCGCTCGACGGCATCACCGATCGTCAGGCCGCGCTGATCAAGTCGCAGGAGCAAATCAGTTCGGGCAAGCGGGTCAACCGTCCGTCCGACGATCCGGCTGCGGCCGCCGAGGCTGAGAAGGTGCGTTCGCGCCAGGCGCGCATGGACGCCGAAAAGCGGGCGGTCGGCTATGCCCAGCAGCAGCTCTCGAATGCCGACAACACTATCGGCGATGCCACGTCCCTGCTGCAAAACGCCCGTGAGACCTTGCTGCGCGGCGCGAACGCGACCAACAACACCTCCGATCGCTACACCCTCGGCGCCAACCTCAGTGCGATCCGTGACCAGCTGCTCGCGGTGGTCAATCGTTCCGATGGCACCGGCGGTTTCGTCTTCGGTGGGCAGGGCGCCAACAGCGCACCGATCGCGGCCGACGGCACAACCTACAACGCCCAGCCTGGTACGGTCCAGGTCGGCCAGGACCTCTCCAGCCCGGTATCGCTTGACGGTCGGGCGAACTTCACCGCATCGCCAACCGCCACCGGCACCGAGAGCATCTTTGCCCAGCTGGACGCGGCGATCGCGGTCTTCAAGGATCCGACTGCCACGGCGGCAAGTGCGGCGGCGATCGCCCAGTCGACGCTGGGCGGCGTCGATCGATCGATCGATCGCCTCGGCGTCACCCGGGCCACGGTGGGCGAGCGGCTCAATGCGATCGACACCCATCTGAAAGATATCGAGAACGGCACGATCGATAATGCGTCGCGCATCTCGGCCCTGGTCGATGTCGATTTTGCGGCCGCGATTTCAAACATGACGCAGAACCAGACGACGGTCGAGGCCGCGCTCAAGAGCTATTCGACCATCTCGAAGATGTCGCTGTTCAACTTCCTCTGACAGCGCAAGCGGGCTGAGTCCCGCAGCCGGCCAAGGTTTGCGCCACACCGGCTTAGCACGGTCGGTGCGGTACGATCAGGCGTCTGCCGCTTGATGGTTCACCCTTGGACTCGATCGTCGCCCCTCATCGGTTTCGCATTCTGCTGGTCGAGGACGACCCGGCCTGGCAGCATCTGATCGCCGAAGGTCTGGCCGAGCAGGGCATCGACGTGCAGACCGTCGGCAACGCCGCCCGCGCTGTCGAATGGCTCGATGCGGCTTTGCCGGCTGCCGTGCTGGTTGATGCGGTGCTCCCCGAAGGCAATGGTTTCGATGCCTGCTCCCGGCTGCTTGGGGCGATGGGCGATCGGCCGATTCCCATCGTTGTGCTTAGCGGCCAGGACGATGAGGCCTCGATCGAACGCGCCTTCGAGGCCGGTGCGAGCGATTTTTTCGTGAAGTCGCTGCAATGGAAGCTGCTGGCGCAGCGGCTCTCGCAGCTGGTGGCCACAGCCCGTTTGCGATCCGAGATCGTCAGCAGCCGCCGCCGGCTCGATCGTGCCAAGGGGCTGGCTGCCAGGGCAAATCAGAGCGCACGCGAGGCGCGAGACCTGGCCTGGCGTGATGCCCTCACCGGCTGGCTCAGCCGCCAGGGTTTTCTAAAGTCGGGCCAGGCGCTGCTCGATGCCCTGCAGGCCAGCGGCGAGCAGCGTGCCGCGCTGCTGCTGATCGATCTCGACCGCTTCAAGCGACTCAATGACTCCCTGGGGACCGATGCCGGCGATGAAACCCTGTGTGAAGTGGCCGATCGTCTGCAGCAGGCCTTCCGCAATCTGCCGGGTCTTGCCATGGGGCGGCTGGCCAGCGATGAATTTGCGATCCTGTTCCCGTCGCTTCCGAGCGCACGGGCGGCCGAACGCGCCGCGCAGATCGCGCTGACCGCCTTGCGCCGACCGGTTGACTGCGGCGGCCTGGAGTTTGTGCAGAGCGCCTCGATCGGGATTGCCCTCACGCGCAACCCCTGCGGCATCGAATCGATGATGGTCAAGGCCGGCCAGGCGCTGTCGGGGGCCAAGCTCGCGGGGGGCAATACCGCGCGGACTTTCGTCGGCACGCTCGGATCGTCCGACCGGGATCGATTCGATCTCGAAAACGCCCTGCACCAGGCACTCGAACGCGATGAGCTGCGCCTGCATTACCAGCCGATCATCGATCCGGCGACGCATCGACTGGTCGGTCTGGAGGCGCTGATGCGCTGGCAGCACGATGACCGCCTCCTCTATCCGGACGAATTCATTCCGCTCGCCGAAGAGACATCGCTGATTTTCAGGATGGGCGAATGGGCGGTTGGCGAAGCGCTGCGCCAGATCAGCCGATGGCGGGAAGTCGGACTGGTCGTGCCGACGGTCTCGGTCAATATCCATGTGCGTCATCTCGAGCAGCCCGAACTGGCCGAGGCGGTGTCCACGGCGCTCGACGCGACCGGCCTCGACTCGTCAACGCTTGAGCTCGAGCTGACCGAGACCGGCGTCATGCGCGACATCAAACGCTCGCTCGGCAGCCTGCACGGTCTGAAGCACCTTGGCGTGCGTCTGGCACTCGACGATTTCGGCACCGGCTATTCCTCGCTCGCCTATCTCACCCAGCTGCCGATCGATACGCTCAAGATCGATCGCTCCTTCATCGATCAGCTCAGCGAGAACGGGCAAAGTCGCGCGATCGTGCGCTCGATCACCGCGCTGGCGCAGGCGCTTGGCCTGTCGACGGTGGCCGAGGGCGTCGAGACGCAATCTCAACTCGACTCGCTGCAGGCGCTCGGTTGCAAGGAAGTTCAGGGATATTTCTTTGCCCGACCCATGCCTGCCGATGATTTGCCACAATGGTGGTCGGGCTTTGAAGGCATGGTGCCGAGCCCGGCGTCGGCGCGCGGCAACAGGCTTTCGGGTTTCGGTGCGCGCGGCGATTTCCCGATCCTGCCTGCGGTCGATTCCTCGCCGGTTGGTGCGATCTTCATCTGACCGTCTGCGGCAAGGACCGAATCGATTCCATGAACCAGGATGAACTGAAACAGGCGGTCGCCCGGGCGGCCATCGATCATCTCGTCGACGGCACGGTCGTTGGCGTGGGCAGCGGCTCGACGGTCGCGCTTTTCATTCGCGAACTCGGCCAGATCCGCAATCGCTTCACCGGTGCGGTGTCGAGCTCGGAACTCAGCACCCGTCTGCTGCGCGAGGAGGGGATCGATGTTCTGCCGCTCGAGGCGGTGGGCAGCATCCCGGTCTATGTCGACGGTGCCGATGAAATCGATCCCGGGCTGCACATGATCAAGGGCGGCGGCGGGGCGCTGACGCGCGAGAAGATCATCGCGGCCATCTCGGAGCGCTTCGTGTGCATCGTCGACCGCTCGAAGGTGGTGCCGGTATTGGGCAGTTATCCGCTGCCGGTCGAGATCATTCCGATGGCCGGTCGCCAATTGATCAGCGCGTTCGGCCGTCTCGGCGGCGAGGCGCGCTGGCGCAAGGGCTATTTCACCGATAACGGCAATCCGATCCTGGATGTTCACGGGCTGAAGATCGACGATCCGGTCGGGCTCGAGACCGAGCTCAACCAGTGGCCGGGCGTGGTGACGGTCGGGCTTTTTGCCCGGCGCGGCGCCGATGTCGCGCTGGTGGCAGACCCGCAGGGCGTGCGGACGATGACGCGCTAAGACCGATGCCGACCCCGCTTTCGCAGCCAACGTCGGCCACCGGCCGTCCGCGCCAGACGCTCGGTGCCCGCGAGGCCGTCGCGATCGTGGTCGGCATCGTGATCGGTGCCGGCATCTTCAAGGCCCCCTCGCTGGTCGCCCTGAATTCGCCCGGCCCACTCTGGATGATGCTGGCCTGGGCGCTCGGCGGCCTGATCTCGCTGATTGGTGCGCTGTGCTATTGCGAGCTGGCCACCGCCTACCCGAGCGCTGGCGGCGATTACCATTTCCTGCATCGGGCCTTCGGCCGCAAGCTGTCGTTTCTGTTTGGCTGGAGCCGCTTTGCGGTGATCACCACCGGTTCGATCGCCTTGCTGGCCTTTGTCTTTGGCGACTACATGACGCAGGTCCTGCCGCTCGGGCCGGGCTCGGCAGCGATCTGGGGCGTCGCCGCGGTGCTGTTGCTGACGGTATTCAATGTCCTGGGCGTGCGACAGGGCGCAGCCATCCAGGTGCTGCTCACCGGCGTCGAGGTGGCCGGTCTGGTGCTGGTCTTTGCGGCCGGTGTGGTCGCCGCAACCAGTGGGCTCGGCGCGTCGGCTGCCACCGGCAATCTTGAGGCCGCGAGCTCGGCTGCCGGTGCCTTTTCGCTGCCGGCCTTCGGTCTGGCGATGGTGTTTGTGCTGCTGACTTTCGGCGGCTGGAATGAGGCGGCCTACATCAGTGCCGAGTTGCGAGATCGCAACCGCACCATGGTGCCGGTGATGGTGGGGTCGATCTTGCTGGTCACGCTGCTTTACCTCGCGGCCAACTGGGCCTATCTCGCCGGTCTGGGCCTGTCGGGCATGTCGAGCTCGCAGGCGGTTGCGGCTGATCTGATGCGCATCAGCTTCGGCAAGCCGGGGGAGATCCTGATCTCGCTGATGGTAGCGGTCTCGGCACTGACCTCGATCAACGCGACCATGATGGTGGGCGCGCGCTCCAACTTCGCGGTTGGCCAGGACTGGGCAGCGCTCGGGCGACTCGGCGTGTGGGTCGAGGATCGGGGCACGCCGGTCAATGCGCTGTGGGCGCAGTGTGTCTTTGCGCTGCTGCTGATGGGGCTGGGCATTGCGACGGGTGGCGGCTTTGCCGCCATGGTCGAGTACACCGCACCGGTGTTCTGGCTGTTTTTCCTGCTGGCAGGTCTCAGCCTCTTCGTGCTGCGCATTCGCGAGCCGGATGCGCCAAGGCCGTTCAGAGTGCCGCTCTATCCGGTGCTGCCGCTCGCGTTTTGCCTGGCTTGCGGCTACATGCTCTGGTCGAGCCTGAGCTATGTCGGCGGCAACACCTTCCTCGGTGTCAATGCCGCCTGGGTCGGCGTGGCAGTGCTGGTCGCAGGCGCCGTGCTGATGGGTCTGGTCGACAGAACCGGCAGGGCTGCCGGCGGTCAGGCCGAAGGTGGCACGTAGCCGGTTGCCTGATCGACATCGCCGCCGAAGAAGAAGCTTTCCATTTGTGTGGCCAGATATTTTCGGGCTCTCACATCAGCCAGATTGAGCCGGTTCTCGTTGACCAGCATGGTCTGATGCTTGAGCCAGGCCTGCCAGGCCTCTTTCGAGACGTTCTCGTAGATCCGTTTGCCGAGTTCGCCCGGATAGGGCGCGAAGTCGAGGCCCTCGGCCTCCTGCTGAAGCTTGATGCACTGAACGGTTCGGGCCATGACAATCCTCTGAATGGTGTCGTTGCGAGTGGCAATCTCAGGCAAGCGTCTTGAGCAAGACCTGCGATTTACGCTGCCAGTTGTACAGGTTCTTGCGCGATCGGGGCAAATCGTCGACCGTGCCGGGAATGAAGCCGCGCTTGAGAAACCAGTGTCCGGTACGGGTTGTCAGCACAAAGAGCCGCTTCATACCGGCGGCTCGCGCTCGCTGCTCGATGCGCTTGAGGAGCCGTTCGCCGTCGCCCTGGCCCTGCACGTTGGGGTTGACGGCGAGGCAGGCGAGTTCGCCCATGGCCTCATCACCGAATGCATAGAGCGCGGCGCATCCGAAAATCACGCTGTCGTGTTCGATGACGGTGAAGTTGGTGATTTCGCGTTCGATCAGGCTGCGGTCGCGCTTGACCAGCGTGCCGTCTTCCTCGAGCGGCCGGATCAGCGCGATGATGCCGCCGACATCGTCCTGACCGGCTTCGCGCAGGGCCTCCAGCGTCTCTTCGACCACCATCGAGCCGACGCCGTCGTGCAAAAAGAGCTCGAGCAGCACCG
This sequence comes from uncultured Burkholderiales bacterium, assembly GCA_903903975.1. Taxonomy (GTDB): domain Bacteria; phylum Pseudomonadota; class Gammaproteobacteria; order Burkholderiales; family Burkholderiaceae_E; genus UBA4615. Next base: position 26,270 of record CAIVAS010000119.1, read on the forward strand.
AGCCGTCGAGGGAAAAAGGAACGATGTGGGCCCGTGCGACGCCGCCGTCGCAGGCCTTCAGGGCATAGCGCAGATAGGCGGCGGCATCGGCAGGCAGTTGATCGGCATCGAGCAGCGTGCGGGCCAGGCCCTCGGTGATTTCGGTCATCACGCGGCCCTGCTCGTCGCGCACGCCGTCGGTTTCGGTCACGAAGATCAGCTTGTCGGCATCGAGCGCGATCGCGGTGGCGGTGGCCACATCTTCCATCGACAGATTGAAGGCTTCGCCGGTGGGCGAAAAACCGAGGGGGGGCAGCAGCACCAGCGCATCGTTGCCCAGCGCCAGCCTGATGGCCTGGGTGTCGACCTTTCGGACCAGTCCGGTGTGTTCGAAATCGACGCCGCCGACGATGCCGACCGGCCTGGCGGTCACGAAGTTGCCCGAGATGACGCGAACGGTCGAGTGCGCCATCGGGGTGTTGGGCAGGCCTTGCGAGAAAGCGGCTTCGATATCAAGACGGGTCTCACCGGCGGCTTCCTTGGCGCATTCGAGGGCCAGTGCATCGGTGATCCGGATACTGTCGTGATAGCGGCTTTGCGCACCCCGCAGGGTCATCTGCTCATCGATCTGCGGGCGGGAGCCAAAGACCAGCACCAAGCGCATGCCCATCGCGTGCAGCAGACTCAAGTCTTGCGCCAGGGTGTTGAGCCGCCCGTCGGTCACCAGCTCGCCGGCAAAGCCGATGACCAGTGTCTTGCCTCGAAAAGCGTGGATATAGGGCGCCACGGCACGAAGCCAGGCGACGAACTGCGGATGCTCGGCGTTTTCATTCATCGGGGCATTATAATTTGATGGTGCAACTGCAGTTTCCTGAAGCCCTGCCGGTTTCGGCCCGGCGCGACGAAATCACCGCGGCGATCGCGTCTCATCCGGTGATCATCGTCAGCGGCGAGACCGGCTCGGGCAAAACCACCCAACTTCCCAAGCTGTGTATTGCGGCCGGACGCGGCGTGCGCGGCCTCATTGGCCATACCCAGCCGCGCCGTCTTGCGGCCACCAGCGTCGCGCGGCGAATCGCCGAAGAGCTCGGCTCGCCGCTTGGCGAAGATGTCGGCTTCAAGATCCGCTTCAACGAGAAGGTCTCGCGCAGCGCGAAGATCAAGCTGATGACCGACGGCATCCTGCTTGCCGAAACCCAGTCCGACCCGCTGCTGCGTCAGTACGACACGATCATCATCGACGAGGCGCACGAGCGAAGCCTCAACATCGACTTTCTGCTCGGTTATTTCAAACGCCTGCTCGAGGGGCCGCGCCGCGATGACCTGAAGCTGGTCATCACCTCGGCCACCATCGATGCCGCGCGGTTTGCCGCGCATTTCGGCGGCGCAAGCGGACCCGCGCCGGTGATTGAGGTCTCGGGGCGAACCTTCCCGGTCGAGATCCGCTGGCGCGCGCCGGGAGGTGACGAGAGGCTGACGCTGCCAGCGCCTGATGCGGCGCTGTCCGGCGTCTCAGGGGCGGCACCATCGGCGCCGCCATTGACGGTCATGCCACCGGCTGCGGCGCCCACGGGTACAGTCCGCGGCCCCCGTGGCGCCCGTGGCCGGGATGACGACGACGAGACCGACACCCCGGCTGCGATCGAGTCGGCGATTGATGAACTCTGGCGTGAAGGGCCGGGTGGCATCCTGGTCTTTTTGCCGGGTGAGCGCGAGATCCGCGAGACCGCCGATCACCTTCGACGTGCCTGGGCAAGGCGCGGCTCGCGCGCCGGGCTGGTGGCGTCGGCCGAGATCCTGAGCCTCTTTTCGCGTCTGTCGGCCACCGACCAGCAGCGGGTCTTTGCCACCGGCAATGCGCCGCGCGTGGTGCTGGCCACCAATGTCGCCGAGACCTCGCTCACCGTGCCGGGCATCCGCTACGTGATTGACGCGGGCACGGCGCGCATCAAGCGCTACAGTTTTCGCAGCAAGGTGGAGCAGTTGCTGGTCGAACCCATCAGTCAAAGCTCGGCCAACCAGCGCGCCGGGCGCTGCGGCCGGGTGGC
>CAIVAS010000120.1 GCA_903903975.1 uncultured Burkholderiales bacterium
GTCGAATGCATTCTCGGCGTGCGCAACGATGAGGTCTTCGGGCCGGTCGTGATGTTCGGGCTGGGCGGCACCTTCGTCGAGGTGCTGCGCGACGTCTCGATCCGCGTGGCGCCGCTTGCCCGCGCCGATGCCGATGCGATGATCCGCGAGGTCAAGGCCTTCGCGCTGCTCGATGGCGCGCGCGGACGTGCGCCCTGCGACCTCGAGGCGATCGCCGATGCACTGATGGCCCTGTCGCAGCTGGCGATGGATTCGCGCGGCACGCTCGACAGCATCGACGTCAATCCCTTCGTGGTGTTTGCACCCGGTGCGGGGCCGCAGGGTGTCTCGGCACTCGCCCTCGATGCGGTCGTGCTCGGCAAGGAGGCCTGAGGCCATGAGCTCGTCCGATCCCCGCCAGACACTGGCCGATGCAATCGCCCTGCAAGCCTGCGTCTATCTGCTGCCGCTCTACGAGATGGCGCGCATGCGCGCGGCGACCAGCCCGCGGCGCAATCAGCACGGCGAGCTGGTCGATCCCGATCCGGCCACGCAGCGGCGCTGGGTCAATACCTTCATCCATGCCCGCAAGCTGCTGGATGCGGGCGGCAGCCGGGTGGTCACGCCCAACAGCGATACGCTCTACACCAACGCCTGGCTCGATCTGTTGCGTGGGCCGGTGGTGGTTCGCGTCCCTGATACCGCCGACCGTTACTACGTGCTCGGTCTGCTCGATTTCTGGACCAATCCCTTTGCGCACATCGGCCGGCGAACCACCGGCACGGCGGCCGGTGAATTCCTGATCGCAGGCCCCGGCTTCGACGCAGCTGTGCCTGATGGCATGCGCCTGGTGCGTGCGCCCACCGATCATGTCTGGATCATCGGCCGCATCATGGTTGAAGGCCCTGAGGATGTTGCCGCGGTCAATGCCCTGCAGGACGGCTTCCTGATGGCGCCGCTTGCGGTCTGGCTCAGCCCGGGCGGCAAGACCCGCGATGCCGGTGGCGAGCGCATCGATGTCGGCTTCGATCCGAAGGCGCCGCGCACCGCGAAGCATTTCATCGAGGTTGTTGATCGAGCGTTGCGCGAGAACCCGCCACCGTCAGCCGAGCATGCGCTGCTCGCCGATTTCGCCCGCATTGGCCTCGATGGCGGGCTGGTCGGTGGCATCCCTCGATGGCCTGACGAGGTCGCTGAATCGGCCATCGACAAGGCCCTGCTGACCATGGATGCGATGCTCTCGCGCGACCAGGGGGCCGGCCAGCAGGCCGCAGCCCGCGGCGGCTGGAACGAGCCGCTGCTTCTGGGTGAGAGCTTCGGCCTCGACTGGCTGCGCCGTGCGGTGGTCGCCAAAAAATACATCGGTGCGCTCACCAGCGCTGAAGCGATGTACCCGATGGCGCATGCCGACTCGCAGGGCCGCCCGCTGTCGGGCGAGCACCGCTATGCCCTGCGGTTTGCGCCGGGCGGCGAGCCGCCGGTCGACAGTTTCTGGTCGCTTACGATGTATGACAGCCGCGACTTCATGCTGGTGCCCAATCCGATTGACCGCTACCGCATCGGTGATCGCTCGCGCGGCCTGCAACGAGAGGCCGACGGCTCGCTGGTGCTCGATATCCAGCACGCCTCGCCGGGCGCCGCGCGTGAATCCAACTGGCTGCCGGCTCCCGAGGGGCGCTTCTATCTGGCCCTGCGTGCCTATCAGCCGCGTGCCGACCTGCTCGAAGGTCGGTGGCGACCGCCGGATATCGTGCGTCTGGACTAAGCCACGGCACTGCGTTAGTTTGGCGGTCTCATTTCGCCGCTATCATCGACCGGCCTCCACCTCAGGGTCGATACACCATGAACCTCAGCGAAATCCGCAAGATTGTCGACAGCAAATGGGACACCGATCTGGTGCCCCGGCTGGTCGACTATGTGAAGCTGCCGGCCAAGTCACCGGCCTTCGATGCCAGCTGGGCCGCGCATGGCCATCTGGCGGCCGCGATCCAGGCCGGTCTGGCCTGGGCGCAGGCGCAGCCCATCGCCGGCATGACGGTCGAGATCGTGGCACTCGAAGGCCGCACGCCCTGTCTGTTTTTCGATATCCCGGCCACGCATGGTCTGGGCGAAGACCGCACCGTGCTGTTCTACGGTCATCTCGACAAGCAACCCGAGATGAGCGGCTGGCGCGACGACCTCGGCCCCTGGAAGCCGGTGATCGAAGACGGCAAGCTCTATGGTCGCGGTGCGGCCGACGACGGCTATGCGCTTTATGCCGCGCTGACCGTCGTGCAGGCCATGGACGCGCAGAAGGTGGCGCGGCCGCGCTGCGTCGGTCTGATCGAGACCTGCGAAGAAAGCGGCAGCCCCGACCTGCCGCAATACCTCGCCAAGCTCGCACCGCGTATGGGCGAAGTGCAGCTGGTGGTCGGTCTCGATTCAGGCTGCGGTAACTACGACCAGATGTGGGTCACCACCTCCCTGCGCGGGCTGGTGGGCGGCGTACTCACGGTCGAGGTGCTTCAGGAAGGCGTGCACTCGGGTTCGGCCAGTGGCATCGTGCCCTCGTCGTTTCGCATCGCCCGAAAGCTGCTCAACCGCCTCGACGATGTCGACACCGGCCGACTGCTGCCGGCTGGCCTGCATGCCGAGATTCCGGCTGAGCGCATCGCGCAGGCTCGCACCGCGGGCGACATCCTTGGCGATCAGATCTGGAAGCAGTTTCCGTGGGTCGGCTGCAATCATGGCGGCGATGCGCATGCGCACGCGATGCCCACCACCACCGACCCGGTCGAGGCCATCCTCAACCGCACCTGGCGCCCGGCCCTGTCGGTGACCGGTGCAGAGCATCTGCCTGGTATCGCCGCCGCCGGCAATGTGCTGCGCCCCAAGACCTCGCTCAAGTTGTCGCTGCGCCTGCCCCCGACCATCGACGGCGACCGGGCCGCGGCCATCGTCAAGCAGGTGCTCGAGGCCGATCCGCCCTATGGCGCAAGGGTGCACTTTTCGGGCAGCCATGGGGCCACCGGCTGGAACGCGCCGCCCACCGCGCCGTGGCTGCTGCGCGCTGCCGAGGAGGCCTCGCAGGCTGCCTGGGGCAAACCGGTCGCCTGGATCGGCGAAGGCGGCACCATTCCGTTCATGAGCATGCTGGGCGAAAAATTCCCGTCGGCACAGTTCCTGATCACCGGTGTGCTCGGCCCGCATTCGAATGCCCATGGCCCGAATGAATTTCTCCATCTGGATGCTGCCAAGCGGCTGACAGCGGCGGTGGCTTCGATCGTGGCCGATGTGCGGTAGGGATAATAATAAATCCACGCCTGTTGACACTGTATATTTCTTAGAACATCGAGTGCCGGTATTTGTTGTTAGAGACTCTGGCTCAAAGTGTCAACTTGTTCTTTGAGTTTGCGCACTTCAGGGACTCTTTCCGATCCTTCACGAGATGCTGCTGTTTTTTCTTGTATATATTCCCCGCAGGCTTCGCTTATAACAGTGAGAGCCTCTGTGAGCTTTATTCGGTCTCGGGACTGCTTCTTTATCTGGTGCCAAGCTTCTAATGTCATGTCAATCAATATCAACTTTTGATTAGTTCTCTTGTTGACATACAAGCCTCCCAATGAATGTGTCGTGGTGCGTTTCTTGAACTCCTCTTTGGTGGGCAGGTTGCTGTTTTGAATCAAAAGATTGAGTGCTATGGCCGCATTATGAGCGCTTTGCAAACGATTTCTCAGAGTTGTTTTGGCCCTTTCTTGCTTTGCGAGAGCTTGTGCCTTAGCTTGTTCTTGTAAACGAATGCGAGCATTTAAAATTGCCTGAGGCAGCGGAAGAGTGCCCGGGCGTTCATCTACAAGCTCCCAAGAAGGCTCGGAAGCGAGATTCCAATTAAGTTTTTTGAATGCGACATCGTCTGCTTTAATCCCAGTGCCCGGATTGACTGCGTAGGCTATTTTAAATTGACTATACAAACCCTCTACTGACCATGGGCGACAAAATATCTCGGCCGCAGAATCTTTGTCAAACGTTTCTGTTTTTAAACCCAGTATCATCTGGTTATATTTATCGCGGGTCGTCTCGCCTGCACGAACCAGCGACTCCTTAAGCATATAGGTTTTCAGTTGAAAAGTTGCATTGGGATTGCTTGGGTCGGCAACATCGACGTCGTCCCTCACCTGCATCACCGGAGTAATATGTTGCACTACGATAAAGTTTAATTTCCCGACTTCATTTTCTCTTTCCAGCCTCTCTTTTCCCAGACGTTTGTTCTTCTCGTCTTCGCTTTCATCCCTTTCTCCGTAGAAATAACCTTTAACTTTTTGGGTCTTATTTTCGATTGTGTGAGCCCCGAGATCTAAGGTGGTTCCCCCGCCACCCGCGATTAAACTGCCACTTATTTCTCCACCAGCCGCCGCCACTGGATCGTAGGCAGCTTTCGCATTGCTGTAGGCTTCTCCGGCTAGGTCTATTGCCTCCGTCGCGCCGTCAAGAAGAATGCCTTTGGCCTCGTTTATATCGTTCAGAAGGTTGATAATTTCTTTTCCGGTCGACACCGCGTCGCAAATAGAATTGATTAGGGCCGGTGTAGTGGCGCCGAGAGTGCCCACAGTAGAGATTACTGAGCTTGTTAGCTTTGCGGCGGCGATGAGTGCGGTGACCGCATAATAGGTGCTGGATAAAGTTGGAGTCCAGATGAAAGCGAAAACATGTTCCTCGACAAGCAGGCGATGTACTGGCTGATACAGCTGATCAGCTGGGTTAGCATGCGTTTTATCGCTATGCATAAATGCCAGGCTTCCCGCGCCGGCTTTGCTAATTGCTTTGTTATTTGCGTCTATAAGGAATTTAATGTTCGCCAC
>CAIVAS010000121.1 GCA_903903975.1 uncultured Burkholderiales bacterium
CCGCGCCGGCCACGATGTGACGCTCTTCGAGAAGAACGATCGCATCGGCGGCCTGCTGCGCTACGGCATTCCCGATTTCAAGATGGAGAAGTCGCACATCGACCGGCGGGTTGAGCAGATGAAGGCCGAGGGCGTGAGCTTTCGGACCGGCGTGTTCGTCGGCAAGCAGCCGCTCACCGATCGCATCACCAATCTGGCCACCGAGACGATCAGTCCCGAGACCCTGATGGCGCAGTTCGATGCCGTCCTGCTCACCGGCGGCGCCGAGCAGCCTCGCGACCTTCCGGTGCCCGGGCGTCATCTCAATGGTGTGCACTTCGCCATGGAGTTTTTGCTCGAGCAGAACCGCACGGTGGCCGGCGATGTCGTGGCCGATCAGCTGATGGCGACCGGCAAGCATGTGGTGGTCATCGGCGGCGGCGATACCGGCAGCGATTGCGTCGGCACCAGCAACCGCCAGGGCGCGACCAGCGTCACCCAGTTTGAGCTCATGCCCCAGCCGCCCGAGCACGAGAACAAGGCGCTGACCTGGCCCTACTGGCCGACCAAGATGCGCACCTCCTCGTCGCATGAAGAGGGCTGCGAGCGCGACTGGTCGATCACCACCAAGTCCTTCAGCGATGACGGCAAGGGCAATGTCCGCGCGCTGGTCACCGCCCGGGTTGAGTGGCGCCGCGACGAGTCGACCGGCCAGATGAAGATGATCGAAGTGCCCGGCAGCGAGGAAGAAATGCCGGCCGACCTGGTGCTGTTTGCGATGGGTTTCGTGGCGCCGGCGGCGTCGGTGCTCGAGGCCTTCGGCGTCGAGCGCGATGCCCGCGGCAATGCCCGCGCCCACACCGAGGGCGAGCGCAGCTACCGCACCAACCATGCCAAGGTCTTTGCCGCCGGCGACATGCGCCGTGGTCAGTCGCTGGTGGTCTGGGCGATTCGCGAAGGCCGTCAGGCGGCCCATTCGGTCGACGCCTTCCTGATGGGCTCGAGCGACCTGCCCCGATAGCCTTCGCCCGGGCAGCGCTGCCGCCGTGCCGGCCGCGCCTGTCCCGGTCCGCGATCAAGCGCCGCAAGCACCTGCTCGTGCGGCAAGCCTCGGCTTGACCGACCTGCCAGCACACCCCACAATCCTCCGCTACCAGACGGTATGGCTTTGAGCCATCCGCCCCCGATCGATCGTTCTGGCGCGAGCAGGCGCATTGCCGGGCCCGCTGCCATCGACGATCACTGACGGAGACTCGACATGGACTGGGACACGCTGACGATCGGCGAGGCACTGCGTCGCACGGCGAGTCAATTCCCGCAGCGCATCGCGCTGGTGGGCGCAGACCAGCGCGTCAGCTTTTCCGAGCTCGACCGCGCGGCCGACGAACTCGCCCACGGTCTGCGCTCGCTCGGCGTCGCTCGCAGCGACCAGGTGGCGCTGTGGATCACCAACAGTCCCGAATGGGTGATCTGCTGGATGGCTTGCGCCCGCCTCGGTGCGGTGCTGGTCACGGTCAACACCCGCTACAAGCCCGACGAGGTCGAGTACATCCTGCGCCAGTCGGATGCCCGCGTGCTGATCGCGATGGACCGTTTCTGGGCGGTCGATTTCGCCGGCATGATCCGCGACCTGGTGCCCGAGCTGGCCGCCTGCACCCCGGGTGACCTGCACAGCGCGCGGCTGCCGGCGCTGCGCGCTGTCGTGATGTGGGGCGCGGTCGACGAGCCCGGCACCACCCACCTGCAGGCGCTGCGTGCCGAGGGCGCACGCCGGATCGCGGCCGGCCAGACGCTGGCGCCGGTCGATGCGACCGATCCGGTGATCATCGTCTACACCTCGGGCACCACCGGCCATCCCAAGGGCGCAATGCACGGCCACATCGTGCTGCGCAATGCGGCCAATGTCGCGCGCGTCATGAACATCGTGCCGGGCGACGTGATCCTCGGTCACATGCCGCTCTATCACGTGGCGGGTGCCTTCACCGCCTGCATCCCGACCATCCTGCTCGGCTGTACCCTGGTGACGCTGCCGCACTGGATTCCCGACGAGGCCCTGGCGACCATCGAGCGCGAGCGGGTCACCATCTTCGGCGGCATCCCGACCCACTTCATCGATTGTCTCGATTCGATTCGCCGAACACCGCGTGACGTCTCGTGTCTGAAGTCGGCCTGGATCGGCGGCGCGCCGGTCACCCCCGATGTCGCGATGGCCTCGCTCAACGAACTCGGCCTGCAGTCGCTGCAGGCGGTCTACGGCATGACCGAGACCACCGCGGCCACCGTGTTCAGCGAGGCCGATGCGCCGCTCGAGATCCTGTGCGACAACAAGGGCCGGCCGATCGGCGAATTCGAGGTCGCGGTCTGCGATCCGGTCAGCGGCGCGCCGCTGCCGGTGGGCGAGATCGGCGAGGTGAGGGTTCGCGGCCATCTGGTCATGCAGGGCTATTACAAGAACCCTCAGGCGACCGCCGAGGTCATCACGCCGGACGGCTGGTTTCGCACCGGTGATCTGGGCGTCTTCGATGCGGCCGGCTATCTCAAGATCACCGGGCGCCTCAAGGAGATGTTCATCGTCGGCGGCTCCAACGCCTACCCGGCCGAAATCGAGCGCGTGCTGCAAGGCATGACGCAGATCAGGCAGGCGGTGGTGGTCGGTGTGCCCGATCGCCGGCTCGGCGAAGTGGGCTGTGCCTTCGTGCAGCTGCAGGAGGGCGAGACCTTGACCCGCGATGAACTCCTGCGCCATTGCAAGGCCGCCATGGCCGATTACAAGGTGCCGCGGCATGTCCATTTCGTGGTGGATTTTCCGCGCACCACCACCGGCAAGATCCAGCGCTTCCTGCTCCAGAAGCAGGCCTGCGATCAGCTTGCCGCCTGAGCCCTCACTGACACAATCAGCGACACGCCCACCCGCCCATCCACCGCCCCAACGCCTGCCAGCATGACCATCAGCGACGAGATCAAGACTGTCCGAAAAGAACTCATCCTCGAACATGCCGAGCGGCTGTTCTATGAGCGCGGCTATCGCGGCACCAGTATGGATGCGGTTGCCGAGGCGCTCTCGGTGACCAAGCCGGTGCTCTATGCGGTCTACGATCGCAAGCTCGACATCCTGATCGACATCTCGCTGCGGGCGCTCAACCGCTCGATCGATGCCCTGCAGCAGGCGAGCCAGGCCGGCGGCACGCGAACCGATCAGCTGAGCCTGTTTGCGCATCGCTTCACCGACGCAGTGATCCGTCATCAGGCCGGCTCGGCGGTGTTCTTTCGCGAAGAGGCCTTCATCCCGCCTGAGGCCACCCGCGAGATCAACCAGCTCAAGGGCCGCTTCGATGCAGACCTGGCGGCGCTGATCGAGGCCGGCGTGGCCGCCGGTGAATTCAAGGTCGACGACGTTCGCACCGCCTCGCTCGCCATCGGCGGCATGATCAGCTGGATCTACGTCTGGTATCGGCAGGGCGGACGTCTGACGCCCGAGGCGATCGGTGATCGCATGGCGACCTACACATTGCGGCTGGTGGGTGCACCGGCAGGGAGTACCTGACATGAGCGCCATGGCCACATCGCCCTTCGAGGTGCTGCCAGGCCCGCAGCGCGCGCCGACCATCGACCTGCGCGTGCCGGCCCGCGACCGGGTGGTCACCCGTGACCTGATGGACCGCTTCGAGCGCGAATGCCCGGACAAGGTCTATATCGAGTTCGGCGACAACGGCGAGCAATGGACCTATCGCGACTTGCGAACCATGGTCATCCAGACCGCGATCGGACTGCAGCAGCTCGGCGTGTCGCAGGGCGATCATGTCCTGGTCTGGCTGCCCAACAGTCGCGAGCATCTGCGGGTGTTCTTCGCGATCAATTATCTCGGCGCGGTCTTCGTGCCGATCAATACCGCCTACAAGGGCGCGGTGCTCGCGCATGTGATCGACAACGCCGATGCGAAGCTTGCGATCGTGCATGCCGATCTGGCGCCCCGACTCGACGGCGTGCCGCTGGCTTCGCTCAAGGCCGCGGTGGTGGTCGGCGAGCGCAGGCCCTGCCCGGGCCTTCAGACCCATTTCTATGCCGATGTGCTGCTGCCGAAAAGCGGCACGCTTGCGCCCCTTATGCGTCCGATCGAGCCCTGGGATTCGCAGTCGATCATCTACACCTCGGGCACCACCGGACCCTCCAAGGGCGTGCTCTCGTCCTACCTCCACATCTACACCAATGCCGGCCCCGAGACCTGGACCTGCGTGACCGGCGAAGACCGCTTCCTGGTCAACATGCCGCTCTTTCATATCGGCGGCATGGGCGTGGTCTTCGTGATGTTCGTGCGTGGCGGTTCGGTGTCCTTCATCGAGCGATTCGACACCACGACCTTCCTCGAGACCGTGCGGCGCACGAAGACCACCGCCACTTTTTTGCTGGGCGTGATGGCGAGCTTTCTCGAGAAGCTGCCCGAGCGCGCCGATGATGCCGACACGCCGCTGCGGCTGGTCTTCATGGTGCCGCTGGCCGGCGATATCGCGGCGTTTTCAAAGCGCTTCGGCTGCGAGGTCTACACCATCTTCAACATGACCCAGATCTCCACGCCGATCATCTCCGAGCCCAATCCGCTGGTGCGCGGCACCTGCGGCAAGCAGCGCGCTGGCGTCGATGTACGGCTGGTCGACGGCAACGACTGCGAGGTGCCGATCGGCACGGTGGGCGAGATGCTGGTGCGCACCGACCGGCCCTGGGGCATGAACAGCGGCTACTACAAGAATCCGTCGGCCACCGCCGCAGCCTGGCGCAACGGCTGGTTTCACACCGGCGACGCCTTTCGCAAGGACGCCGAGGGCTACTACTACTTCGTTGATCGCATCAAGGATGCCATCCGCCGTCGCGGCGAAAACATCTCGTCCTTCGAGGTCGAGGCCGATGTGCTGGCCCATCCTGCGGTTCGCGAAGTCGCGGCCATCGGCGTGCCCAACGAGATGAGCGAGGAGGATGTGCTGGTGGTGGTGGCACCGGTTGACGGCCATCTGATCGACCCGGCAGCGCTGCTCGATTTTCTGCGCCCACGCATGGCGCACTTCATGATCCCGCGCTATGTGCGGGTCCTGCCCGAGCTGCCCAAGACCGCGACCAGCAAGGTCATGAAACACGAACTGCGTCAGCAGGGCGTGACCGCCGATACCTGGGACCGCGAAGCCGCCGGCATCCAGGTCAAGTCCGACCGATTTTCAGGAAACCCGACATGAACAAGCTCCAGCGAGACATCGCACTGAAGGAAGCGTCGGTCCCGACGCTGCTGATGTGCCTGGCCCAGATCACCCGCGACCCGACATGGCTGCAGGACCCTTTCCTGCCCAAGCGCGATATCTCGATCTTCGCCGAGCCCAGTGGCGGTCTGTCGCCGCAGGTCCAGCAGACCATCCGCGACAGCCTGGCCACCGTGCTCGACGAGCTCGACAGCGGCGCGCGCAGCCTGCCGCCGCCGCCGACCGAGACCGAACTGGTCGAGATGATGAGCGTGTGCCTGGGCGAGCGCGTGCCCGCCGAATACGCACCGATGGCGCTTGAAGAAATGGGCTTTCGCGACCGGCGCATCGACTGGCGCACGCCGGGCAAGCCTGCGCGCCTCGCCGACTTCAAGGTACTGGTGATCGGCGCCGGTTTCACCGGTCTGTGCGCGGCCTGGCGCTTCAAGCAGATGGGGCTGAACTTCGAGGTGCTCGACAAGAACACCGAGGTCGGCGGCACCTGGTTCGAGAACAACTACCCCGAGGCCGGCGTCGATACGCCGAACCATTTCTATTCGTATTCGTTTGCGCCCAACCTCGACTGGAGCAGCAACTACTCCAAGCGCGACGAGATGCTCGACTATCAGCGCAAGATCGCGGCCGACCTCGATCTGCGCCGGCATATCGAACTTGGCGTCGAGGTGATCTCGATGCATTGGCACGAGGACACCCGTCGCTGGGAAGTCACCAGCCGCGAGGCCGACGGCAGTCTGCGCGCGCGCTGGGCCGACTCGGTGGTCACCGCGATGGGCTTTCTCAACATTCCCAAACTTGGCGCCATCAAGGGCATCGAGACCTTCCCCGGACCGTCCTGGCATTCGGCCCGCTGGCGCACCGATGTGCCGCTCGCCGGCAAACGGATCGGCGTGATCGGCACTGGCGCAAGCGCGATGCAGTTCCTGCGCACGGTGGCGCAGGAAGCCGAGCAGGTCACCATCTTCCAGCGTTCGGCCCAGTGGGCGCGACCGCCGCAGGACTATCACGGCACGGTCAGTACCGAATCGAAGTGGCTGCTCGAGCACATCCCCTACTACTACGCCTGGTATCGCTTCGGCCTGATGTGGCGCTTCGGTGATGGCCTGCTGCCCACCGTGCGGCGCGACCCCAACTGGGCCACGCCCGAGCGCTCGATGAACTACCGCAACGACCGTCAGCGCCAGCAGCTCACCGACTACCTGCTCGGCCAGCTCGAGGGGCGCCTCGATCTGATCGAGAAATGTCTGCCCGACTACCCGCCCTACGGCAAACGCATCCTGATCGACAACGGCTGGTATCAGTCTTTGCGCCGTCCTAATGTCGAGCTGGTCACCGAGGCGGTCGACCATGTCGAGGGCAGCGTGATCGTCGATGCCACCGGTCGCCGCCACGAGGTCGATGTGATCCTGATGGCCACCGGCTTTGAGCCGGGCAAGATGCTGTGGCCGATCGAGATCCATGGCCGCGACGGCGTGCTGATGTCGCAGGTCAATCCGCATGACGATCCGCGCGCGCATCTGGGCCTGACCGTGCCGGGCTTTCCGAATCTCTTCGTGACCACCGGCCCGAACACCGGTCTGGCCCACGGGGGGAGTGCGATCTTCGTGGCCGAGCTGCAGGTGCGTTATGTCTGCGCCATGCTGCGCGAGATGGTCGAAGGCGGCCTGGGTTCGGTCGAGGTCAAAAAGCCGGTGCACGATGCCTACAACCAGCAGGTCGATGCCGAACATGCCGAACTGGTCTGGACGCATCCGGGCATGCGCAACTGGTATCGCAATGCGCAGGGCAGGGTGTTTGCGGTGATGCCCTGGCGCCTGGTCGATTACTGGCGCATGACCCAGCAACCCGACCTCAGTGAATTCGACACCACTGAATTCGACACCAGTGAGGTGAATGCATGAGCAATCGACCTGCCCCCACCACCGCGATCTGCACGGCGGATGCCACCAGCATCACCATCCGTGGCGAGAGTCTGGTCGACGACCTGATCGGGAAGCTCTCGTTCACCGAGATGATCCTGTTTCAGATGCTCGGCAAAAAGCCGACCCGAACGCAGGCCGTGCTGCTCGACGCGGTGCTGGTCACGCTGATGGAGCACGGCTTTACGCCAAGCGCCATCGTCACTCGGCTGATCTACGACTCGGCGCCCGAAGCCCTGCAATCGGCGGTGGCCGCAGGCCTGCTTGGCGTGGGCAGCACCTTCATCGGCACCATGGAAGGCTGCGCGGTCCTGATCGACGAGATGCTCGCTGCTCCCGAGGGCGTGCAGGCGCGCGCAGCCGCCATCGCCATGCGCTTTCGCGCCGAGCGTCGTCCGCTGCATGGTTTCGGCCACCCCTATCACAAGCCCGACGATCCGCGGCCTGCGCGGCTCTTCGAGCTGGCCGCCCGAGAGGGGGTGCCGGGTCGACACATCACCGCGCTCAAGACCCTGTCGATCGAGGTCGACCGCGTTTATGGCCGCCACATCACCATCAATGCCACCGGTGCAATTGCGGCGGTGCTGGGCGAGATCGGTGTGCCGCAGGTGGTCATGCGCGGCATTGCGGTGATCAGCCGCTCAGCCGGACTGGTCGGTCATATCCTCGAAGAACGCGAGCGCCCGACCGCCCGCCATATTTGGGAGACGGTCGAGCACGGGATTGCCTATGTGGCGCCACCGTCCGCGGGTGGGTCAGTCGCGGAATGAAGGTGGGTCAACCGCGGGTTGAAGGTGGGCCAGCCGCCGGCTGTAGGTGGGTCAGCCGCCGGCTGAGGCAGCGCCTGCGGCCGGAGACCGACTGCCGACTGCTCAGCGGGGCCGGTCGCCTTCGAGCGTGATCCGGTGCATGACGCGGCGATAGCCGTGATAGTCGTTGACCGGGTTATGCATCGCGCAGCGGTTGTCCCACAGCGCGATCGATCCGGGCTGCCACACGAAGCGGCAGGTGAATTCGGGGCGCACCTGATGCTCATGCAGCATCCTGAGCAGCGGCTCGGACTCGGCCGGCGTCCAGCCCTCGAAGCGATCGGTGTGCGCCACATTCACGAAGAGCGAGCGCCGGCCGGTCTCGGGATGCGTGCGCACCACTGGATGCACCGCCTGATAGGACTGCTTCGCTTCGTTCTTGCCGTCGCTGCGGATGCGGTCTTCGCGGGTCTTGGAGACATCGGCCTTGCTCGAGGTGCTGACGCCCTTGAGCCCATCGAGTGAGGCACGCAGACCGGCCGACAGCGACTCATAGGCCAGATACATGTTGGCAAAGAGCGTGTCGCCACCGAAGGGCGGCACCTCGCGGGCCAGCAGCATCGAGGCCATCGGCGGATGCTCGAGATAGGTGGTGTCCGAATGCCAGATGCCGCCGAAATTCACCCGCTCGTGCTCGAGCTTCTTGACCTCGATGATCTCGGGATAGCCCTCGATGCCGCGCACGAAGGGGTATTCGATCGGCCGCCCGATGCCGCGGGCAAAGGCCATGAACTGGTCGGGCGAAAGCGGCTGGTCGCGAAAGAACAGCACAAGATGCTCGAGCCAGGCCCGGCGAATCTCGGCGCGCTGTTCGTCCGACAGCGGGCGGGCGAGGTCGACGCCGCCGACTTCGGCGCCCAGGGCGCCGGCCACGCGATCGACCGCGATGCTGCGATAAGCAACTTGGGAAGCCATGGTTGCGAGTATAGGTCGGCGGGCCATCATTCCGGTTGAGCCGCCGCGGCGGTCTCGGTCTGCGCCTCAGTCTTCGGTATGGCGGTTCGACAGCTCAGTACGATCCCCGGATACTGCGGCGGATGAAACAAGCCCAGCTCACCCGCGCCCAGACGATTTCCATCATGGCGGGTGCCGCCCTGATGCTCAGCCTCTCGATGGGCATGCGCCAGAGCCTCGGTCTGCTGCAGCCGCATGTGGTGCGTGACATCGCCATTACCGCGGCCGATTTTTCGCTCGCGATTGCGATCCAGAACATCGTGTGGGGTGTCACCCAACCCTTCGTCGGCATGCTGGCCGATCGTTCCGGTATGCGCCCGGTGATGATCGCCGGTGTGCTGATCTATGCCGCCGGCCTGGTGGTGATGACGCTGTCGCAGTCGGCGCTGATGTTCACGATCGGCGCGGGCGTGTGCATCGGTCTGGCGCTGTCGTGCACCGGCTCCAACCTGGCCATGAATGTGACCGCACGCACGGTGTCGATCATGCAGCGCAGTGTCGCGATGGGCGCGGTGTCGGCGGCCGGCTCGCTCGGCCTGGTGCTGGCCTCGCCACTGGCGCAGTCGATGATCGGCCGTGGCGGCTGGCAGCTTGCGCTCATCGCTTTCATGGGCCTGGCGGCGGTGATGCTGCCGGCTGCACTGATGGCGGGTCGTGCCGATCGCATCGACATCGACCATGGCACGGGTGTCGCCCAGACCGTCAGCGAGGCGGTGCGCGAAGCCGCGGGCCACACCGGCTACATCACGATGGCCCTGGCGTTTTTCGTGTGCGGACTGCAGCTGGTGTTTCTCACCACGCATCTGCCGAGTTATCTCGATCTGTGCGGCATCGACCCCTCGGTGACCGCGAGCGCGCTGGCGCTGATCGGCCTGTTCAACGTCTTCGGTTCATATCTCTTCGGCTGGCTGGGCGGGCGCTATTCAAAGCGGGGCCTGCTCGGTGGCATCTACATGCTTCGCTCGATGATCATGACCGCCTATTTCATCGCGCCGCCCACGCCCACCGGAACACTGATCTTCGCGGCGGCGATGGGCTCGCTGTGGCTCGGCGTGATCCCGCTGGTCAATGGTCTGGTGGTGCATCTTTTTGGCATGCGTTACATGGCCACACTCACCGGCATCGCGTTTTTCAGCCATCAGCTTGGCTCCTTCATTGGCGCCTGGGGCGGCGGTCTGATCTACGGCGCGCTCGGGTCCTACGAGTGGGCGTGGAAATCCTGTGTCGGCATCGGACTGATTGCGGGTGCCCTCCAGATGACCATGAATACCCGTCCAAGCGCACGGATGGCCGCTGAGCGGGCTGCCACGCTTTCGCCATCGATCTGACAGGCGGTTGATTCGGTGCTAGTGGCCTGATCCCGCATGGAGTACACTCGCCCCGCTCGCGCATCAAGACGTTTGTTTTCCATCGGCATCACGTTAGGGCGGCCTGAAGTCAAGGTTGCTACGGTTTCGGATCCACGGTCACATTCCTTGAGCAGGGCGCTCCGCAAGGGCGTCTGCCCTAGCGTTTTTTATTGACCGTCACCAAGCAAGGAAAGTATCCGATGGCAACGCAAACCGGCATCGTCAAATGGTTCAACGAGACCAAGGGCTTCGGCTTCATCAAGCCCGATAGCGGCGGCGAAGACCTCTTCGCTCACTTCAGCCAGATCGAAGCCAAAGGCTTTCGCACTCTGACCGAAAACCAGCGCGTCGAGTTCGAAGTCACCCAGGGCCAGAAAGGTCCTCAGGCCAGCCGCATCAAGCCTGTTTGATTCGACTCGGTTCTCAGGCCTGAGCACTTTGCCCGGGTCTGTGAACTGACTGTCCGATCAATGAAGAAGGGCTGCCCGAGGGCAGCCCTTTTTTATTCCCGCTTTTTACTCCGTGAGCGTCTGGTGCGATGACTCGGCGCTCACGCGGCGACCACCACGCGAGCGCACGACATCGCGATCAGAGCCTGCCGGTCAGAGCGGCTGGATCGTGCCGTTGACCAGGCGCACCTTGGTGCCCGGGCGAAAGAAGGGCTGAACGTCGGTACGCACCACGCGATCGATGCCATCTTCACACCGAACCGAGACATCCCAGACCGTCTTCATGTCGGCCTTGGCGCCGGCGTTGCTGCCGGCCATGCCGCCTGCCACCGCACCGACGCCGGTCGCGACCGTCTTGCCGGTGCCACCACCGATCAGGCTTCCCAGGGCGCCGCCGATCAGCGCGCCGCCCACACCGCCGGCCATGCCGCCTGCGGCGCCGCTGACCTGGGCTTCAGCGATGCCATTGACCACGCCGAAACCGTTGTAGGAAGGCATGGTTTGCTGTCCGGCGCAGGCGGTGAGCGCAGCGACAGCGACGAGTGCCGCGAAACGTTTGAGGAACTGGAACATGAGTGATCTCCTTGAGTGGCGATAAGGGTCAGAAAGGGTCGAAATGAAGCGTCGAAAAAAAGCGTCGGAAGATACGTCAAACAAGTTGTCGGGAAAAAGGCTTTTTTCCGGCACTGCCGAGTTCACGCAGACCGAGGAAGTCGGACTGTCATGACCGGGACTGACGACATTCTATCGTTGCTTGCGGCAAGACCTTCGCGCCAGAGTCGCCAGACGACGGTCGCGCCAATCGGCCACGGTCTGTCATAGTCGTGAAACTGTTGGCTGCAGCGGCTGTCCGCTGCCCTGCGTGCCGACCCTTTCACGCCCCTTGCCGGAACCCTGAATGAGCCAGCTCGATCAACTCTCAGCCCACGAACTGTCAGCCGGTTTTGCTACCGGTGCGCTGTCGCCAGTCGAGGTCACCGAGGCGGTGCTCACACGCATCGACGCCTGTGAGCCTCACCTCAACGCGATGTACCGAATTCATCGCGAGGCGGCGCTCGCCCAGGCGCAAGGGTCACTGGTGCGCTGGCGCGACCGCACGCCCCTGTCGCCGATCGACGGTGTGCCGGTGACCCTCAAGGAGAATCTCTACACCCGTGGTGATCCGGCGCCGATCGGCACTTCGGCCGGCGACCGTACGCCCAAGGGTCATGATTCGCCGGTGCCATCGCGACTGCGCGAGGCCGGTGCGGTGCTGATCGGCAAGACCACGATGCCGGATCTGGGCATGCTTTCGTCAGGTCGCTCGTCCTTTCATGGCACCACCCGCAATCCCTGGCGCCTTGATCTCAACCCGGCCGGATCCTCATCAGGGGCGGGTGCCGCGGCGGCGGCCGGATACGGCCCCTTGCATGTGGGGACCGACATCGGCGGGTCGGTGCGTCTGCCCGCCAATCACTGCGGTATCTTCGGGCTCAAGCCGAGTTTCGGTCGCGTGCCGATCGATCCGCCCTACCTGGGTCGCGTGGCCGGGCCGATGACCCGCAGCGTGCGCGATTCGGCAATGCTGATGTCGGTGATTGCCGGCGCCGACCGGCGAGACTGGATGAGCCTGCCGCATCAGCCGCTCGATTATGCGGCGCAGCTCGAAGGCCTTGCGGCCAAGGGCTTGCGAATCGGCCTGATCACCGACATGAAGGCGGGTCTGCCGGTCGATCCGCAGGTCAGTGCCGCGCTGGCGTCGGCGGCCCGCGCGCTCGAGGCAGCCGGTGCCATCGTCGAGCCGCAGGCCTCTTTTCTCACGCCGCAGATGCTCGATGGCGTGTGCGCGTTTTTCGAGGCCCGATCCAACCTCGATGTCGCTGCGATGAGCGCCGAGCAGCGTGCATCGGTGCTGCCCTTCATCCTCGAGTGGTCGACCTGGCGTGCCGATGGCTTTGCTGGCCGCGATGTCATGGCGGCTTACATGCAGATCATGGCGATGCGCGAAGCGGCGGTGCGCGCAGTGGCCAGCTTCGACTTCGTGCTCTCGCCCACTGCACCGGTGCTGGCCTATCCGGCCGAACACCACAGCCCGAACAACGATCCGCGCAATGCGCTCGCCCACATCGCCTTCACGGTCGCCTACAACATGAGCGAGCAGCCGGCAGCGTCGATCAACTGGCAGGCCTCGGCCGAGGGGCTGCCGATCGGCGTGCAGATCATCGGCCAGCGATTCGACGATCTCGGTGTCCTCAGGTTGGCTCGCCTGCTCGAGACGCTGCGTCCTGCGCAAGCGACCTGGCCTGAACCGGCATCGCCTGCCTGAGCACAGACCGCTCAGCCGGCGCATTGCCCTGCTGGCGCGCAAGCGGCGCATGCAGCCTGTTTCAGGCAGCCGATGTCAGGGCTGGCGATCTCAGGTCTGGCGATCTCAGGCGGTCGGGCGCCTGGCGTACATGCCGAAGCCCTTGAGCGTCATGACGGTCGTGCCTTCCTGGTTCACTACTTCTTCCAGGAACTGCACCATGCCGCGGTCGGGCTTCGACTGTGATGCGCGGGCATCCATAACGCTCACCCGCAGCCGCAGCCGGTCGCCTGGCCGCACCGGACGCAACCAGCGCAGTTCGTCGATGCCGGGCGAGCCCATGCTTGAGCGCGGCGAGATGTAGTGATCGACCATCATGCGCATGGCGACGCTGGCGGTCATCCAGCCGCTGGCGATCAGGCCGCCGTAGATCGAGCCGGCCGCTGCGGTCTGATCAAGATGGAAAGGTTGCGGATCGTACTGGGCGGCGAAGGCCAGGATCTCGGCCTCGGTGACCGGGTAGTCACCGAACTCGGCGATTTCGCCGACCGGGTAGTCCTCGAAGAAACGTTCCTTGAACGGGACGGGGGTGGGCGCTACGGCATTCGACAAGGCAGGTACTCCAGAGGAACAGCCATACAATACCGGCGCTTGCTCCATACGGCAACGCAGCAACACCGGCCACGAGCGACTTTCACAGGCGAGGCAAGATGAGTCAGAGCATGCGCAGGATGATTTTCTGGTTCGAATATGGCAGCACTTACAGTTATCTGACGGTCGCCCGCATCGATGCCCTGGCCACACAAACCGGGGTCGTGGTCGACTGGCGGCCCTTCCTGCTCGGGCCGCTGCTCAAGGATCGCGGGATGGCGCAGGGCCCTTTCCTCGGCAATCCGCCCAAGCTTGACTACATGTGGCGCGATCTGTCGCGCAGGGCACAGGCGTACGGCTTGCCCTATCGCAAGCCTTCGGTCTATCCGCCCAACACCCTGCTGACCGCCCGTATCGGTGCGCTCGCCGCCATGCAGGGCTGGTGCGATGCGTTTACCCGCGAAGTGTTCCGTCTGCACTGGACTGAAGACATCGCGATTGGTACCGACGACAACCTGCGCCGTGCACTGACCACGCTGGGCCGCAATCCCGACGAGGTGATGGTGGCCGCGCAGTCGGATGCCAACAAGCAGCTGCTTCGGGCGGCCACCGACGCGGCCGAGGCGATGGGCCTGTTCGGTTCACCGTCGTTCACGATCGGCGATGAGCTGTTCTGGGGTGATGACCGGCTCGAGGACGCGCTCGCATTTGCGCAGTCGCCCGGCCGCGTCATCGCGGGCCAGGCTTAGTCCAGCAGGCTCCTTGCCGACTCGACGCAAATGAGCGATCTCGTCCGGATTTTTTTCCTCGCGGATCATATTCTCCCGATGGAGATGCTGCTGCTGATGCTGTTGATGGTCGAGGTCGGATGGCGCCTCGGTCATCGGGCGAGGGCACGAGGCCGCGATTCGGTGACCGAAGGCATGTCGACCGCGATGGTCGCGATCTTCGGGCTGCTGTCGCTGCTGCTTGCGCTGACGTTTTCGGACGCCGCCCAGCGTTACGACAAGCGTCGTGACCTGATCATCAGGGAGGGCCAGACGATCAGCACGGTCTACCAGGCGGTCGATCTGCTCAAGGATACTGACCAGACTGCGCTGCGCTCGATGCTCAAGGAATACCTCGATCTGCGGATCGCGATGTACAACCGACCGGTCGATCCGGCGAAGATCGAGGTGCGGGTTGCAGTGCGCGACCAAGTTGAATCCCGGATCTGGGCGGTAGCCAGTACGTCGGTGAAAACCACGCCCTTCCCTGACAACCTGGTCGCGGCCAGGGTTCTCGATTCGATCTCCACCATGATCGATGCAGCCGATTCGCAGCATCAGGCGCAATTCATGCATCCACCGTTGGCGATGGTGGGTTTCCTTTTCTTCCTGACGCAGATCGGTGCCTTGCTGGCCGGCTATGTCATGGGCATCGAAACCAGGCGCGACTGGTTCCTGGCCATGCTCTATGCGGTGCTGATGAGTGTGAGCTTCGCGATCATCCTTGATCTGGACTATCCGCGAATTGGCTTTATCAACCTCGATCAGGCTGAACAGGCACTGATTGTGATCCGCCGGGGCATGTGAGCGGGCCGACGGCGCAATCGACGAGGTCTCACGATGCGGATCGACAAATGGCTCTGGGCGGCACGGTTTTTCAAGACCCGCGGGCTGGCTCAGGATGCGATCGACAACGGCCGCGTGCTGGTCGAGGGTGAGCGTGTCAAGCCCGCCCGAAACCTCAGGGTGGACGAGCGGGTGTCGGTGCGCATCGACACGACGGTGCGTCATGTGGTGGTGCGCGAATTGAGCGAGCAGCGTGGCCCGGCGCCGGTCGCGCAGCGCCTCTATGAGGAAACCCCCGAGAGCATCGTCGCCCGCGAGGCTGCCCGTGAGCAGCGCGCGCTGATGGGTGAGCCTGCGCGGGCCATCCACGGGCGTCCGACAAAGCGCGATCGACGGGCGATCCAACGGGCGCGCGGCGAGGACTGATCAGTCAGAACGGCTCGGTGTGAACTGAGCTGTGTGAACCGAGGGACGCGAACCGAGCGGTGCGAACCGAGCGACGGGGCTCAGGCCAGACCGGTGGGGGCGCGTTCGGTGGCAGGCTTGTGCAGTTTGAGCATCATGCGAAGGCCTTGTGGCTGCATTGTCATGCCCATCAGTTCGCTGACCGGGTCGCTCGTGGCCTGCAGCTCGAAGGCGGCCAGGGTGGTGGTCAGGACCATCTTGGCCTCGAGCAATGCCAGATATCGGCCCGGGCAAAAGCGTGGACCGCCGCCAAACGGCATGAAGGCACGGCGCCCGCCGCCGCTGATGCCTGCCTGTGCCTGAGCGCTTTGCGATCCTGCGCCGCTGGCGGCTGCGGCCCCTGCCAGCCAGCGCTGCGGCTGAAAATCATTGGCGCGAGGAAAGAAGCTTTCGCTGGTGGCTGGTGGCCGCTTGAGGATGCACACCAGCGTGCGGGCCGGAATCCGGGTGCCCATCAGCTGTGTGTCGCGGATCGCGGTGAACATGTTGAGCGGGGCCACCGGCTTGAGGCGCAGCGACTCGAGCACGATGCCTTCGATCAGCGGCAGCTCGCGGGTGCTGTCGAAGTCGCGCAGCGCCACCATGCGAGTGCCCCCGGTGCTGTTGGGGTTCTCGGCACTCAGGGCCTCGATCGCCTCGGTGCGGGCGGCCTTGAGCACGTCTGGATTGAGCGACAGCAGGTGCAGCGCCCAGGCGATGGTGTTGGCGGTGGTGTCTTCGCCGGCAAGCAGCAGGGTCATCACGTTGCCGTGCAGTTCGTCGTCTGACAGGCGCGCGTCTTCGTTGGCCGCGAGCAGCGCCTGCAGCAGGTTGCGAGGCGCTTTACGCAGCTCTGGCTGTCGCTGCATCACCGCCCGGGTGTTGTCGATGAAACCGTGCACCGCTTTGCCGGCCGCGGCCAGCGACCGGTCGATTCGCCGGTCGGTGGGTGTGCGCAGCCAGCGCCAGGTCGGCCAGATCGCATTGATGCGCCGGGCGATGCCGGTGAAGATCGTGTCGAGATGGTGCTGCAGCGGATCGGCTTCTTCGCGCGACAGCGTGGTGACATCGGTGCCGAACGCGAGCGAGCAGGTCACATCGACGGTGTAGCGGGTCAGATCGGCGCGCACATCGACCGGTGCGCCGGCGGCAGCCGCCGCCAGCCAGCGAGCCTGCAGCCGTTCGGTGGCGGTGACGATGACCGGGAAGAACTGCCGCAGATGCGCCGGGTCGAGAGCGCGCATCACCAGCGGACGCTGACGTCGCCAGTCGTCGCCCTCGGCTGAAAAGAGCCCATCGATGCCCATCTCGCGAAAGATCGGGCGCACTGCAAAGTGCCGACGGAAATCGTGAGGCCGCTCGCGCAGCACGCTCATCATGGCGTCGGGCTCTGAAATCACCACGATCGGCAAGGGGCCGAGTTTGACCCGATAGATCTGGCCGTATTCGCGGGCCCACTGCTCCAGCAGCAAGTGGGCGCGCGAGGCGTCCCAGCGATGCAGCGAACCGATCAGCGGCAGGCCGCGCGGCCCGGGCAGCGCTGCAGGGTCTTTCAGCGGACCAGCGGGAGCCGGTGCGCCGGCCGCACTCGAAGAGGCAGGTAATTGCACGATCGTCGGGGGAGAAGGGGGTACCGGGGGTGCCGCCAAGGGGGATGCCGCTATTGTGCTACGGACCGCCGGTCTGTTGCGCACCAAACTGGAACAGCCCGGCGCAAGCTCGTGGTTCAATAGTGCCACGGGCATGGAGACTGCCCGCGGCGCTTTCCGCGGCGCGTCCTCCGTAACAGCTTCGCTTCCTTTGTTGCGCTTTCCTTGTCGATGAGTGCTGCCGTGCCGCCCGAGCGTCGTCCCGATTCACCGCCGGATCAGCCTGTGCGCACGCTCCTGGCGCTCGCCGACCATACCGCGGTCACGCTCGATCAGACCCGGCTGCCGTTCGATCGGGTCGAGATCGTCCTTCGGCGTTGCGCTGATTGCGAGCAGGCGATTGCATCGATGCAGGTCAGGGGTGCACCGCTGATCGGCGCCGTGGCCGCTTTCGGCCTGGCTTTTGCAATGCGCGAGGGGTCTGACGATGCTGCACTCGATGCTGCGCACGCCCGGCTGCTGGCGACCCGTCCGACCGCGGTCAATCTGCGCTGGGCGCTCGATCGCGTCCGCGCCAGGGTCGCCGTGGCGTTGCCGGGGCAGCGCTGGGCGATCGCCTGGCATGAGGCCTGTGACATCGCCGATGAAGACGTCGCCATCAATCAGGCGATCGGCGAGCATGGCGCGATGCATCTGCGTCGCCTGATCGCGCAGCGCGAGGCCGCCGGCCGCCCGCTTGATGCGCGCACGCCCCTCCAACTGCTCACCCATTGCAACGCCGGGCGCCTGGCCGCGGTGGCGCACGGCACGGCGCTTGCGCCGATCTATGCCCTGCACCGCGCCGGCGTGCCGCTGCATGTCTGGGTCGACGAGACCCGGCCGCGCAATCAGGGCGCAAGCCTCACCATGTGGGAGCTCGCTGACGCCGGCGTGCCCTGCACGGTGGTGGCCGACAATGCCGGCGGTCTGCTGATGCGTCAGGGGCGGATCGATGCGGTGATCGTCGGTTGCGACCGGGTGGCCCGCAATGGCGATGTCGCCAACAAGGTCGGCACCCTGCTCAAGGCGCTGGCGGCCCGCGATGCCGGTGTGCCCTTCTGGGTCGCCTGCCCGAGCCCGACCATCGACCCCGCTGCTCCCGATGGCGAGGCGATCGAGATCGAGACCCGCAGCGCGCGGGAACTCACCCACATCACCGGGCGCGCGGCCGACGGTCGACTGTGCGAGGTCCAGCTCGTCCCCGACGGTGTGGCCGGATTCAATCCGGCTTTCGATGTCACGCCGGCACGGCTGGTCGATGCGCTGCTGACCGAGCACGGCATGGTGGCGGCCAGTGAGGCGGGCGTTGCGGCGGTGCTGATGGCAGCGGCGGCATCGGCTGCGCCGAGGACCTCCTCATGACCGAAGATCAGGCCCGTCAGGCCATCATCGATCTGGCCAGGTCGATGACCGGGCATGGCATCAACCACGGCAGCGCCGGCAATGTGTCGATGAGGTGGCATCGCGGCGGCGGCGACGGCTTTCTGGTCACGCCCAGTGCGTTGCCCTACGACCAGTGCGCGCTCGACGACATCGTCTGGATGTCGATTGTCGCGCCCGATCCGGCGGCAGTCGCTCCCCCGCCGGGTTCGCTCAGGATGCCCGCCGAGCCGGTGATCGATGGCCGGCGTCGTCCTTCATCCGAATGGCGTTTCCACCATGATCTCTATGCGCATCGCTCCGACGCGCAGGCGATCGTTCATACCCATGCGCCGCACTGCGCCGCGCTCGCCTGCCTGCCGCGCATCCAGCGCGACGGCATTCCGGCCTTCCACTACATGGTCGCGCTGGCCGGCGGCCATGATATCCGCTGTGCGCCTTATGCCACCTTCGGTACCCAGGCGCTGTCGGACAATGTGCTGGCGGCGATGACCGATCGGCGGGCCTGTCTGATGGCCCATCACGGCATGCTCGCGATCGGCGCCTCGCTTGATGCGGCGCTTGCGCTCGCGATCGAACTCGAGTGGCTGGCCCGAACCTATGCCCAGACCCTTCAACTTGGTGGCCCGGCTTTGCTGAGCGCGCAGGAGATGGATCGGGTGCTCGAGAAGTTTTCGTCCTATCGTCCCTGACCATCCCATGACCCCGCGAATCGCAGCGCTTTATACCTATCCGATCAAGTCGTGTGCCGGCATTTCGGCCGACACCATGCGCTTCGATGCCCTTGGCCCGATCGATGATCGCCGCTGGATGCTGGTCGATGAGCATGACGACTTCATCACCCAGCGCGATCAGCCGAAGCTCGCGCTGGTGCGCACCGCCCGTATCGATGGCGGATTGCGTGTCTTCGCGCCCGGGATGCCCTTTTTGCAGGTCTCGGGAGTGGGCGGCAGCTGGCGTGCCACCAGTTGCTGGGACGACCGCTGCGCCGGGTTCGACGAAGGGGTCGAGGCGCGGGCCTGGTTCAGCGACTACCTTGGCCGCAAGGTGCGGCTGCTGCGCTTCGATGCTGACAACCCGCGCGCGGCCAGCCCCAACTGGACCGGCGATGCCAGCGGCAAGCCCGGTGCACTCACGCGCTTCAGCGACGGCTTTCCGCTGCTCGTGATCTCGACGGCGTCGCTTGACGATCTCGATCGCCGGCTGGTTGCAGCCGGCCTGCCGCCCGCGCCGCATCAGCGCTTTCGACCGAACATCGTGATCGACGGCCTGGCGCCCTTCGAGGAGGACTACGCGGTCGAGATCACGGTCGGCAATCCGGGCGAGGTGCCGGTGATACTGCGCCCGGTCAAACCCTGCACCCGCTGCACGGTCACCGAGGTTGATCCGGCCACCGGACGTCAGCAGCCGGGGGTGTTGCAGGTGCTTGCCACGTTTCGTGCCGACCCCAAGCTCGGCGGCGCGCTCACCTTCGGGCAGAACTGCATCGTGACCGGCGGGCTCGACGGGGCGATCCGGGTGGGTGATCCGGTCGAGGTCGTTATTCGGTTCTGATCCGCGTTGCGCCAGCATCGTTGCCGCGGACCGCGGCGGCATCGGCGCCATCAGCAAGATCGACCAGGTCGGCACTCCCGCGACGCAGGATCGGCGCGAGATAGCGGCCGGTATGGCTGGCGGGGTTGGTGCAGATCGTCTCGGGTGTGCCGCAGGCGACCACCATGCCGCCGCCCGCGCCGCCCTCCGGCCCCATGTCGATCAGCCAGTCGGCGGTCTTGATCACGTCGAGGTTGTGCTCGATCACCACCACGGTGTTGCCATGGTCGCGCAGCGTACCGATCACCTGCAGCAGCAGCGCGATGTCCTGAAAGTGCAGCCCGGTGGTCGGCTCGTCGAGGATGTAGAGCGTGCGCCCGGTATCGCGCTTTGACAGCTCGAGCGAGAGCTTGACCCGTTGCGCTTCGCCGCCCGACAGCGTGGTGGCGCTTTGTCCGAGTCGCAGATAGCCCAGCCCGACGTCGAGCAGGGTCTGCAGCTTGCGGGCGATGGTCGGCACCGGTGCAAAAAAGGCGTGGGCGGCCTCCACCGTCATGTCGAGCACCTCGGCGATGTCGCGGCCCTTGTAGCGCACCTCCAGCGTTTCGCGGTTGTAGCGCCGACCGTGGCAGACATCGCAGGGCACATACACGTCGGGCAGGAAATTCATCTCGACCTTGATGACGCCGTCGCCTTCGCAGGCCTCGCAGCGCCCGCCTTTCACATTGAACGAAAAGCGGCCTGGCCCGTAGCCGCGCTCGCGCGCCATCGGTGTTTCGGCCATCAGCTCGCGGATCGGCCCGAAAAGCGCGGTGTAGGTCGCCGGATTGCTGCGCGGCGTGCGTCCAATCGGACTCTGGTCGACGCTGATCACCTTGTCGAAGTGCTCCATCCCATCGATGCCATCGTGCGCCGCCGCTTGGGTCTGCGAGGCATAGAGATGGCGGGCGACCGCCAGATGCAGGGTGTCGTTGATCAGGGTCGACTTGCCCGACCCTGACACGCCGGTCACACACACCAGCAGCCCGACCGGGATCGCGACGTCGATGCCGCGCAGATTGTTGCCCCGGGCCCCGCGGATCATCAGTTCGCGATCGCCGCAGGGTCTGCGCGAGGCCGGCACCGCGATCGACTGGGCACCGCTCAGATAGCGGCCGGTGAGCGATGCCGGGTTGGCTGCGATCTCGTCGGGCGTGCCCTGCGCGACCACTTCGCCGCCATGCACACCCGCGCCCGGGCCCATGTCGATCACATGGTCGGCCGCACGAATCGCGTCTTCATCATGCTCGACCACCAGCACCGAATTGCCCAGATCGCGAAGGTGCCGCAGGGTGCCGATCAGGCGATCGTTGTCGCGCTGATGCAGCCCGATCGAGGGCTCATCGAGCACATACATGACGCCGGTCAGGCCCGATCCGATCTGCGAGGCCAGCCGGATGCGCTGCGCCTCGCCGCCCGACAGCGTCTCGGCCGAGCGTTCGAGCGACAGGTAGTCGAGGCCGACATCGACCAGAAAGCGCAGCCGGTTACCGATCTCGCGGATGATGCGCTCGCCGATCACCGCTTTCGAGCCGGGCAACTCGAGGGTCTCGAACCAGTCGCGGGTCTGCCCGAGCGTCCAACCCGAGACCGTCCAGATCGGCTCATCCTTGCCGCGCACGCCGACCCGGACATTGCGGGCTTCGGGGCGCAGTCGTGATCCCTGGCAAACGGTGCAGGTCCGGGTGTTGAGATAACGGCCGAGTTCTTCGCGCACCGGCGCGGCATCGGTTTCGGCATAACGCCGCTCGAAGTTCGGGATCACGCCCTCGAAGGCATGTTCGCGCACCGATGTGCCCTCGGCTTCGCTCAGATAGACGAAGGGGATGCGTTGTTTGCCCGAGCCGTGCAGCACAACATCGCGGATCTTCTCGGGCAAAGCCTCGAAGGGCGTTTCGATGTCGAAGTCGTAGAAGGCCGCAAGGCTTTGCAGCATCTGGAAATAAAAGGCGTTGCGCCGGTCCCAGCCCCGGATGGCGCCGGCGCCCAGTCCCAGATTGGGAAAGAGCACGATGCGCGCCGGGTCGAAAAATTGCGTCGTGCCCAGGCCGTCGCACTCCGGGCAGGCGCCCATCGGATTGTTGAACGAGAACAGGCGCGGCTCGAGTTCGGACAGGGCATGACTGCAGATCGGGCAGGCAAAGCGGTTCGAAAACAGATGTTCGTGGCCACTGTCCATTTCGGCGGCAATCGCGCGGCCCTGGGCCAGGCGCAGGGCGGTCTCGAAGGATTCGGCCAGACGCTGGCGCGCAGCCGGCGCCACCTTCAGCCGGTCGATCACCACCTCGATGCTGTGGCGGGCGGTCTTGCCGAGCCTTGGCGGATCGTCGAGTTCATACAGACGCGCCGGCTTGCCTTCGGTGCGCACCCGCACCCGCACGAAGCCCTGCGCGCGAAGGTCCTCGAAGAGATCGGTGTGCTCGCCCTTGCGATCGGCGACCACCGGCGCGAGCACCATCAGCCGCGTGTCGGGCGCAAGCGCAAGTGCTGCGTCGACCATCTGCGAGACGCTCTGCGCTTCGAGCGCCTGATCGGGATGGTCGGGGCAGTAGGGCGTGCCGACCCGGGCAAAGAGCAGCCGCAGATAGTCGTGGATTTCGGTGACCGTGCCGACGGTGGAGCGCGGATTGTGGCTGGTCGCCTTCTGCTCGATCGCGATGGCCGGTGACAGCCCTTCGATCAGATCGACATCGGGCTTTTCCATCAGCTGCAGAAACTGTCGTGCATAGGCCGACAGTGACTCGACATAGCGCCGCTGACCCTCGGCATAAAGCGTGTCGAAGGCGAGCGAGGACTTGCCCGAGCCCGACAGACCGGTGATCACCACCAGCCGGTTTCGCGGCAGCTCCAGGCTGATGTTCTTGAGATTGTGGGTCCGGGCACCGCGGATGCGGATGACCGAGAGCGGGTCGATTGGCATGGTCAGCCTGCTACTATAGTTCAAGCGTGCCGTAGCACCCTGGCCCGCTGCCCCACCCGCGGTGACCGCCTGCTGTCCCCGCCCGCCGCCCCGCTTCTCACGCGTGTTTTGATGAACCAGCCCGCCGCAGCGGCGACTCTGCCCGATCACCCGCCCGCCCCATCGCCCGCCAGCCAGCGCATGACGCCGCGCGAGTTGCGCGCCAGCCTGTCGCTGGCGTCGCTCTATGCGTTTCGCATGCTCGGCCTCTTTCTGATCCTGCCGGTCTTCGTCGTGCATGCGCGGCAGTTGCCCGGGGGCGTCGACCCGCTGATGGTGGGCCTGGTACTGGGCGTCTACAGCCTCACCCAGGGTCTGCTGCAGTTGCCCTTCGGCATGGCTTCCGATCGGCTCGGGCGCAAGCCGGTGATCCTCTTCGGGCTGCTGCTGTTTGCCGTCGGCAGTCTGGTGGCGGCGCAGGCCACCGATGTGGTGTCGACGATTGTCGGTCGAGCGCTGCAGGGATGCGGCGCGATTTCGGCCGCAGTCACTGCCTGCATCGCCGACCAGACCCGCGACTCGCAGCGCACCAAGGCCATGGCGATGGTGGGCGCTTCGATCGGTCTGACCTTCGCGCTGTCGCTGGTGGTGGCGCCGCTGCTCTACCAGCGCATCGGCATGCCGGGCCTTTTTTACCTCACGGCGGCGATGGCGGTGCTCGGCATGCTGATCGTCTGGGTCGGCGTGCCCGATCTGCCCCTGCCCGATCGCGTCTCGTCCGTGCCAGGCGCTTCGGCGCCTGCGCGCACCCGGTTCATGGCGGTCCTGTGCGATGCCGAGCTGGCGCGGCTCAATGTGGGCGTCTTCGCCCTGCATCTGGTGCAGCTGGCGATGTTCGTGGTGCTGCCGAGCTGGCTGGTCGAGCGGGCCGGTCTGAGCTTGCCCGATCATTGGCAGATCTACCTGCCGGCGGTGATGGTCTCGTTTGCACTGATGCTGCCGCCGCTGGCCTGGGGCGAGCGGCGCAGCCGGATGCGGGCGGTCTTTCTCGGGTCGGTGGCACTCATTCTCACGGTGCAGCTCGGCTATGCCGCCCAGCCGGTCGGGCTCGTCGCCTACGGGCTGCTGCTGCTGGTGTTCTTTGCAGCCTTCAACGTGCTCGAGGCGATCTTGCCCTCGATGGTCTCGCGCCTGGCGCCTCCTGATGCGCGCGGCACGGCGCTCGGCATCTACAACACCATCCAGGCACTCGGTCTGTTCGCCGGCGGGGCGGTCGGTGGCTGGATTTCGCAGCGTTTTGGCGGCGCCTCGGTCTTCGTGCTTTGCGCAGGCGTCATGACGGTCTGGCTGCTGGTGGCGTTCGGTGCGCGGCGCTGGCCGCAGTCATCGGGCAGGCAGCAGCCGGCACCTCAGTCTTAGGCGTTCCGGCCGAGGGTCGGCCTCAATGGCTGGAGTAAGCTAGAGGCCTTCCTCGGGCATCCCGGCATCCCCGGCAGCGGCCCCTCCAAACGCTTTTTCCACTCCTCTTCCACTGCGATTTCCACCCCAGGAGAACATCAAGATGGCATCGGTGAACAAGGTCATTGTGGTCGGTAATCTCGGCAAAGACCCCGAGACCCGCTATTCCCCCAATGGCGGCGCCATCTGCAACGCGCGCATCGCCACCACCCGCAACTGGAAAGACAAGGCGAGCGGCGAAAAGAAAGAAGAAACCGAATGGCACAGCGTCGTCTTCTACGATCGTCTGGCCGAAATTGCCGGTGAGTTTCTGAAAAAAGGCCGGTCGGTCTATGTCGAGGGCCGACTCAAGACTCGCAAATGGCAGGACAAGGAAGGCCAGGACCGCTACACCACCGAGATCATCGCCTCCGAGATGCAATTGCTCGGGTCGCGCGAGGGCATGGGCGGTGGCTCATCGTCCGCCGACGAGGGCAACTACAGCCGCGAGTCCTACGCAGGCGGCTCAGGGGGCGGCTCTGGCGCAGGCTCGGGAGGTGGTGCGCCGGCCTCGCGCGGTGGCGGCTCGGCGCCCGCCCGCAAGCCTGCCCAGGCTCCCGGCGGTTTCGACGCAATGGACGACGATATCCCGTTCTGACGATGAGTGCGCCCGCGCCGCAGCGTCCCGAGCCTGGCTATCAGTCGGGCTTCGGCAACGAATTTGCGACCGAGGCCCTGCCGGGTGCCCTGCCGCAGGGTCGCAATTCGCCGCAGCGCTGCCCTTACGGCCTCTATGCCGAGCAGATCTCCGGCACCGCCTTCACCGCGCCGCGCGCCGACAATCGGCGCAGCTGGCTCTATCGCATCCGGCCGGCGTCGGTGCATGCACCTTTCAAACGGATTGCCGACGGCGCGCTGGTCGGTGTCTTCGGTGCGGCAGCAGGTCTCGAGACTGCGCCGAATCAGCTGCGATGGAGCCCGCTGCCTGTGCCGCAGGCCCCCACCGACTTCATCGACGGGCTCTTCACCATGGCCGGCAACGGTGACCCGGCCTCGCAAAGCGGCTGTGCGATCC
>CAIVAS010000122.1 GCA_903903975.1 uncultured Burkholderiales bacterium
ATAACGCGGTGAACCGGCTTGTCATGAGCGCACATCTGGCCAAATTCCATATCTCAGTACTGCTGGCCGAAGATGGGCAGCAGGCTGTGACCGTCGGCACATCGGGCGAGCGCTTCGATTGCATCCTGATGGATGTGCGCATGCCGCAGCTCGATGGCCTTGAAGCGACGCGCCAGATTCGGGCCTGGGAGCGACTTCACGGGCACCCGCGCTGCCCGATCATCGCTGTCACCGCAAATGCTTTTGCAGAAGATCAGCGCGAATGCGAAGCAGCCGGAATGGACGATTTCATCAGCAAGCCAGTCCTGATGGCAGATCTCCAACGCGCCCTGCTGCGCTGGCTGCCCACCGCCAACATAAGCGCCTCAACTGCCACACCCGCGCAGAGTTGAGGCGGGCGTTGCCTGCTGAGCCACCTGCTCAAGGCAGCAGCGCATTGATTTCATCGAGGCTGGGCGTGGCGCTGA
This sequence comes from uncultured Burkholderiales bacterium, assembly GCA_903903975.1. Taxonomy (GTDB): domain Bacteria; phylum Pseudomonadota; class Gammaproteobacteria; order Burkholderiales; family Burkholderiaceae_E; genus UBA4615. The sequence continues at coordinate 468 of CAIVAS010000122.1, forward strand.
TGAGTGTCATCGCCTGACTCGCGAGTGCAAAATGGATCGACAAAACGGCTGACAAAAAATACCCTGAGTTGCACAGCGGTGACGTTTGCCGCATTCCCTTGTCCACCTTCCGGAAATTTCCATGAACCGTGATGCTTTTGAAAATGGCCTGAAAACCCGCCGCGCAGTGCTGGGTGCTGAATATGTTGATGCCTCGATCGCAGCCGCCGATGACTTCAACATGCCGATGCAGGAACTGGTCACCGAATATTGCTGGAACGAAGTCTGGAATCGTCCCGGACTCGATCGCAAGACACGAAGTCTGTTGAACCTGGCCATGCTGACCGCGCTGAATCGTCCTCATGAGCTGAAACTTCATGTGCGCGGTGCCCTCAACAACGGCGTGACCCCCGCCGAAATTCGTGAGGTGTTCCTGCAGACTGCGATCTATTGCGGCGTGCCGGCCGCCATCGACAGTTTCAGAAACGCCAAGGAAGTCTTCAAGGACATGGGCACTCAGCCGTGAGCGAGCGCATCGCTTTCATCGGACTCGGCAAGATGGGGCAGCCGATGGCGCGTCGGCTGCTTGGCGCCGGCTACTCGGTCGCAGGTCATGACGTCAGCCCGGCGGCCGTGGCGGCGCTGTCTGGCGAGACCGGATTTCACCCGCGCACATCAGTCCTCGAGGCGGTGCAAGGGGCGGGCGTGGTGCTGCTCATGCTGCCCGATAGTCCGGTGGTCGACGCACTGCTCTGGGAGCAAGGTCTGGCCGCGTCGCTTCAAGCGGGGCAGCTGGTGCTCGACATGGGGTCGTCGGATCCGGTTCGCTCGCGCGACAACGCGGCCCGGCTGGCGGCCTCAGGGGTGGCCTTCGTGGATGCCCCAGTCTCGGGCGGCGTCAAACGTGCGGTCGATGGCAGTCTGGCGATCATGATGGGCGGCGAGAATCAGGCCGTAGAGCGGGTGCGACCGATGCTCCACTCGATGGGAAAAACCCTGGTGCATGTCGGTACCGCCGGTGCAGGTCATGCAGTCAAGGCGCTCAACAATTATGTGTCGGCAAGCGGTCTGCTGGCAGTCTGCGAAGCGCTGACTGCAGCCGAGGCATTCGGCATCGATCCTCATAAGGTGAACCAGGTGTTCAACGCCTCCACCGGGCGCAACAACACCACCGACGTGAAGGTCGAGGCGTTCATGCTGTCGGGTGCTTTCAACTCGGGGTTTGCGCTTGCGCTGATGCGCAAGGACCTTCAGACAGCCCAGGCCTTCATCGAGCGCATGGGCACCCAGGGCGATTTTGCCAGGGCCTGTCTACAGGCATGGCAGCAAGCACAGAACACGCTTGATACCGGGTCTGATCACACCGCGATGTACCAGTTCATTCGCGGTCACTGATGAATTTTCCCGATCCTGTCCCCGCAACCGGAGCTTCCTGATTCATGTCTGCACACGCTTTTCAATCGACTGTTTCAGGCAGCCCTGCGCCTGCGATCGCCGCTGCCTTTATCCGAACAGAAGGGTCGGTGACGGCGCCAGCAAGTCAGGCGCCGCTTGGCACACCTGAGGCAGCGGCTGCCGCCTCGCAATGGATCGCGGCCTTCGAATCCGCGTTGGCCCGACGCGATGCGCAAGCCGCTGCCAAGCTGTTCGTGCCCGATGGACATTGGCGCGATCTGGTCGCGTTTACTGGCACGATCACGACGGTCAGCGGACGCGCGGCGATCGCCAGCAGACTCGGGGCGTGTCTTGATACCTGCGCCCCCGAGGGGCTGCGCTGCGCTGAGGCTCGCACGCCGCCACGCTGGGTACAGCGCGCCGGGCGCGACGTGCTGGAGGCGATCATCGAATTTCGCACCGCCAGCGGCACAGCATCGGGAGCACTGCGCGCTGTCGCGGATCCGGATGGGCCGGCCGGTATCAAAGCCTGGATACTGCTGACTGCGCTGCAAGCGCTGCATGGCGACGATCGTCGGGCACTCAGCCGGGACAAGGCACTCGACAGCAGCCGCGAATTCGGCGGTGACAACTGGCTCGATCTGCGAAATCGGGCGCGCCACTACACCGACCACGACCCTGAGGTGCTGGTCATTGGTGCCGGACAGGCGGGACTGTCGATCGCGGCGCGTCTGAGCGCCGATGGCGTCGATACGCTGGTCATCGATCGCGAGTCGCGCATCGGCGACAACTGGCGAAATCGCTATCACTCGCTGACGCTGCACAACGAAGTGCATGTGAACCACTTGCCCTTCATGCCGTTTCCGCCCACCTGGCCCACCTTCATTCCGAAGGACAAGCTGGGCAACTGGTTCGAGGCCTATGCCGACAGTCTCGAGCTGAACTGCTGGACCGGAACCGAACTGATCGCAGGCACCTGGGACCAGGATTCGCAACGGTGGTCGCTTGAACTGAAACGCGACGATGGCAGCGTAAGAACCATGCGGCCTAAGCATCTGGTCTTCGCCTGCGGCGTCAGTGCCATTCCGAAAACCCCGCAGGCGCCCGGGCTCACGGACTTTACCGGCACCGTCATGCACTCAGGCGACTATACCGACGGTCGTGCGTGGCGAGGCAAGCGCGCGCTGGTGCTGGGCACTGGCAACAGCGCTCACGACGTGGCTCAGGACCTTCATGCCCATGGGGCACAGGTCTCGATGATCCAACGTAGCCCCACCCATGTGGTCAGCTTGCGTCAGGCGCAGCGCGTATACGCGATGTACACCGAGGGCATGCCGATTGACGATAGCGATCTGCTGGCGACCGCGATGCCCTATCCGGCCCTGATTGATGCCTACAAGGTCTTTACCGAGTTGTCGCGTCAGGTGGATCAGCCGCTGCTCGATCGCCTGGCCGCGCGAGGCTTTCGTCTGACCGCCGGCGAGGACGATACCGGCTTTCAGATGATGTATCTGCGCCGCGGTGGCGGGTATTACTTCAACGTCGGATGTTCCGATCTGATCGCCGATGGCAAGGTCGGGCTCATCCAGTACGACGATATCGACGGCTTTGTCCCTCAGGGTCTGCGCATGAAGGACGGCACGACGATGCAGGCCGATCTGATCGTCACCGCCACCGGCTATTACAACCCGCAGGAAGTGGTGCGGCGTGCCCTGGGCGATGCCGTGGCCCAGCGGGTTGGCGAGGTATGGGGGGTTGATCATGACGGCGAGGTGCGCAACATGTGGCGCCCCACAGGGCAACCCGGTCTGTGGTTTACCGCCGGCAGCCTGGCGCAGTGCCGGATCTACTCGCGCTACCTGTCGCTGCAGATCCGTATGGCCGGCCTTTCTCACTTGAACGCGGAGACAGCATGACAGCAGCAGTGAAAGCAGGCGGCCCGGAGCATCAGTCACTGGGCCCCTTGGCCTCACGATTGATCGACACCGATGCCCTTGCCTGGCAGCAAACCCGCTTCGAAGGCATTGTATACAAGCCTTTGCTGTTTGATGCCGCCACCGGACTGGCGACATCGCTGATGCGCATGGCACCGGGATCGGTCTTGCCCGATCACGAACATGTTCTGATCGAGCAGACCTGGGTGATCGAGGGACACCTGGTCGATCGCACCGGGCCCGATGCCGGTCTGGAATGCAAGGCCGGGCAATTCATCTGGCGTCCGGCGGGGAGCCGCCACAGTGCCTGGTCTCCGAACGGCGGCTTGTTTCTCGCAATGTTTCAGATACCGAACAAATTCTATTCGGAAGACGGGAAAGTCCTGGACATGGCAGGGCATGAATGGGACGCCATCTGGGGCGCGAAGCCTTGAGCCAGGGCCAAACCGGACGTGTCATGACTCGGGCCGAAGTGATCGACAGCATCGAGCGCCATTTCGACAGTGGTGAGTTTCTGGCGGACCTCGCACGGCGAGTGGCGTTTCGAACCGAAAGCCAGAACCCTGACCGACGCGCCGACTTACATGCCTATCTCGATAGCGAGATGCGCCCTTGCCTCGAGAAGCTCGGCTTCACGTGCGAGCTGCTTTCCAACCCGGTCGCCACCGGCGGGCCATTCCTTTTTGCCGAACGAATCGAGGATCCGGCGCTGGCAACCGTGTTCAGTTACGGCCACGGCGATGTCATTCGAGGCCAGGAGGGCAAGTGGCGCGCCGGCCTCGACCCGTGGACCGTCAAATGCGAAGGCGACCTCATCTATGGCCGCGGGACGGCCGACAACAAGGGGCAGCATTCGATCAATCTGGCCGCTCTGGCTGCAGTCGTCCAGTCGCGCGGCCGTCTGGGATTCAATCTGCGCATCCTGATTGAAACCGGCGAGGAGACGGGTTCACCCGGACTGCGCGAACTGTGCGAAGCAAACCGCCAGCGCTTCGCCGCAGACGTTTTGATCGCTTCCGATGGCCCCCGACTGGCCGCCGCCAGACCGACTATTTTCCTTGGCACCCGGGGTGCCCTGAATTTCGACCTGATCATTGACCTGCGCGAGGGTGGCCATCATTCAGGCAATTGGGGCGGATTGTTGCGCAATCCTGGCATCGTTCTCGCGCATGCGCTGGCCTCGATCACCGACGCCAATGGCGCCATTCAGGTGCCGGAGTGGCGACCGGCATCGCTCACGCCATCGGTACGGCGGGCACTCGATGGCCTGGAGGTCGACGCTGGCGCGGATGGGCCGGCCATCGATGCAGACTGGGGTGAACCCGGCCTGACACCGGCCGAACGCGTATACGGTTGGAGCAGCTTCGAAGTGCTGGCCTTCGTTACCGGCAACCCTGACTACCCTGTCAACGCCATACCGCCCAAGGCGAGCGCCCATTGCCAGCTGCGCTATGTGGTGGGCGTGGATTCCGCCGACATTGTTCCGGCCTTGAGACGCCACCTTGCGCGCCATGGGTTCGCAGCCGTTCAGGTGGTCCAGGCGCGTGATGGCTTTTTCGCCGCCACGCGCCTGGACCCGGATCATCCATGGGTGCACTGGACGGCGGATTCGATCGAACGCACCACCGGCGGTAAGCCGGCCATCCTGCCCAATCTCGGCGGCTCACTGCCGAATGATATTTTCGCCGAGGTGCTCGGCCTGCCGACGGTATGGATTCCGCATTCCTACGCCGCCTGTTCGCAGCATGCGCCGGATGAGCACCTTCTCGCCTCGGTGGCGCGCGATTCACTGCGCATCATGACCGGGGTGTTCTGGGACCTGGGCGAGCCGGGCAGCAAGCCTTGACCGCAAGGGGCCGATCACAGCCTCAATCTGCGATTGAACACCTGGACCTGAACATGACGCTGATGACAGAACTGGCACCGACCGGCAAGCTGCGTGCAGGGATGAACCTTGGCAATACGCTGTTCACCACCAGGGATCCCGTCAGCGGCGAATTGCGCGGGGTGGCCGCAGACCTGATGCGTGAACTGGCATCCCGCCTCGGGGTGCCGGTGGATTTCGTTGTTCATGCGACGCCAGGCGAGGTGGCCGATGCTGCGGATCGGGGCACCTGGGATGTCGCCGTCCTCGCCATCGAAGCGGCGCGTGCCCGGACGATCGCGTTTTCTCCGGCGATGACTGAAATCGAAGCAAGCTATGTCGTGCACAAGGCCTCATTGCTCCGATCGGTCGGGCAGATCGACACCGCGGGAGTCCGGATATCAGCGGCTGAGAAGGCCGGATACCAGCTCTTTCTGACTCGCACGCTGCGCAACGCCACGGTGGTTCACGCGAAAGGCTTTCAAGGGTCGATCGATCTGTTCAATGAGCGACAAGCGGATGCCTTGGCAGGCTTGAAGCCGGCGCTGCTCGATGCCATGGACAGGATTCCTGAGGGGCGCATGCTCGAAGGTCCATTCATGACGGTGAATCACGGTCTGGGTGTGCCGCTCGACCGCCCTGTGGCGGCTGAGTATGTGAAGGCGTTTGTGATGGAAATGAATGCTTCGGGCTTCGTCGCCCGCGCCATCGCTCGCAACGGCATCAAGGGGCTGGCAGCAGTGACGTCGCTGCAGTGACGTAGCTGATAACGCCTGACTCATCGGGGTCGACGGTGCTTTGTCACTGTCCTTCGATCAGACACCCCAGCCGATTCAGCGTCGTATCGATCCAGGCGGTATCAACCTGCCCGGAGGCAATCGCCGTCGCCATCGCCGCCTCAGCGGCTGCCTTCCTTTGTGCTGCGGAAAGCGCCGACTGAACATGGTCGAAGGGCACACACAGCACGCCATCATCGTCACCGATGATCAGATCGCCCGGCTCGATGACCATTCCGTCGAGTGCGATCGGCACGTTGATTTCGCCTGGACCGTCTCTGTAAGGGCCGCGGTGGGTCACCCCTGCGGCAAAGACCGGAAAATCGCCCTCGCGCAGCGCCTTCGCATCGCGGATGGCACCATCAATCACAAAGCCGCCGAGTTTTCGCTGGATGGCCGTGCCGACCATCAGTTCGCCGATCAGCGCATTGGTCAGATCCCCTCCCGCGTCCACCACGATGATGTCGCCCGGTTCGGCCATCTGCAGCGCTTTGTGGATCATGAGATTGTCGCCAGGACGGGTCCGCACCGTCAGTGCCGGGCCGCTCATCGGGCGGCCGCTGTGCATCGGTCGCAGGCGCGCTCCGCCGGCAAACAGACGCGACATGCCATCGCTCACATTGGCAACCGGAACGCCGATGAATTGCGCCGCCAACTCGGCAGGCACCGCTCGCCTGCGCTTGAGCACTTTGAGACCGATCATGAGGCTGCTCCGTCAAGAAGGTAATGATGTCAGTCATTCGACTGCGGGTCGCAGCCGGCGCAGGCAGGGTGGGTACGCAGCCTCGGGTAAACGCCGATCGCGTTGTCGGAAAATATTTTTTTTCTCGACGACGAATCACCGCAACGTGAGGCATCAACATAACGGCGGGTGTCGTCGAAGGCATGGCCGGTCATGGGATCGATGCCCTGCACGGCGCCAACCGTCTCGGAGGCGAACAGAATATTTGCGCTCGGCACCACTTCAAGCAGCAGGTCGATGCCCGGCTGGTGATAGACGCAGGTGTCGAAATACACATTGCGCAGCACCGATTCTTCCAGCGGCGGCAGCCCCATGTCCTGCGCGATGCCGCGATAACGCCCCCAGTGATAGGGCACTGCACCGCCGCCGTGGGGAATCACGAAACGAAGTGTCGGAAAATCCTTGAACAGATCCGATGTCATGCACTGCACGAACGCGGCCGTGTCACCGTTGAGATAGTGCGAGGCCACCGCCGGGTTGAAGTTCGGGTTGCACGAACCACTGACATGAATCATCACCGGAATGTCCAGCGACACCAGCTTTTCATAGAGCGGATACCACCACTGCCGGTCCCATAAGGGTGGGTCGCTCCAGCGTCCGCCGCTGGGGTCCGGATTGAGGTTGGCTGCCACAAAACCCCGCTCGACCACGCAGCGGTCGAGCTCCTCGAAGACCCGGTCTCGCGGCGGCACGCCGGCAGCCTGAGGAAGTTGGCATGCCGGCGCGAAGCGATCGGGATACAGGTCACAGGCCCGGGCCACCAGGTCATTGCAGTAGCGTGCCCACACCACGTTGCTGGCTTCGTCGGCGCTGTGGTGGTCCATGCCGATCGCACGCGGCGAGAAGATCGTCAGATCGATGCCGCGATCATTCATCTTGCGCAGTTGATTGGGCTCGATCCCGGCGCGAATTTCCTGATCGGTGACCAGCGGCGGTGGCTCATCGAGCGCCCGCCCGGTTTGCTCGAAATACTCGACCTGTCGCTTGCGAAAACCGGCGACCTGCGGCGGCGTCGTCGTGAAATGGCCGTGAACGTCGATGATCATTATCTGCCCCCCTTTTTGGATCCAGCGTCGATCACTTTTCGACGCGAATGTTGCCATCGCGGGTTACCTTGTTTCGTTGACTCACCTCATCATCAATGCGGTTTAGCGGATCAGCGACAAGCCATCCTCGCACAGGTTGCATGACTGGCTCAGGCGACACGGTCTGCACAGGATTCATCAGCCGCGCGGCTGCTTTACAATAAGGTCTGGTCAACGGTGCGCTGATCCGGCTTTCCCGTTGCTGGCTGGCTACGCGCGGCGGTGCGCGAAACAATCGAGCGAGGTGCCGCAGTGCGCCCGCCAGGAGACATCGATGGATGCGCTTCACACCCGATCCAAGGTCACGCTGGATGACATGCACGGCCGTGTCGGCACCGATTTCGGGGCATCAGACTGGATGACGATCGATCAGGCCATGATCGACCAGTTTGCAAAACTCACGCACGACGAATACTTCATTCATGTGGATCCGGTACGGGCCGCCAAAGAGACCCCTCACGGCGGGACCATCTCGCATGGGTTTCTCACGCTGTCGCTGCTGGCACAGATGGGCTACCAGGTTTGCCCGACGATCGAGGGCACCAAGTCGGGCGTCAACTATGGTTTCAACAAGCTGAGGTTTGTCGCACCTGTGCGCAGCGGCAAGCGCGTGCGGGGTCATTTCCGGCTGAAAAATTTCGAGGTGCAGCCGACCCGCTGGACGACGACCTGGGATGTCAGTATCGAAATTGAAGGGTCAGACAAGCCGGCCATCGTGGCCGAGTGGCTCGGAGCCGGATTTCTGTAGTCAGCAAGCCCGCGGGTCTGCGCGACGGTACGCCAGACGCGCTGCTTGAGGTGTCGATTCAAGACGCAGGCTCGGCGGTCGTCGCCGAATCGAAAAGGGAGACAGCATTTTGAAGCCAACAAAAACCACTGATCCGGCGTATTTCCACAAGGTCGTCGATTGCCAGTGGGCATGTCCCGCACATACCCCTGTTCCCGAGTACATCCGACTGATCGCTCAGGGTCGTTACGACGATGCCTACATGGTCAACTGGGTGAGCAATGTGTTCCCGGGCATCCTGGGACGCACCTGCGATCGGCCTTGCGAGCCGGCCTGCAGACGCGGGCGGGTCGAGGAAAAAAACTTTTCGAAGCCCGAGCCGATCGCCATCTGCCGGCTAAAGCGCGTAGCGGCCGATTACAAGGGTGTCGACGGCGTGCGCGCCATGATGCCAACGCCACTGCCGAGCAACGGCAAAAAGATTGCCTGTGTCGGCGCAGGCCCCGCTTCGCTGACGGTCGCGCGCGACCTGGCGACTCAGGGCTATGAAGTCACGGTCTTCGAGGGTGAGCAAAAGGCCGGCGGCTTCATGTGGACCCAGATTCCCCGGTTCCGTCTGCCCGAGACCGTCATCGACGAAGAGACCGGCTATATCTTTTCACTCGGGGTGGATTTTCGCGGCAACCATCGCATTGAATCGATGAAGGCCCTGATGGCCGAGCCCTGGGATGCGATCTTTGTCGGATGCGGGGCGCCGCGCGGTCGTGACCTCGATCTGCCCGGACGCAACGAGGCGCGTGCCTCGATCCACATCGGCATCGATTGGCTGGCATCGGTCTCATTCGGGCATGTCGAGAAAGTCGGCCGTCGCGTGATCGTGCTCGGCGGCGGAAACACCGCGATGGACTGCTGCCGGTCGGCCCTCCGTCTGGGTGCAAGCGATGTCAAGGTCATCGTGCGAAGTGGCTTCGATGAAATGAAGGCCTCGCCGTGGGAGAAGGAGGACGCGATTCATGAAGGCATACCGATCATCAACTATCACGTCCCCAAGGCCTATCTGCATGATGCTCAGGGCAAGCTGACCGGCATGAGCTTTGAGGTCGTCAAGGCGGTTTACGATGACAAGGGCAATCGCAGTCTGGTGCCGACCGGCGAACCCGAGGCCATCTTCGATTGCGATGATGTCCTGATCGCCGTCGGTCAGGAAAATGCCTTTCCCTGGATCGAGCGTGACTCGGGCGTCGATTTCGACAAATGGGGCTTGCCTGTCCTGACCGCCGAGACCTTTCAGTCGGTCAGTGCGCCGCGGGTGTTTTTCGGCGGTGACTCGGCCTACGGCCCGAAGAACATCATTACCGCAGTGGCGCACGGCCATGAGGCGGCAGTCTCGATCGACCGGATGCTCAACAACGAAGACGTCACACGCCGCCCCGGGCCGATCGTCAATCTCGTTTCTCAGAAAATGGGCATCCACGAGTGGAGTTACGACAACTCGGTCAGCAACGACTTGCGCCACAAAGTGCCATGGGAGAAGGCCGAAAAAGCGCTGGCCAGCATCAAGGTCGAGGTTGAACTGGGTTTCGACCTGAAGGCGGCCTATGAGGAAGCCGAGCGTTGCCTCAACTGTGATGTCCAGACCGTTTTCAACGACAAGCTGTGCATTGAATGCGATGCCTGTGTCGACATCTGTCCGATGGACTCGATTACCTTTGCCCCGAATGGGGATGAGTCCGATCTGCGCAGCCGACTGAGTGCGCCTGCCACCAATACCTCGCAAGACCTGTATGTGAGCGCCCAATTGAAGACGCAGCGTGTGATGGTCAAAGATGAGGATGTGTGTCTGCACTGCGGACTGTGCGCCGAGCGCTGCCCGACCGGCGCATGGGATATGCAGAAATTCCTGCTCAACACCACCAAGGCGGGCGCGTCTTGCCGTGACAGCGCCCTGACCGCAAGCATGGAGGCCACCGTATGAAGCGTATCGAGGCGGTCAACGATTTCGTCATCAAATTTGCCAACGTCAATGGCTCGGGTTCGGCCTCGGCTAACGAGCTGTTCGCCAAGTCGATCCTGCGCATGGGTGTGCCGGTCAGCCCGCGCAACATTTTTCCCTCCAACATCCAGGGCTTGCCGACCTGGTATGAGGTTCGTGTGACCGAGCGAGGCTGGCTGGGGCGGCGAGGCGGCATCGACATGATGGTCGCCATGAATCCTCAGACCTGGACGCAGGATGTGGCCGAGATCGAGCCGGGTGGCTATCTGTTCTATGACAGCACGCGGCCACTGCCCGAAAGCGCCTTTCGTGACGATATCCATGTCATCGGCATGCCGGTCACAGCCATCTGCAACGCCGCTTACGAAGACCCGCGCCAGCGAACCCTGTTCAAGAACATCATGGTGCTGGGCGCACTGTCTGTGCTGCTGGAGGTCGATGCTGGCGTCGTCGAAAAACTTTTTTCCGAACAGTACAAAGGCAAGGAGCGCTTGCTCGAGTCGAATGTGCGGGCGCTGCAATCAGGGCGGTCGTTTGCAACCGAGCATCTGCAAGCGCCGATCGGTCTGAGGGTGCGTCGTGCCGATGCAGTCGGCAACCGGATCTTCATGGAAGGCAATGCCGCCGCGGCGCTGGGTGCGGTCTATGGTGGGGCGACGGTATGCGCCTGGTATCCGATTACCCCGTCGTCATCGGTTGCCGAAGCCTTCCAGTCCTACTGCAAGAAATTCCGTCACGACGAAAAAAGCGGCGAAGCCAACTACGCCATTGTTCAGGCTGAAGACGAAATTGCCTCGGTTGGCATCATTACTGGCGCAGGCTGGAACGGTGCGCGTGCATTTACCGCGACCTCGGGCCCCGGCGTGTCGCTCATGACCGAGTTCATCGGTCTGGCCTATTTCGCCGAGATCCCGTTTGTGATCATCGATGTGCAGCGTGGCGGCCCTTCCACCGGGATGCCCACACGGACGCAGCAAGCCGACCTGGTGGCCAGCGCTTATGCCTCGCATGGTGATACCAAGCACGTGATGCTTTTGCCCCAGGATCCGGCCGAATGCTTCGAGCATTCAGCGACCGCACTCGATCTGGCCGAGCGCCTGCAGACGCCGGTGTTCGTGATGACCGATCTGGATATCGGCATGAACCAGCGTCTGTGCGAGCCCTTGCAGTGGGACGATGATCGTCGCTACGACCGTGGCAAGGTCCTCAGCGCCGAGCAACTCGAGGCAGGCTTCGACTTTGGCCGCTACAAGGATGTCGATGGCGATGGCATCCCCTGGCGCACGCTGCCGGGTACGCATCCCAGCAAAGGCAGCTATTTCACGCGAGGCACGACACGTGATCCTTATGCCCGGTACTCGGAATCCGGGAACGATTACATCTATAACGTGCAGCGCCTGCTCAAGAAATTCGAGACCGCTGCCAATATGGTGCCGGCCCCGATCGTGCGAGCTGCAGCCCAGCGCACGCGAATGGGCGTGATCTACTTTGGCTCCACCGCCCCGGCGATGGACGAGGCGCTGGAGGCCCTATCGGTCGAGGGTGTTCATCTGGACGCCATGCGTCTGCGGGCGTTCCCGTTTCCGTCGAGCGTGCTCGATTTCATCGCGTCGCACGACCAGGTGTTTGTGGTCGAGCAAAACCGCGACGCGCAGATGCGCACGCTGCTGATCAATGAGCTCGACGTCGACCCGGCCAAGATGGTTCGCGTGCTTCACTACGACGGCACACCCATCACCGCCAGGTTCATTACCCAGACCATTCTCACCCACACCGGGCGGCCTGCCGCTCTACCGCAGCGCTCTGATGTGAAAGAGGCCGTCAAATGACCTATATCGCCAAGCCCCGTCTGCACCATCCCACCCTGACCAAGAACGCGGTCGGCTATACCCGACGTGACTATGAAGGCAAGATTTCGACGCTGTGCGCCGGTTGCGGCCACGATTCGATCTCCGCGGCCATCATCCAGGCCGTCTGGGAACTCGACGTGCAACCGCACCGGGTGGCCAAGCTCTCGGGCATTGGCTGCTCGAGCAAGACGCCTGATTACTTCCTGGGAGCCAGCCACGGATTCAATACCGTGCATGGCCGCATGCCCAGTGTGCTGACCGGTGCCAATCTGGCCAATCGTGAGCTGCTCTACCTGGGAATCTCGGGCGACGGCGATTCGGCCTCGATCGGGCTGGGTCAGTTCGCCCATGCAATGCGTCGCGGTGTGCGGATGGTCTACATCGTCGAAAACAATGGTGTCTATGGTCTGACCAAAGGGCAATTCTCGGCAACCGCCGATCGCGGCAGCCGCAGCAAGAAGGGCATGGTCAACAACGATTCGCCGGTCGATCTGGTGGGGATCGCCATGCAGTTGGGTGCCACCTATGTCGGCCGCGGCTTTTCCGGCGACAAGGCCCAGCTGGTGCCCCTGATCAAGGGCGCGATCAATCACGGTGGTGCTGCCTTCATCGATGTCATCAGCCCCTGTGTCGCCTTCAACAACCACGAGGGCAGCACGCGCAGCTACGACCATGTCCGTGCGCACAACGAGGCAGTCAGCCGCATCGACTTCATCGATCTGGCCAAAGAAGTGGTGGCTGACCCGGCACCGGGAGAGGTCTTCGAACTGCCTCAGGGCGATGGGTCAGTCATGCGTTTGCGCAAGCTCGACGTCAATCACAACCCACTCGATCGGCTCGGTGCAATGAATCATATGCACGAGTTGGCCGAGCGAGGTGAAATCGCGACGGGTCTGCTTTACGTCGATCCGAACGCCACTGACATGCATGCGGCACTTCAAACCGCGCACGTGCCGCTGAATCGGCTCGATGAATCGACCTTGTGTCCCGGTTCGATCGCACTGGCCCGATTCAACGACAGTCTGCGCTGAGCGATAACAGCTGGTCGGCCCCCAAAATTGCCGAAGGCATCTCGTCAAAATAGCCGATCCAAGCTGATGCGGGATGTCTACGGAGTACCGGTCTGCGCCGCCCAGTCCAAGGCGGCCTTACCGGCAGCGGCGGATAGGGCGCTGATCACCGTGCCCCAGCCAAAGCATGTCCAGGGCGAGCAACACCTGCGCGGCAGCAAGTTATCCAGCGAGAAGTCTGTTCATTCCGGAATGAACATGTCACCGCACAGCGTCAAGCGCTGTGCGAGCCTCGCCCACACGGCTGTCCCGGTTACCGCATTGTCCCATCGCCAGCTCAAGCGGCAAGCCAGTCCCGCAATTCCTCGGCGTGGGATTGTTCGGTGCCCAGAATCTCCTCGATCATTCTGCGCGTTGAAGAGTCCTTGTCGCCGATCAGAGCAATCATCTGGCTGTAGCTCTCAATCGCAACGCGCTCGGCGATCAGGTTCGATCTGATCATCGCCTTCAGGTCTTTCGATTCATCGTATGCAGCGTGGCTGCGTCGCATCAGCGAGTCGGGAGAAAAGTCAGGGCTGCCGCCGAGTTCGACGATCCTTTTTGCCAGCATGTCTGCATGCGCCGTCTCTTCGTTCGCGTGGACCAGGAATTCCTCTGCGATCTTGGGCGACGACAGGCCTTGAGCAGTGAAATGATGGCGCTTGTAGCGAAGCGCGCAGACCAACTCCGTCGCTAGCGAGTCGTTGAGCAACTTGATGATGTCATTGCGCCAAGGGCCGAAATGCGGCGTCACCGCACCTTGATCCAAACCGTGCTTGGCTTCCTCTATCGCCTTCAGATTGAGCACCATGCTCCCGTTCGACTTCGCTATTTCGGATCCTGCCTCATTGCGCAGCCGATCCTGACCCGGGGGCGGGGACCCTTCGGCGGTGAACTCTGCACCAGGGTTTGCAGCGGTCGGCCTTTTGGAATCACGAACAGTTGCATGGGTTGGTTGGGTCATGGTTGAACTCCGGCTGTGAAAGATTCAAATCTCGTCCCTGTGACCGACATCGCTCTCTGAGCTCAAGAGGCATCCTGCCGTTCGGGTGGTCTGAAGTCTCGTCTGGCCTGCGGCATTCGTCTGTAGGTAACGAACCCATCTTGCTTGCGTAAGCTGTCCCAAGTCAGCAGCCCAGCCTTTTGCAGCTGTGCTGCAATCAAGGCGCGCTTGCCCGCGCCTCGTCAGGGAAGCAGCGCCTCGCCTTCAATTTCCACTTTCGCCGCCGGATCGATGAGCGCCGATACCTGGACCAGCGTCATGGCAGGAAAGTGCTTGCCCAGCGATTCGCTCCAGGCCTTGCCGACCGCGGCGCCGGCGCGGTTGAATTCGCCGATATCGGTGACATACGCCCGCAGCATGACCAGATGCTCGGGTTTGCCGCCAGCCGCACGCAGCACGGTGACCACATTAGCCAGTGCTACGGCCCACTGTGTGCCCATGTCAGCGTCGGCCGCGACTGAGGGCTCGCCGCGAACCACGCCGATCTGGCCAGCGATGCGCACTTGTGTGGCGCCTCGGGCCACCACTGCATGTGAAAAGCCTCTGGGTCGAGCCCAGCCTTCCGGAAGTATGCTTTGGTAAGCGATATCGCTCATGGTCTCAGGTCTCCTGTGTGAAGGTTCAGTTTGAGGATACCCGCGACTGGCCGGGTTCGCCCAGGGCGCCCTGATCGAGCGGTAACAGGGGGTAGCCTGGGTCGGTCGTCATTCGTCTGGCCTTGATCGGTTCGGCCGGCTGAGAAAAAATCCTTTTTTTGCGGCCAGTCCGATGCATCGACCGACGTCGATCACCAGCGGGCCGTCGCGACGCACCGTGACCTGCGCCGATTCGCCTTGCGCGAGGGTATGAAGGCGGTCACCATCAAAGGCCACCACACCCGGCCCTTCGAAGCTGAAAGGCCTATCAAAAGGAAGGCGCTCGCACTCGCTGACCCTTACCGTGCCGAAGAGGCCCGGCGATACCGGCACCTGCAAGGTCTGGCCACTGCCGAAGCGAAGCGCAAGCCCGTACTCGTCCTCGAAACCTACCGGATCCAGATAGCCGCCGATCGGCGCCATGCCGACCGCCCACGGCTCGGCGCGAGTCAGAACCAGCGCGGCGATTCGCTCGGGATCAAAGGGCAGCATGTTGCCGGTCGAATCACGGCGCAGCAGCACTGCGTCAATCACGCCCGAATCGGTCCAGCGATCGGCCTGGACATGGACCAACTTGCAGCGCGCCCCAGCCTGCGATGCAGCGATTGCGCCGCAAGCCACCAGCCCTGCGGCCACGCCGGCACTCGTTGCCTCGACTGCTACAGGAAACACATTATTGGTTCCCGTCGACAGCGGGATCAGCACTGCCTGCGGCCAGGTTTTCGCGATAACACGATGCGTACCATCACCCCCCAGCGCGACGATGACATCACACCCTTCGTCGCGTGCCACCCTGACAGCGGCTTCGGTATCGGCGGCAGAGTTGGTCACCGGACCGGTCTGCAGCGCGCGAACGCGGGCCCGCAATGGCATCCACTGAAGCGCGCCGGTCGAGATCCGCGCCGGCTCCTGCATCACCATGATTTCATCAACGCCCATCGCATCCAGACCGGTCGCGATGCGCGCAACCTGCGCCGCCTTGGCTTCATGTGTCACCGCAGTGGCGCGCGCTGCCAGCCTGCGGACATCTCGACCCGACATGGGGTTGGCGATGATGGCGACTTTGCCTGGCATTGGATGCGTCTCCTTCTGAAATACACATCTGTATCTGTCGTGATGTCTTCCACCCGATGCATTGCCAGGGGATCGGGGGCGAGTATCGCAGCACCTCGCTCGTCGACAAAGTGGCGTTCGATCACAATGGCGTTGTGCTGATTCAGCTTCGAGTCGGCGCAGAATGGGACAACGCCGTCATCGGGTCGATGCCGGCGGAAAAAAACATACGACAAGCTTTCTTCTGGAGACAAACCATGAGTCATCTGCCGTTGCTGCCGGCCGTGCCGACAGAACCGCCCCTGTCCGATATCCTGGCCGATCTGCGCACCCTGGCCGGCCCCGATTTCGAGTTTCCGAATCTGTATCGCGTCATGGGCCACTCGCCCGAGATGCTGCGCGCCTGGGTCGCCTTTGCCTGGCCGCTGCGACTCAAGGCGACCACCTCCCGCAGCCTGAGGGAGCTGCTGATTTTGCGTGGCGCACAGGTGTGCAACGCAAAATTCGAGTGGGCACATCATGTTCCGATGGCCTTTTCTGCGGGTGTGTCACGCGCTCAGATTGATGCGCTCGAGCATTGGCGCCAAGCCGATTGTTTCGATGCGCGCCAGCGTGCTGCACTCCGCCTTGCCGAAGAGGTGTCGATCGGACCGGCAGCCACGCCTGAGGCAATCGCAGAGCTTCGCGCCTGCGGGTTTACCGACGGGGAAGTGGTCGAGTTGACGCTGACGGCGTCGTTCTATGTTTGCGTGGCACGATTCCTTGGATCGATGGATATGCCGCTGGAGCCGGAGTACGAAAAATATGTTGCCAACGGCCAGTGCCGATTGCCCTAAGCTCGGTCTCATAACAACAAGAGGGGACTCACATGAAGGCTGATGGACAGCAATTTCCAAAGTTGGCTGATTCTGACCCGGTCGAATCGCCGTCACCGCGTCCTTCAAACGGTGAAGCGCGCAGACGCGCGATCGGATCGATCGGTGCGATTGTTGGTGCGCCGTTTGTTATGGGCAGCCAGGCGCGAGCGCAAGCGGCCTGGCCAACCCGGCCGGTGAAGTACATCAATCCGTTTCCGCCGGGCGGAGCAACCGACACCTTGTCGCGGCTTTTCTGCGCAAAGATGAGCGAGGTCACCGGGCAGCAATGGGTGGTCGAGAACATCGGCGGCGGCGGCGGCGATATCGGGGTGAACACCGTTGCCCGTGCTGCGCCTGATGGCTATACCTTCGGTCTGGGTGGCGTCTCGTCTCACGCGATTTCACCGACCCTGAAAGCAGGCAAGCTGCCCTTCGATTCAGACCGAGATTTCACCTTCATCACGAATATCTGGTCGTTGCCGAATTTCCTGGTGGGCAACCTCGGCCTGTCGGCTGGCACCGTCCCCGAACTGATCGACCTTCTGAAGAAAAATCCCGGAAAATACTCCTACGCATCGGCGGGGCTGGGAACAACGCTGCACATCTCAGGCGAGCTCTTCAAGTTGTACGCGGGTGTGGACATGGTTCATGTGCCGTATCGCGGGGCAGCCCCGGCGATGGTCGATGTCATCGGCGGTCAGGTTCAGATGATTTTCGACAATATTCCGGGTGCGCTGGTGCAGTACACCCCTGGCAAGGTCAAGGGTTACGGTGTGACCAGCGCAAAACGAAGCCCTGTCGTGCCGGATATTCCTGCGATTGCCGAGTTCCTGCCGGGCTATGACCTCAGTTCGTGGACGTCGATGTGCGGACCCGCGAAGATTCCTGCGATCATCGTCGAGCGCGCATCGATGTTCGCCAAGAAAGCACTCGACAGTCCCGATCTGCAGAAGGCCTTTCTCGAGCGCGGCGCGACCACCTTCTGGCTCAGCCCTCAGGATGCCACTGCCTATCGCGCCAGTGAGGCAAAGCGCCTGGGCGACATCATCACGCGCGCAAAGATCACCGTCGATTGAATCGCGAAATGAAAGACCTGGGTCTGTTCGGTCGGCGTCCTTGAATTGAGGCTCAGGTCGCCTCAGTCGGCGCTTGCCTGACGCGCCACACCTTCAGCGAGCAGCGCGTCGATATCAGCCTCATCGATTCCCGCTTCGCGCAGCACCTCGCGGGTATGCGCACCCAAGCGCGGTGGCACGCGCCGCACCGGCAGCATTTCACCTTCAAAGCGCACGCCGTTGCCGGTCAGACGCATGGCCGAATGGCCATCGCCTGCAGGGACCGAGCGAAAAAAACCGACCGCATCAAGATGCGGATCGGTGAAGAGGTCGTCCAGTTTGTTGACCGGACCGTGCGGCACATCGTGTTCGGTGCAGAAAGCCATCCACGCCTTCGTGGTGCGCGTCACCAGAATGCCTGCCAGATGTCCGTAGAGCACTTCCACGTTGCGCGTGCGCGATGCGTGATTGGCAAAGCGCGGGTCGGCTGCCAGTTCGGGATGTCCTGCCGCAGTGAAGAAGCGGGTCCAGTGCGCAGTGCTGTGCGGCATGAGGCAAAGGTAGCCATCGAGCGTGCGAAAGGGCTTTCGTTGCGGCGAGAGCACGCGCGCATAGCCGGTCGGGCTGATGCCGGGCACAAAGGTCTGGCCGCCCATGTGCTCGATGAAGGCGAAACCGGCCATGGTCTCGAACATCGAGATCTCGACACTTGAGCCCTGACCTGTACGTTCGCGTCCCATCAGCGCGGCCAGAATCGCATGCACTGCGACGTTGGCGCAGGTCTTGTCGGCCGCGATCGTAGGCAAAAATCCGGGTTGGCCCGAAGCACGCTGCATCAGATCGGCCAGGCCGCTCATACCCTGGACGATATCGTCGTAAGCGGGGCGCCCGGCATAAGGCCCGGCTTCTGAAAAACCGTTCAGACTCGCATAGATGACCCGTGGATTGCGCGCCCGAACTGTGGCGGGGTCCAGGCCGATGGCCGCCAGTTTCTGGGGTCGGATGTTGTGCATCACCACGTCGGCGTGATCGACGATGCGCAGCAGCGCGGCTCGCCCTTTGGCCTGCTTCAAATTGATCACGACGCTGCGCTTGTTGCGATTCGTGCTGATAAAGCCGCTGGCCAGTCCGGGGACCACCGCCTCGGCACCGGCACGCGTGGTGTCGCCGGTTTCGGTTTCGATCTTGATGATGTCGGCACCGTAGTCGCCCAGATACTGACTGGCGTAGGGCCCGAAGATGACGGTGGTGAGGTCCACCACACGAATGCCGCGCAGGGGTTGCTCGGCAGTCGCTGAACTTGGCGACACGGCGCCTGACGGTTCGGTCGGGTTCATCTTGGTCTCCTTGATCCTTGTGCGTAAACAGCGCGCCTTTGACTGCGGCGCTTGGCTGTGAATTCGGGCGATCCAGCCCATTGTGCCATCTCGGTGCGGACCGTCCCGTCCGCAGGTCAGGGCTGTTAACGGCGGGGCAAGGCCAGAATCAGCGCACCTGCCAGCAGGCTCATGCAGCCGACGATGATAAAGGCGCCATCGTAGTTGCCGACCACATCATGGTAATGGCCGACAGCAAGCGGTCCGCCGGCGCCAAGAATCAGCGCAAAGGGCAGGGCAGCACTGCGCACCGCACCGAGATAGCGACGACCGAAATACGAGGCCCAGATCACTTCCTGCATCGGAATCACGCCGCCCCATCCGATGCCCAGAACGAAGAAAGACAGGTACTCCAGGTTCAGCGAACGCGCCTGCACGCTCAGCACGATCATGATCAGCGCCAGTCCCGAGAGCGCAACGCTGAAGGCCGCCAGTGGCTTGGGGTTCACGCGATCGATCAGCCATCCCCACATCGGCTTGGTCACGAGTGCGGGAACCGAGGCGATGGTAATCATCAGGGCGGCGGAGCTGCGTGAATAGCCTGCATCGGTCATGAACGGAATGGTCTGGAACAGCACCACCGGGATCAGCACCTGGAACATGCTGAAGGCGCCGACCAGCATGTAGAACAGTGGCATGCGCAGCGCCTGCCTGCGCGTGACCGAGGTGTCGTAATCGGCCTGCGCGCGGGCGCCGGCCTCGGTGGTCATCTGCGCGGCGCTGCGGCCATCGGGATTGAGGCCATAGTCTTCCGGGGCACGTCGCATCATCAGGGCTGCCGGAAGCGCCAGCACCAGGGTGGCCACCGCCATCGCCTGCCAGCCTGCGCGCCACCCATAGGCATCGATGTAGCGGGTGATCACCGGTGTCAGACCGATGCCTGCGAAGGACACGCCCATCGATGACCAACCGATGGCCTGGCCTCGATTGGCGACAAACCATTTCGACAAGGTCACGTTCACCACCAGACTGCCGATCAGCGCCGCGCCGACCGTGAGCAGGATGCCGTTGAGGATCACCCATTGCCACCAGGCCTGAATCATCGACAGGCCCCACAGGGCTGCGGTGAGAATGATGAGACCGGCCAGCACGAAGGCGCGTGCACCGAGCCTGTCGACATAGCTGCCGATGTAAAAGCCGGTGAAGGCCATCACGAACTGGCCCAGACTTCGCGGCAGGATGAATTCGGCCCGCGTCCACGACAGCTCGGTGGTCATCGGCAGCATGAAGGCGCCGATGGAATAGTTCATCGCACCAACCGACAGGAACTGGGTGACAAAGCCGGCCAAAACGAGCCAGTAGCCGTAATAGATGCGGGAAAGCGTGGCCATGTCAGCCTGTATAGCACTAGAACAGGCTGATGAGCGTCCTCCCGATCATGGTTCGATGAATTTGCCCTGAGTCCATCGTCCGCTCAGGGCGATCGAGCCGTCTGCCTGGTATTCGGTTCCGTTGCCGTTTCGCACGCCCATCGAATAGTCGCCGTCGTACTTCCGGCCATCGGCGAATTGATAGACGCCGAGACCGTGGGCTTTGCCGTTCAGATAGCCGCCGCTATAACGATCACCGTTCGGCAGCGCTCGGCTGCCGACACAGCCGGTCCAGGTGGCCGGGTCGTAGCGGCCGGTGCACGATCGAAGATCGAGTTCGACAGCGTATTTCTGCAGGGCTGTCGTGACCAGGGGATTCGCTTTGTACTTCTGACGCAGGCCGACCAGCTGCTTTTTCGAGCCGGTACACAGCTCGACGATATTTTTTGTCAGAAAGGCGGCGCGTTCGGCGTCGTAACCTTCTTCGCCGACGAAGTGCTCGCAGCGGTCGCGACGCTCGACAAATTTCGCAACATCGTCAGGCAAGGGCGCCTGGGCGTTGGTTGCGTTCTGGGGCGTCGCTGCCATCACGGTCGGTGCCATGTCCGCACTGGCAGCACTCGCGGGTTCGACGGCATTCGCCTCGCCTGAGGTGGCTGGTGCGCGCGCTTGCGGTACAAGCACTTGTGCAAGCGCATCAGAAAGATGTTTTTTTGATGGACTGCCGGTGTTCAGCATTGATGCCAAGGCGAGATCGGCGCCGTGCAGACCTTCGGCCATCGTGGCGATATCGATGCCCTGTTGCGGCTTGCCGTTGACCTTGAGTGCGTCGCTGGTGATCTCGAAGCTTGCTTTGAGCGTGCTGTCCTGAGCCTGCTGAAAGCCCAGATCGAGCATTGCCTGACGCTGTTCATTGCTGAGCCGCTTGAGCGACACGGCGATGTCGCCAGTTGATCGAAGCTGTTTGACGAGTGACGGCCTCTCGTCTTTGGACGGGGTCATCTCGAGCTCGATCCGTCCATCAATCGAACCGTCTTCAGTCGCCAGAGCCAACTTCTGGAGTCCGACTTTCATTCCTCGCGAAAGGATCCGACTGAGCGCCTGTCTGGTGCGTGACTGCTCGTCAGCGGTCATCTGCTGAAAGCCGCAGCTCGAGCGAAATATCTGATTGAGTGCCTGCGTACTGGCGGCATCCAGATCGGTAACCGCGAATTCGAGTTGCAGGTTCTTGAGCGCCTCATTGCCGACGGCCAGTTGTCGGGCCTTGGCTGTGACCGTTGTATCGAATCGATCGTCCCGGGCCACTGCCTTGGTCAGCAACGACAAGCCCTCGACGGTGCCATCCCGCAAGCTCAGTCTGTCGACATTGAGGGCATAAGCACCCGTGTCCAGTTTGCGATCCTGCAGATCAATCGAGAGCGACAACCCGTTCATTTCGACTGGCTGAGCGGCCGACCGCATTGCCAGTCGATCGAGTTTCCAGTCGAGTAATAAACGCGGTCCATCAAGCCGGATGTTTCCGCCCGATGGCGATGCCTTCAGGCCAGTACTGCGGCGGCTCAGTTCGGGGATTGAAAAATCGCTGCTGATATCGCCCTGGAAGGCAACTCTCCCTGAGCCTGTCACTTTCGCGTTCGGGCCGATCAATGCGCTCAGTTCCTCGGCTGTATCGCCGATCGGAGTCGCGACCCAGTCGAAACCGGCCAGGCCCGACGGCAAGGGAAGATGCGCAATGCGGTACGCCACTTTCGCGACCGGGCCCGAGGCGTCTGACCCATTGTCGGAGCAGTCATCAGTCAGTGCGATATCGGCGGTGCCCGACGACGAGAACCAGCCCCTCTGATGAGCGAGGTTTGTGAGCTGAAAGCTGGTGGCGTCGTTTGAAGCTGATGCTGTGAGCGATTGCAAAGCTGCTTCGGTCTGTGAGCCGATATATGCCGCAGATCCCAGCCACCCGGCGACGATCAGAAGCACTGCACTACTCGCTGCCACGCCGGTTCTCATTGAAGATGCCATGTTGCTCGATGCCTGTCGGGGTGGCCGCTCATCGCAAAGAAATGCTGAACGTGCACTGGTAATGGAAGTAGTCGGTCAATTTGATTGCGTTCGCACCGCAATTGGCCATCTGCGAGACAAAGTTGCCAGTGCTGGTCAGTTTGAGCACACCGCTGGTGTCGGCGGCATTGCCGCGTACGACTTCGGTCAGAAGGGTGCTGGCGCCGGTCGTGGCATCGGTCTTGACGACGGCACTGCCGGTGTAGTCGCCGTTGACGCGAAGGAAATAGTAATAGCCCCCGCTGTAGATTGCGTCGAGTGCAAGGGCGTAAGTCAGGTTGGTGCCGCTGGCTTTTGGAATCCCGGCACTCAAATCATTCACATACTCGAACTTGCCGTTGATGTATTGCAGCACTTTCGTGCCGAATTCGTTTGATGCCGGCGGGCCGGCCTGAGCACCGGTGGGGTTCCCCGAGACCACGACATTGATCTTGCCGTTGATCGGAATGGCCCGAATGCCATAGATCGCCTTCTGGAACATGTCCGCCGGAAAGCGTGTCGCATCGACCCGGATGGTGCCGTCGCCATTGCCCCAGAGCACAATCGGTGAGTGGAAGTGTCCGGTGTCGACCGACAGGATGTCGACATTGCCATCGCCATCGATATCCGCCAGGGCCATCTGGTGTGCATAGATCGACGGCACGCCGATCATCACGACCCGATAGCTGCCATCCGGCTGACTCAGGACCGCATACTGCAGCGAGCTGTCATCGAATACCCCGTTGATGGTGAAGTCAGGGCCGGTGCAGCTGATGACCGCATCGGGCCTGCCATCCTTGTTCATATCGGCAATCTCGATGAACCCCGGGCTCACGCAGATCGAGCGGTCACTGGGGGTCTTGATCAACTGGCTGGTGACGTCGGTCCATTTGCCGCCTGCGTCCTTGCGAAGGAAATACAACTTGGCTGGCGAGTCGGGCCATTTGGAGGGGTTGCTGCCGGGAAAGACGTCTTTGTAGTAGGTGGACGCGGTGATCGCGCTGAAGGCTCCTTCCTGCAGAAAATCCGCAAAGGCCACGCCACGCTCACCGATATTCTGTTCGCCAGACTCGAGGGTGACGCCTGGGATGTCCTGAAGATTGGGCAGCTTCGGATCGTCGAGCGCGATGTCGTTCTTGTTTTCGTAGCTGGTCGCCAGAACCGGTATCGGCACCGTCAGCGCCACGGTTTTTGCGACCGCGCCGCCTGCGCCGGTGCAGGTAATCGTGTAACTGAATTGTCCGCCGGCGGCGGGCGTGATCGACTTGCTGCCACGAATAGTTTGGCTCCCCGACCATGAGTCCGAACTGGTGCAGCTGGACGCATCGGTCGACGACCAGCTCAATGTCACCGGACTGTTGACCGAGGCCTTGCTTGCTGAAAGCGCCATGGTGACGGTGGGCGCAGCTGCAGTGGTCGCGGTCGCTATGGTGCTCGTGCTGCTGCCATCACCGTTACCGCCACACGCAACGAGACTGGCTGCGAGCGGCAGGAGCACGGTGGCTGCCGCGCAGCGAAGTCTGTTTGTAGGCATCGTGCGCTCTCGTCGGGATACGAGAGATATCGGCAGCTCATCATGAAGCTTGAGCTTGTCGCGCAGGTCCTTGTGTCGCAGCCCGGCGGGCAACGCGTCGCAACGCGATTGCCTGCCTGTCTGGTTGGACGGACCGGACCGCTGTCGCCAACCGATGGGCCTTAGCGCCGTCCGCCGCGCCCTCCGCCATAACCACCACCACCGCCGCCTCCATAACGCGAACCCTCTGGCGGACTCGAGCCCCAGGACTTCGTCTGACCGGTCTTGGCATTGTAGGTGTCGGTCGAGCCGGTGTGGCTGTAGCCCTGGGGGCCTGCGGTGGTCGAGCCGCTGTGCTCGATGCTGCTGCCATCGGCACTGGTCCCCGAGAAGTTGGAGCTTCCGGAGCGCTGGCCGGTCGTGGTGTTGTAGCTGCGGTCAGCGGTGCCGCTGGCGGTGCCGCCTGCGGCGCTGGTCGCACTTCCAGATCTGTCCTGCGAGGCCACCCCGGTCGTGGTGTTGTAGCTGCGGTCCGATGTGGCCGTGCCGGTCCCGCCTGCCACCGTATTGGCGGTCGCCGAGCGGTCCTGTGAGGCCACGCCGGTGTTGGCGTTGTAGCTGCGATTGGTGTCGTAGGTGCCGGTCGTGCCGGTGGCCTTGTTGGTGTAGGTGCCGCTGTTTGAGACGCCTGCCACGCCTCCGCCGGAATAGGCAGTCTTGGTGCCCGAGTAGGCGGTGTTGCCGTACTGGCCATAGACGCTTGCCGTGGCGCTGCCACAGCAGGCATAGGGATGGTAGGCCGCGCCGTAATACGGTGTGACCCAGGCTGCCGTCGCAAGGCCCGTCGCAAATCCAAAGGTAAAGCCGAGTGCCGGGTTATAGACCGGCACGGCGGCCACGCCATAGGTGTATGGCGGCGGATACCAGACCGTGCTGACATAGGTGGGATAGACATAGCCTGTGCCATAGACCACCGTGCCATAGGGCTCGACCACCGTGCCGAGGTAGCCCGGCGTATAGCCGACATAGACCACCTCCGGCGTCGAGCCATAGACGCGCACATAGGTCACGAAGTGCAGCATCGATGAGGTGGGAATGGTGTAAATCACTTCGGGAATCGTGACGGCGACCATCCAGGGCCCGGCGATCGATTCAGCGGTAAACCACACGCCCGAGCTCACCGCGTAGTAAGACCGCGGGTTGACCTGGATGACCGGCACCGATCCATTGGTGGCTGCCAACAAGGGCGTGCCGGCAATCGGCTGAAACTGCGGCGCACCATCAAAGCTCGGCATGAAACCCGGGCCGCCTCGCAGCGGCACGGTCGCGGTCTGCGGAATCGAATTGGCAATCACCGCTTCCTGCGCCTGCGGCGTGCCAGCCACCGAGGCCAGCACGATGCCAGCGGGTGAACTGGTCGGGATGCGCGCGAAGTCAGGCGGCAATGCATTGCTGGCAACGAATGTCCAGGGCCCGTTCATCCCGACCGAGCGAAACCAGCGGCCCGACAGCAGCAGATACGTGTTGTTGCTTGCCGAGTCGATGAAGACATCCGCCCCGGTGTTGCTGGCCCACAGCAGCGTGCCGGCAACCGGCACGTAATTGGGTTGACCCTTGAAGACGATCAGCTCGGTCGGGACGTTGCTGGTGTAGATCGTCGGCACGCCCCGGGCCAGAGACGGTTTGGGGTTGGCGCTGGGGCCGCCATCGAGCAGGTCGACGAGCCCGGTTGCGGCCAGCTTTTTCGCGACACTGTCGATCCCGAAGGGCGTGCTGCGCGCGACCTGCCAGGGGCCTTCGAGGGTGGGTGACGATAACCATCCGTCATAGACATGCAGATAGAAGGTCTCGCCCATGCCGCCTTGCAGGATCAGCGCGCGCGTGTTGATGACCCTTATGAAGCGGTTGTCATCGGGCAGCGGCCTGATTGCCGCCGGGCCGTCGATCGGCACCAGGATCGCCGGCGATATGCTGGCAATGATGCGCGGCGGGTTGTTTTGCACCGGAAAGCTTGGTGCCTTCACGCCTGCGGCTTTCAGCGAGGCTTCAACCTTGTCGAGCGAGAGCGTACGCACGCTGCCGATCGCCTTGGTCTTCAGTTCAGCGCCGTAGGCAGCGCCACGGTCGGGCAGCGACGGGAAGTCAATTTTGGTGATCTCGACATCGTTCATCAGCACCGTGCGCGCAGCACGATCGACCGCGGTGCGCGCAGTGGCAAGCACCACCCCGAAAACCTGCGCCTGCGAGCCAGCCGGTTTGACCGAGACCGCCGCACGAAGCTGTATCTGATTGCCGTCCCAGGCATCGACCTGTGGCTGGTAGACGAGCATGGCCGCGCCGCCGGAGAGTTGCGCGGCGCGTGGCCACGGGGCTGATGGCGCACCGGCGGGTTGGGCCAGGGCGAGGCCGCCGCCGCCAGCGGCCAACAGGGCTGAAAGGGTGAGTGCCCGGATTGAAAAAAGATGTCGCATGAGGTGATTACCGTCGGATTAAAGGGGTGAAGCAGTCGATGCCGTCAGCGCTGCAGGAAGTCGGGCTGACGAAACTTCATCTCAAGAAACTGGCCATTTGCAATCAGCGCGCCTGCATCGCTCGCAGCGACATTGGCAACCACTTCTTTGAGCTTGTCATCGAGCAGGGCGAGTTGTTCGTCGAGTAGCTGGCGGGCAGTCTTGCCATCTTTCAGGACATGCGTCATCCGAAAGGCGGGCGGCAGCGCGACGTAATTCGCCAGCGTCTCTGGAAGATAGCGCAACACCGTCTCGCGCACGGTGAACAGATCGTCATCATGCGACCGCGCACCCACAATGCGTGGCAAGACTTCGCCGATCGATTCGCGGACGCGGTCCAGACGCTTGCGCATGTCGTCAGTCAGGTGTGGCTGGGCCTGCGCGACCAGCCGGTCCAGACGCTCGAGCATCTGCTCCAGGCTCAGGCTGTCCTCGATGTGACGCTCGAGTTCGGCAGGCTTGCGACCTAACAGCCAGCCCGAGGCATACAAGCCGGCTGTGATCAGTATCCAACCATTATCGATAATGCCGGCAAACAGCAAGGCGGGACCCAGCAGCGCGAGTGCGCAGCCTGAAATATTGGCCGTGCTGTAAAGGAACAGCAATGCCCGCATCTTCAGCGTGCGCTCAGCCATGATGTGCCGATCGGGCTCTGCGCATCACTGGTAGCCGCGAATTTCTTTGAAGACCTGCCGCAGCTGCAAGTTGCGTCCGTCGAATTCACGCCCGCCCGAGAGCCGTGCGATCTGCTGCATCTCGGCAACATTGCCTTCGCCAAAGAGGATGGGAAAGATGCGCGCGGCAAACCCGCCTGCATAGCGGGCACGAAAGTCGTCGAGACCGATGCCGGCATTGTTCTCGCCGTCGGTCAGCAACACGATGCTCACCAGACGATCGGGTTCCCGCGTGAGTTCCTGGCGGGCCAGCTCTTCGGCGGCCACCAGCGCAGCGTAGATAGCCGTTCCGCCGTCGGCCACCATCGCATCAGCCTGCTGGCGAAGCGACGCGCGAGCCGCGTCGATCTTGTCCGCTTCAAAGCGCACCCAGACCGGTGCCGACACCTGGCTTGCAAAGGTGATCAGGACCACCCGCTCGCGGCTCTGAAAGGCGCTGTAACGGTTGCTGGCGCTTGCGGCGTTGTTCGACGTCTGCGCACCGGTCAGCCCCTTCAAGGCATCGCGCATCGCACTCAGCCGCGGTCCCTGCATCGAGCCGCTGACATCAAGAACGAAAATGGACGTTGCCGGCTTGCGCCATTGCGCCTGGTAGGCAGCCAGCACGGCATCGATCACCTCGAGGCGGTTCGGAAAGCCCAGTTCAGACACGGTAGCGAGGGGCAAGGCACCGGTCGGCGCGACATCGGGATTGGCAGGCCGCAAGAAGGCAGCCGACAGGGCGTCGCGCTGAAACGGCACTGCCTTCAAGGCGGCGACCAGTTTGGTGTAGGCATCGCGCTTGTCGTTGTTGAGCAGCATCAGTGGGTAATCGGCCGAAATCATGCCGTCGCGCGGATAAATCAGGGTCAGCTTGTCGGCCGGCGCCAGCGTCTCGTTAGCGCGCAGGATCACCGCCTCGTAATTGACCATTGCGTCGATGGCCGAAGGATTCGCGGCATAGGCCTGCGCCAGCCAGCCCGAACTGCCGGCTGTCAGCTTCTGGCCCGACAGAAAGGCCCGCAGTGGCTTCTCATCGACATCCCGTGTGTCAAGGTCTTCGGTCTTGCCTGCCAGCGCAGAGGCCACCGCGAACAGCGCGCTCATGCCGGTGTTCGAGCTGGTCGGGTTGGTCATGCCGTAGCGCAGTTGGCCGGCACCTGCGACCTTGGCGATCTCGGCCCATCCGGGCGGCTTTGCATTCCAGCCAAGTTCGGTCACTTTGGCGGCTTTGACGCCGAGTGCGATACGCGAGTAAAAAAGTTTTTCGCGAGCCAGAGGCTTGACTTGCAGCGCCAGAGCCGGGTACGCGCCATTAGGTGGGAGGATCGCGTCGAAGCGCTCGCCTGCGTTGATTCGTTCGACGATATCCAGCGTCCCGGCGTAGGACAGCTTCAGGTCTACCCCGGCGGCACTGGCCGTGCTGACGATGGCGGCCTCCAGATCCTTCAGCTCCGATCCGGCCAGAATGGTGAAGACCTCGCGAGTCGAAATGGGCGCCTGCACGCCCGCCGGCGGCTCGTCGCGCTTGCTGCAGGCAAGCATGGCCAGCGCCAGCACAGCGGCAAACAGCAGCCTGAGCGGCATGCGGCGCCCGGCTGGTGTCACAGCGATACCTCTCCGCGCGGCTGCTGCACGGCGGCGATCGACTCCTGCTGACGCACACGGTCGAGGTAAGTGCGGCTTTTGGCTACTTCGTCACTCAGGGTTGCGACCGTCGTCTGCATCGAGTCGAGGGCCTTGGTCTTGAAGTCGGCGATCGCGTCCATCGTCTGGTAGATGTTGGCGAAGGCCTGCTGCAGTTTGGCAATCTCGATCGTACTGGAGGCAGCCTGCTGATGGATGGCGCCACTCTGGTCGCGCAGCATTTCGCTGGTCGCGGCAATCAGATTGCCGGTCGTGGTGTTGAGTGCGCTGATCTGGTCAAGCACCAGTTTCTGGTTCGACAGCGCCTGAGCGACGATCACCGCCGTGCGCAGCGCGGCCACGGTCGTTGTGGTTGCCCGATCGACGCCCTTCATCAGCTCGAGATTGTTCTTGCGAATCATGTCGAGCGCGAGATAGCCCTGGATGTTTACGGCCAGTTGTGTGAGCAGGTCTGTGACCTTCTGGCGCGTGTAAAAAAGCATCTCTTCGCGCACTACACGAGCCTTCTCCGGATCGGAGGCCTCGAGCTCGCGCGCCTTGGCGTCGAGCTGGGTGTCGAGCTTCTTGCCGATGTGGACGTATTTTTCCAGCCGTTCCATCAGGGTCCAGAGGTTGATCTTTTCCTGCTCGATCGCCGCGTTATCGCGCAGCAGTTCGTCCTTGCCGCGCTTGAGCGACTCGATGATCGCGTTCAGGTGCGACTGCGAAGACTGGTAGCGGTCGAAGTAGTCGGCCAGCTTGCTGCCCAATGGAATGATGCCGAGCAGCTTGCGCGCCGAGAACAGGTCGCCTTGCCTGGACGGATCGAGCTCCTCGATCTGGCGACGCAAGTCGATCAGGGACTTGCCGATCTCGGCGCCCTTGTCGAACAAGCCGTTGTTCAAGGCGCTGACCGGCCGATCGAGCATGCGGTTGGAGACCGCCGCCGAGGCCTCGATGTCCTTGACGCCCATCGAGTGAATTCGTTCGACCGCCTGCTTGAAGACCGGGTCCTGGCTGTCATGCGCAGTGATGTCGTCGATGAACTGACGGACCTGCGTGTCGAGTTCAGCCACGTCCTCGGGCTTCAGGCGTACCTTGCCGCTGGCTGATTCGATGGCGACCGGTGCGACAGCGGCAGGCGGCTCAAGCGAAAACGCCTGCGGCGCTTGCAGTTCGGAAGGGTTCTGGGAGGGAGTGTTCATGGGAAGTCCTCTGCCTATTTGAAGCGGGCTTCAATGCCCGTAATCATTCGTTCGAGCCATTCGTAGCTGGGCGGATCGATCACATCGACCAGCACTTCAGGAACCTTCACGCCTCGCTTCGCCCAAGTCTCGGGACCCTTGATGTCACCGCCGGTGCGATAGCCGTACTCGTGTGCGAGCTCGCGCAGCGCAGGATCGTTCTCGAGCGCAGCGCCAAGTCGCGCGCCTGCAGGCGTATAGGGCACCAGGACATGCTTGGAGTAAACGGTTGGTCTGGGATAAAGCAGAACCATGTCGGCCTTGAGGCGCTCGGGGTTCTTGAGCCAGAACTCGACCATCTGTGACTCGTAAGCCACCAGCAGCGGCGCCTTGCCCATGCCAAGCGCAAGGTAGTCTTCGAATGGACCGGCCGAAGACTGTTCCTGAAAACCCTGCCGCAAAAAGAGTGGCGCCACGATCGGCATGACGCGATCGACATCCTCCTGACTTTGTACGATCTGCTGGCTATTGGCGATATAACTGGCCAGCGACAGAAACATGGCCGCCGAATTGGAGGTTCGAACATCGGTTGAATTGATCAGCACCGATTTGCTGGTGGCAAATGCGCTGCTCGACTTCAATTCTTTCCAGCGTGTGCCCTTTTCCACTGCGGCCATCAGGCCAGGCAGATCGACGATGTAATAGAAGTCTCCCTGCTTTGCCGCCATGCCATTGGCAACCAGGATCTCGGCGATAGGACGCCAGCTAGCAAAAACGATGGGCGTGTAGAACGGCGTAAAGACATTGCTTGCCTTGGAGAGCGAGCGTAACTGCTGAGCGGCCGGGGCCCCCGACGGAAAGCCGAAGTCGAATGTCTTTGCGTCATATCGGCTGGCGATAACGCGCGAACCAGCCTTTTCGACGTTGACGGTGATGCCCTGCAGAGCGAGTGCTTTTTGCACCCTCGCATCGGCGAAGAAGGGTTCCTTTTCTGACCCGATCAGGCCGCGCAGGCTGACCTGCTTGTCGCGCTCGATTTTCGCAGCCTCGGTGGCGACCGATTCGTCGCGCACGCGGGTATTCGAGTACCAGACTCCAGCAGCAACCGCGGCCAGCAAGACCACGGCCAGTACCGGGGCAATCAGCCTGCGAATGTCCAAGATGCTGTTGCTCCCTGATCTGTCGGACGAAAAACATGAATAGTATCGGAGCGCGATGACGACTTGTCGTCGCGCCCCTGAGTCTTCAGTCGGTCAGGCCCGCTCGTGATCGATCAGGCCGCACGCGGCGCGGCGCGGCCCTTGATCTGTGTCCGGTGCATCAGTCGGCGCTGATCGGCTGGAAACGGATCGCGTCGATGCATGGTGGTCCGGTTATCCCAGAGCACCAGATCACCGACTGACCAGTGATGCTTGTAGATTCGGTGCTCTGCTGCCGGATAGGCCCACAGACGATCGAGCAGCGTCTCGCTGTCGTCGCGCGACAGGCCGGCGATATAGGCCATGCGTCGACGGCCAAGATAGAGCGCGGTCATGTCGCTCTCAGGGATGCGGATGGCTGCCGGATGCAGCGTGCCGGCGGCGGTGACCGGGTTGTCGTCGGCTTTGACGCCCGCTCGCAGATAGCCGCCGGAGTTGTAGGTGCCATCATGCTTGACCTGCCGACCCAGCATCTCGTCGCGAAGTGCCGGTGGCAAGTCCTCGAAGGCTCCGATCATGTCGGTAAACCAGGTGTCGCCGCCCTGATTCGGAATCTCACGCGCGGTGAGCATCGATGCCAGCGGTGGCGTTTTCTCGTAGCTCATGTCGGTATGCCAGACGGCTTCCCCATCGCCGAGCGCCCCGATCGGTCGGCCCGAGGTATCAAGGACATTCGAGACCACATAGATATCCGGATAGCCCGCCGGCGACTGACGACCATTTTCCTGGTTGGGTGGTGAATCGAGTTCGCCGAGTCGGCGCGAGAACACCAGCAGGTCGTCGTCCGAAATATGCTGCCCGGGAAACGCGAGCAGGCCTCGCCGCTCGAACCAGGTTTTCTGGATGGCGTCAAACTCGGCATCGCTGAGGTTGCCGAGTTTGACGCCTTCGATTTTTGCGCCAAAGGCAGGGGTGAGCGGCGTGATGTGCATCGATGCGGCCTTCAAGTCGAATTCACTTCAAAGACGGTAGCAGATCCCTGCGATTGGGCCAGGCGTGCTACCGGCTCCCTGCCGCCGGCAGGGAGTGCGGATCGAGGCCGCCAGTCACGCAGGCTCGCTGCCTCAACTCAGCGTTTGCCGCGCCGTGCCTCGTTGCGTGCGCCAGCCGACCGTGCGTGAGCACCGATGATCTTGCCTCGCAGCTTCACCACCGGCGAGATCGGATTGCCAAGTTTGACTGCCGGCGCTTTCAATGACTTTGAAGGCACCGGGCTGGTCGCCTTCTTGCGCGCCTTTGTTGCCGC
This sequence comes from uncultured Burkholderiales bacterium, assembly GCA_903903975.1. Lineage (GTDB taxonomy): Bacteria > Pseudomonadota > Gammaproteobacteria > Burkholderiales > Burkholderiaceae_E > UBA4615. The sequence goes on from CAIVAS010000122.1 coordinate 33,116, forward strand.
CGGTTTGGCGGCAGGTTTGACTGCCTTGGCTGCCTTCGCCACGGCAGGCTTCGCAGCCTTGCCGGCGGCCGGCTTTGCCCCTTTCGCCGCGGAAGGTTTTGCCGCCTTGGGCGCGGCTTTTTTGACCGCAGGCTTGACCGCAGGCTTGGCAGCCTTAGCAGCGACTCGCTTGGCAACCGATTTTTTAGGCTTTGCCGGGGCAGCGGGTGCAGGTTTGGCCTGTATCGCTTTGGTGGCTTTCCGGCCTGTCTTGCTCGCGACAGCCTTTGCCGGCTTTGCATCGATTGCGCTCTGGCGTGCCTCAAGGCGTGCGAGCGCCTCGGCAAAGAGCTGGGCTTTCTGCTCGGTACGACTGTTCGCAATGCCCGACGCACCGCGCTTCGTGCCGGTGGCTGCACGAGTGGCGGCAACCTGGCGGCGGAAGAGGTCGGTGTTCTTGTCACGAAGGGTCCGCGCGCGGGTAATCCGCGAACGCAGCTGGACCGGTGTGAGTTTTCCAACCGCATCGCTCAGCGAAGAAAGAAAAATTTCCATCTCGGTGGCGGTGCAGATCTTTAATGCCTGGGCTCTGTTGTAGGCCATTGAGTTTCCTGTTGATTGCAAAGGTTGTGGAGACAGCTCAGCTGTGCGCCCCGGGCGCGAGGGTAACGCAATGTGGCGTCTTGTGTGGGCCTACCATTTCAGAACGGCCTTGGCAGCGGGACGCTGACGGTATCGTTCATCCCAAGCCCGCAGCTTTGGCCGCTCGCCGGTCAGATCAGCTTGAATGAATCGAAGGAATTGCAAAGCAGCGGCCAGAGTGCAATCGGCCATCGATGCTCGATCGCCAAGCAGCAAGGGGCGGCCGTCGCTCAGCAGCGATTCGAGATGGTTGAGAGGCGCCTGCAGCTTGTCTTTAATCGACTGTGCGAGCACCGGGTCGGGCGGCAGACCGAGTGGCGATTTTTTGGCATGTACATAGCTGCCCATGGGGATGGCGATGCGCAACTCGACCACGCGCTCAAGGTCGCGCGCCCGCGCCCGCTGCTGCGGGTCGCTGCCCATCAGCGAATCGGCAGCAAAACGCTCTTCCAGATATTCCATGATGGTCAGTGACTCGATCAGATAGGAGCCGTCCTCCAGCTCCAGGACCGGCAGCGTGCCGAAGGCATTGCGCGCCAGGTGCTCGGGCTCGCGATGGCGGCCCTTGAGTGTGTTGACCACGATCTGTTCGATCTCGAGTCGGCTGCCCAAGGCTTCGCGCTCGGCAATGTAGAGCATGACTTTGGTCGGATTTGGTGCTAGCGGGACCATGTAGAGCTTCAAGACAATTCCTCTCGATTAACTTGTGTCGGGGCAAATCAGCGTCCGCCTTGCGCGTCGTCAACGCGTACCGTCGTGCCAGTAACGAACTCCGATGCCGGTGAGACCAGATAGAGCAGGGTGCTGTCGAGTTGCGCCGGATCGCCGAGCCGAGGGCGCGGGAAATTCTTGGTGATGTCGCCCATGCGCTCGAGCATGCCGTCCATCATCTCCGATGAAAAAGCGCCCGGCGCGATCGCATTCACATTGATGTGATACCGCGCCCATTCGACGGCCAGCGCTTCGGTCATGCGAACCACCGCCATCTTGCTGGTGGCATAGAGCGCCGCACCGCGCCCGTCATAGGCATAGGCGGCGCGCGAGGCCATGTTCACGATACGCCCCTGTTTTTCGGCGTCGATCAGCCGTCGCGCCACTTCGCACGACAGGATCCAGGGTGCTCGCACATTGATGTCGAGGACCCGGTCGATGAGCTCCACCGACATCTTGTGGGCGCGCTGCGCATCGGGGATGCCGGCATTGTTCACGAGGATCTGCACGAGGCCCAGCTGAGCCTGGGTTTGTGCGACAACGTTGACCAGCTGGTCGGCGTCGGTGACATCGAGTTGCAGTGGCAGCGCGACGCCGCCGGCCGCACGAATCTCGTCAGCCAGTGTTTCGAGCTTGTCCAGACGCCTGGCTGCGATCGCGACCTTCGCCCCTCGTGCTGCCAGCACGCGGGCGAAGCGGGTGCCCAGGCCTGCGGAGGCACCTGTCACCAGAGCGACCTGGCCGCCGAGATCCTGGGATGCATAGGGAAGAGGGAATGTCGTCATCGTCGTGTCTCCTCATTTTTGGTGTGACCAGCGATCGTATACCGGCGAAGCGCTCACGCGATTGCTTGATGGCTGAGCGAACCGCGGTGCGGCGCACGGCACGTCCCGGTTATCAGACTCCTCTGTGCGCCCGCATGAACGATCTGATCTGCCGGATTGCCAGCGGAATGCGCTCCTTGGGCTCTTTCCAGGGATAGAGGCTGACCTCGGATTGCGGTGCGAGCATCGCCGACTCCATGGCGACCGCATACGGGTGCGCAGGAATATCATCGGGCAACACCAGCACGGGGGTTTGGCACTCGCGCACAAACGCTCGGCTCACGGTGAAGACGAAATCATCATTGGCGCGATACATACGCGCGAGAAACTGCTCGATCGTTGCCGGCGTGATGTCGGGTCGGCGCGCAGCAAACGCAGGCCCCCAGCCCTTGCTGTTCGATTGATAAAAGAAGTCGCGCATCTCGGGGCGCGAGCCGCTTGGCTGCACGATCACGGCTGCTGCGATTCGATCACTGGCTCGCTTGAGCAAATTCCAGCTCATCGGTCCGCCAATGCAAAACCCCATGACCAGAAATTTTTTGATGCCCAGATGGTCCATGAGACTGAGATGGTCGTCAGTGAACGCATCCCAGGGTCGATCAGGCTCGAGCGGACCAGACGACTGCCCGCCGTTTGAATTGCGAAGATCACTGGTGATGCAGCGATACTCCCCGCTGAATTCAGCCATCGGATCAAAGGGGCCGCTCTTAAGAAAGGACATGTCGGAGTTCAGTCCGCCGCCCGGGATGATCAGCAGCGGAAAGCCGTGTCCGGTCTCCGCGTAGTGGATCCGGATATCGCCGCGCTCGTGAAAAGGCATGCTGGGTCTCCTGATTCGGTGTGCCGTATTTCGGTGTATGGTGCCAGAGGCCTTGTGGCACTGTGCGCCGCTTCAGGAGGCCTCGTATGAAGGACTCTTGGATCAGGCAAGCGCGGCTCACGTGAGATTCGCCGATGATGTTGCCGATTCACGCCGGGCGACAAAGCCTGCTTGCACTGTTGCTGTGGCTGGTCATGCCAGTCGCCGCGCATGCTGCACCCGGATGCGTTGCGCTGGACCTGAGTTTCGGTCTGGCGGCAGTGCCTTGGGCCCCTAAAGCTTTTTCGCGCTTCAAGCGCGATACCCGCTATGCGTTCCAGCTCGAGGGAGATCGTACGATCCTGCGGGCACAGGCAGATGCCTCGGCATCGCTTTACTCGACGCTGCTCAAGGCGCCGGTCACGGCGACGCCCGATACCCTGAGCTGGCGCTGGAAAACCGATCGTCTGATCCCGGGCGCGGATAACCGCGAGAAGGACAGAGAGGACTCGCCGGTGCGCATCCTGGTGGCCTTCGACGGCGACATCAAGTCATTGCCTGTTGCCGAACAGCGGCGCTTTGCCCTGTCATGGACCCTGTCTGGCGAAACGCCGCCTTACGCCGTGCTCGAGTATGTCTGGAGCGAACAGGTGCCGGTTGGCACAGTCATCGCATCGGCGCATACGAGCCAGGTGAAAATGCTGGTGGCGTCTTCGGGTCAGGACGGGTTGGGCCAGTGGCAGTCGATTCGGCGCAATCTGCGCGATGACTATCTGAAGGCCTACGGCGTGGCGCCGGGCCCGGTGCTGAGCGTGGCGGTGATGACCGATACCGACAATACCAAACAGCAGGCGGTCGGCTTTTATGCTGACATCCGTCTGGGCTGTCAGTCGCCCTGATGGCGCTCATCGCCTATGATCGCGCCGGTGTCGTTCCGACCTTTTCCGGACGACGCTCAATGCTCGACTAATGCCTGCTGCGTCCCTGACGCCCTACTCATGATCTATCAGCATCGACTCATCGTCGCGCGAAGCGGACGGCTTGAAAAACGCAACGAAATCTTTCAGCGGGAAATGCTCGCTGCGCTGGATGAACACGGTTCGCTTCTCATCGGCGCCTGGGAAGTTCTGGTTGGCCCCGAAACC
>CAIVAS010000123.1 GCA_903903975.1 uncultured Burkholderiales bacterium
GGCCGACCGTTCTCGAGCGTCTCGATGCGCTGGCCTGAGGCCAGGCGCGGCGTGACCCAGGCCTCGAAATCAGCGACCTTGCGCGGATCGCCGGCCAGCATGGTGCGATAGGTAACCCGGCTCGCTGGCTGCACGAGTTGTGTGGCCTCAAGGTCCTCGAGCGCGATCATGGCGCGCGGCGCAAAGTTCACGAAGGTACTGCCGCGATCGGGCTCGATGCTGATCAGTCGCTCGATGCGAAAGGTCTTGTCGCCCAGCATCAGCGAGCCGCCCGGCTCCAGACCCAGGCCCTGCATCAAGGGCGGGTCGACCCAGACCGCACCGCGCGACGGGATGCCTTTCGCCGGCTCATCCGGCTCAGTGACCGATGAGGTGACTCTGACCGCACCGCGCAGCGGATAGCCTTCGGAGACCGCTTTGAGCGAGGCAAGGAGCGCGGCCGGCGGCTCGTTCGAGCCGGGCTTTGGCTCGACCAGCGCCATGCTCGGGAAGTTGAGGGTTTTGACCACCGACAAGCCCTGCGCGCCAGCCTGTTTGAACACCTCGGGCGACAGCGGCGTGGTGCTGACGATCACCAGGTCACCACCCAGCAACTGGCGCGCCTGCAGATTGAGAGCCGACTTGATCCGGTCGACGAAAAACCCGACGCTGGCGATCGCGGCCACCGCTACCACCAGCGCTGCCGCGAGCAACTGCAACTCGCCAGCCCGCCAGTCGCGACGAAGAAAGTTCCAGGACAGTTGCAATGGCTTCATCTGAGCATTCCCTGGGTTGAGTCGAGCACGGCCTGCGCTTGAGGCGGCTGGCCGAGGCCACCCAGGCTGGCGCAGGGGCCGTCCCCGCTGACTGCGTAATGCACCGAATCCGAGTCGCAATAGATGCCGACGGTGGGACGACCCAGCGCGGCCGCAAGATGGGTAAAGCCGGTATCGAGTCCGACGACGATATCAGCGCGCGCAAGCAGACCGGCCGCATCAGCCACAGACAGGAATGGCGGGATGATCGATTCGGCCTCGGCAGGTGAAGTCGATGCAGCGCCGAGGGACACCTCATCCAGAACGCTGCCGCATCCTGCCGCCAGCGCGGCGACCCGCGTGTATTCCGCCGCCCCACCCCAGAGCCAGACCAGCGTCAGGCCCCGCGCCGACAGATCGCGTGCCACCTCAAGCCAGTTCGCATCGGCCCAGAGCTTGCCCGGACGGCTTGCACCCGGCGCAAGCACCGCATAACGACGCTCTGGCGCAAGGCTCGACAGGCGGTAATCGGGGGCGACCAGACCAAAGCTCGCCAGACTGTCGGGTGCCACCGCATAGCCCAAGGCACCGGCGGCAATCGCCCGATTGCGTGCCACCACCGGCATCGACCAGGGGGCCAGTGCACGCCTGCCATAGGCCAGCGAGGCGATCGGCTCGCGGGCCGAGGTCCAGGACGGTCCGGCAAGGTGATCATGACGGCTAGCCAGCGCCACCGCCGCACTCTTGATCAGCCCCTGACAGTCGATCACCCAGTCGTAGCGGGTCTGGCGCAGCCGCAAGAAAAACGCCGAGATCGCGGCTCTCGCGCTGGCATCACCCAGATTTTTTCGCCATGCCCGCATCGAGATCGGGATGACATTGCTGACCCCC
>CAIVAS010000124.1 GCA_903903975.1 uncultured Burkholderiales bacterium
AGCTTGCCGGCGGCGTCGGTCGTCGTCCTGCATGCCTGCTGCCACAACCCGACCGGTGTCGATCTGTCGGCCGAACGCTGGGATCAGGTCATCAAGGCCTGCGTTGACGGGAAACTGGTTCCGTTTCTTGATATTGCCTACCAGGGCTTTGGCGACGGCATCGAGGCTGACGCAGCGGTGGTCCGCCAGTTTGCGAAGTCCGGAATCGACTTTCTCGTGTCGAGTTCGTTTTCGAAGTCCTTCTCGCTCTATGGCGAGCGGGTCGGCGCGTTATCGGTGGTTGCCCAGGACAAGGACGAAGCCGCCCGAATCCTGAGCCAGCTCAAGCGGGTCGTTCGCACCAACTACTCGAATCCGCCCACCCACGGCGGCTCGGTGGTCGCCGCGATCCTGACCACCCCCGAGCTGCGGGCTGAGTGGGAAGCCGAGTTGGCGGTCATGCGTGATCGAATCCGTGCGATGCGCACTGGCCTGGTCGAGCGTCTGGTCAAGCGCGGCGTCAAACGTGACTTCAGCTTCGTCACCAGGCAGCGGGGAATGTTTTCGTATTCGGGCCTCACCGCCCCGCAGGTCGATCGCTTGCGGGATGAATTCGGCATCTATGCCATCTCGACCGGCCGTATCTGCCTGGCCTCGGTCAACAGTCGCAATATCGACGCCATCGCGGACGCGATTGCTACGGTCATCGCCGACTAGCTGTTTTTAAAGCCAGATGGGCGTGACCCGGCGGGGGCCGCTCAGCCCCTGCCGATGAAGGGCATCTTAGTTGCCATGATCGTGATGAACTGGACATTCGCGTCCAGCGGCAACGCGGCCATATACCGAATCGTCTCGCCGACATGCGCAACGTCCATCGTCGCCTCCGCTCGAACCGAGCCGTCGGGCTGAGGCACGCCGGTCGCCATCCGTGCCGTCATCGGCGTGGCGGCATTGCCGATGTCGATCTGACCGCAGGCGATGTCGTACTTGCGACCATCCAGCGAGGTCGATCGGGTCAGACCGGTAATCGCGTGCTTGGTCGCGGTGTAGGGGGCCGAATTAGGCCGCGGCACGTGGGCCGAGATCGATCCGTTGTTGATGATCCGTCCGCCACGGGGCGACTGATCCTTCATGATCCGGAAGGCATGCTGCGTACACAGGAATGCGCCAGTCAGATTGGTATCGACTGCAGCCTTCCACTGCGCCAGCGTCAGATCTTCGAGGTTGATCGGCGGGGCACCAACGCCTGCGTTGTTGAAGAGCACGTCCAGCCGGCCATAGGTCGATGCGGTGCGCTCGAAGAGTGCGGCAACAGACTCAGGGTTCGAGACGTCGGTCGCCACTGCCAGCGCCTGACCCGCGGCGACCCCCGACTCGGCAATGACCTGCTCGAGCGCATCGATGCGCCGACCTGCCAGCACAACCCGATAGCCGTCTCCCAGCAGCGCCAGCACCGCAGCGCGTCCGACCCCAGTCCCAGCCCCTGTCACCAGAGCCACTTTGTTGTGCGATGCCATTGCGTCCCCCGCATGTTGTGTCTGCAACCGCGGATCCTACCGTGCCTGCCGCCAATCCGCCGGGACGGGCTGTTACTGACTGGCATCGAATGACAGTTGCGATATACTTGCGGGCTGTTCCCTGATAGCTCAGTCGGTAGAGCGACGGACTGTTAATCCGCAGGTCCCTGGTTCGAGTCCAGGTCGGGGAGCCAGTCAATTCAAGGCCCTGCGCGCGAAAGCCCGCAGGGCCTTTCCTTTTCTGACGATCGGAGACGAGCTTTGTAGGCGTTTTGTAGGCGCCAGCACACTGATTCGTACCTAGACGAATGGCCTAAGACTTAGGCCCAATCGACACGAGCCTGCCCGCCTG